>NZ_VOZB01000007.1:0-209823 GCF_013420005.1 Acinetobacter sp. YH12040
GATTCCTTTAGCAAATTCTGCTGCAAGGTCTTTTAGTTTTTGTTCGTTCATCATGTTGCCTGACTCCGTTGTGAATATGAACATAGCAAATTCAGGCAATTACACAATTTAATTTACAGTCTCAATAAAAATAATGGAAACATTGGAATTAATAAACTTATTCCTTTTCCTAACCTTGCATAAGATTGATCAATCAATTCAATATAATCATCATTCATGCTAATAAATGACCAGTTATGATTACGTTTAGAATCATTTTCTGGTTTAAGTAGAACGTCTCCTTCATCTAAATGAGAAAAAGGAATATTCTGCTCAAACACATCATAACCAAAGACGTGTTTTTTAATTTTACTTTTCATATTAATTGTATACCGACTTTAGGCCCAACATTTGTTGTTGAATAGTATCAAACCTAATTATACTTTGATCCGTTGATAATAAACATTTACGAATCCATTTTTGGATATCATTATCTTGGGCAAAATATGCAATTAAAGATAAAATAGACTTTTTCATTTCTTATCAGAATAATCCTCAGGATAAGGATCATCTTTAATAACTTTTCGATAATCGTAAATAGATTCTAAAATTAATTTCTCTGATGTATCTTCATGTCGTGCAGTAAATAGATATATTTCTTGAGGATTTTTAAAGCCATACAAGTCAAAAATTTGTTCTGAGTTTTCACTGAGATATATTAATGAAGCTGCGGAACTTTTAATAATATACATAAATAAAAAATAAAAAGTAAAAATCGCAGAAAAGAATATTAAAAAATTTACTAAATCAAAATTTTGAGGGAGTACAATTATAAAAGTGAAAGCAATAACACAAGTTAGTGTAAACCATACTAGTCCCCCCTTGTTTGTGGATTTTTTAAAATTTGTTATCGAGGCCCCCATTCCAACTTGCATGTGTAGGATGCCTGTTGAAGGGCTTAGAACAGAAAATAACTCATAAACATTTTCTTCAATTTTTTTCGCAACACAAACTACATATTCATTCTGTTGTAATAAAACACGATGAAATTGGCCAACGCATATCTTTCCATTAATTTTCATAACAAGAGTTTCGATATGCAAACGTGACTGAGAAGCCAAAAATACACTTTGTGTTCCCAAAGTAACATTGCCTGCTAAGGTTCCAAGAATTGCAGATGAAGCTATTAATGAGTCTCCCTTTCCACCTAGAGCATTTAATACACCCTGATAAACTTCTAACTCTCTAATATAGCCTTCTAATTTAATCATATCTTCTCTATACATACTTATAAGCTCACAACAGCCTTAGCAAACTCTTGATACTCTTCATCTTCATTTTTAAAAGGCGTCTCTTTACTATTTGCTTTCCTAAAAGGTGTTTTTTGACACCAATCTTCTAAAGCATCGTCAGACCCATTTTTTAGTTCTATTTCAACAGCAACCAGACTTAATGTTATTACATTCAAACCAGCAATCACACGTACACTCATTAAAAAGCCATGACTGCATGTTGCGACAGTTTTGTTGTCACATTTTTAAGTACAGCTGAACCCAGATGTGGCGCAACAGCACTAACAAGAAGACCAATCTGTCCAACGGTAAGTGCTAACTTGATAAAAATCTACCAAACAACTAAATTGGTCCGCATATAACCAACCTTTAATCAAGCGACGAAATATTTCAATCTGGTTTGATCCTAAGACCCAATGGTATGCGTAACCACAAAGTTAGCACGGACAAAATCAAACTTATTCCGATACAGCGATTCAATGCTGTTTTAATAATCAAATCTCTATTCCACCTTACTTTACGCATAGTCACAGGCTTTGCTAAAGCCTGATTAAACTCTGTGGCTGAGCAGCCCCGAATATCAGTGATATTTGTACTCTACCCTTTGTAGACGACTAAAGCATATGGATATTGTAATAAGCTATCAGAAAAGTTGTAGTGGGCTACACTTACTCATCGACTCTAAGAGTTTAAAATTTTTAGCTAAATGCGAATGGAAGCGTAAAAAGCATCAGCCTGAATAACGTCGGCAATGGCATAAACTGCATATTGGTATTGATGCTGAAACGCTTCAAAGACGTGCTGTTCAGCTTACGAAAAATAATGTCAGTGATTCACAAGTACTTAGTGATTTTCTGGAACAAATACCACTAGATGAGGGAATAGATTCTGTCTATACCAATGGGGCGTACGACACGAAGTGCTGCAGACAAGTGAATTTAGATCGTCAAGCACATGCAGTGATTCCACCTAAGAAAAATGCAAAACCATCGAAAGATAAAAAGCTAGCTCGCTAGAGCGAAATAAGTTACTTCAAACGGTTAAACATTTAGGCAGAACTCTATGGAAAACTGTCAGGCTATCACCGTCGCAGTTTGGTGGAAACCAAGATGCATTGCATCAAATAATTAGGAGATAAGCTGACGGCAAGACATTTTCAAAGTCAGGTTAATGAAATTTATGCGCGTGTGGCAGTTCTGAATAGGTTTACGGAATTAGGTAGACCTCACACCCAAGTTGTTACTAAATTTAAATGGATTGGGGATAACTCACCCTTTGAAGGTTTATGCATCAAAGCCTTTTACAACAAGGAATAGCCATTTCTGAAACCTGCTCAAGAATATCTAATATTGAAAATCTAAAAAATATCTATTGAGATACAAGCTCAAGACTCAATAACAAAACCACATTAATATCTTTTTACTATTAATTAAACATAATTATTATATAAAATATATGGTATTAATAAATCAACTATGGGGCCTATAAATTTCGGCCAATATTAAGACTCAACCTGTTCAGGCTTTCTTAAGTCCAAATAAAACTCAATAATTGACCAAATAACAATCAAAGCAAACATAGCAACAGCGAATAACACAGCAGTTAAATAAATCATGCTTGAGTTCTCCGTTAGAAAACGAGTTAAGACCAACAGGTTAAAAGTTTTAACCTACGACAAAAGTCTAATAAGAATTTCTGACGGTGCCTAGCCATATTTAGCAAATTTTTAAGAGTATTTTTATCTATGATGATAGCTTTGCTATATAAAATTTAACCGTTTTATTGCTAAAAAGTATAATTCTTCAATCCGCCCTTCTTATTCCAATTTGAAATATATGCACAATTCAGATCAAAGCTCACTTAAATCCTCTTGACTCATACGACAAACAAGCAGAAATTACACCTTTTTTAAATCACCGTATCACCGACTATGTTGAAAAAGTTTATTGGCGAATCTGCATTTAAATTGGCGGGCTGGAAATACCACGTAGAACCTGATGTTTTAGAAAATAAACAAGTGATCGTCGGCTTTGAACACACCTCAATGATGGATGCTGTTCTTTCATTGGCCCTTTGCCAAATTTACGACATCAAAATTCACACGCTGATTAAAAAAGAACTCTTTAAAGGTCCATTTAAACCTGTTCTTGAAGCGATTGGCGGTATTCCTGTAGACCGTAAAGCCAATAAAGACATAGTGACTCAAATGGTTGAGCATTTTGAAGCTAACGAAAAATTTAATTTAGTCATTGCTCCAGAAGCGACCCGTGCAGAACGTGGTGAAGCACGAAAACCGATTCGTACAGGCTTTTGGTATATTGCTAAAGCAGCAGGTGTGCCAATTGTATTAATGTATGCCAACTCAAAAACCAAACAAGGTGGTATTTTCGGTAAGATTTACCCGACTGAGCTCGATCACGATTTAGCTTTAATTAAGCAACTCTATAAAGATAAAGTAGGTTTAGATATCGTGATCCCAGAACCTAAAAATAAAGACTAAGCGCCATTCACGTTTTAACGAAATACGTATTTAAAGATATAAATGTCACGTGCTCCATGCATTGTGCATTTATATCTTCCTTTTATAAAAAGATCGAACTTACTCTTTCAGCCCGATTCTCATCATAAGAAAAATTACAGTACGAGTGTTTTGACATTTCTCATTATTTTCTCAAATTTGGATATTTTTTTTTCAACTACACATTTCCTGAAATCCAGTACTTTCACACAAAAAAGCCATTATGGTAGAATTTGCTCAATTTGATAGGCATAAGGCCAATCTACAAGGAGCATATTTCGCATGGCGGGTCATTCCAAGTGGGCTAATACTAAGCATCGTAAAGCAAAACAAGATGCAAGCCGCGCTAAAGTATTCACAAAATTTATCCGTGAAATCGTGACAGCTGCACGCTTAGGCGGCGGTGATGTAGCGTCTAACCCACGTTTACGTGCTGTTGTTGAAAAAGCATTAGTTGCAAACATGACACGTGACACCATTAACCGTGCGATCCAACGTGGTGTGGGCGGTGAAGAAAATACCGATCTAAAAGAAGTAACCTACGAAGGATATGGCGTTGGTGGTGTTGCGGTCATCATTGAAACAATGACGGATAACTTGAACCGTACTGTTCCTGACGTTCGTCATTGCTTCTCGAAAACTGATGGTAATTTAGGTACTGCTGGTTCAGTAGCTTATATGTTTACCAAACGTGGTGAGATTACTTTTGAAGATGTTTCTTTAGAAGATCAAATCATGGACGTCGCTTTAGAAGCGGGTGCTGAAGACATCGAAGTGGACGAAGAAGAAATTCTAGTTATCACCACACCTGAAACTTTCGGTGAGGTTCAGGATGCACTTGCAGCAGCAGGTTTAAAATCTGATAACGCCGAAGTGGTCATGAACCCTTCAACTAAAGCGTTAATTTCAGATATCGAACAAGCGAAAAAAATCATCAAAATGATTGATATGTTTGAAGATCTTGACGACGTTCAAAACGTGTATACCAACGTTGAATTCACCGATGAAGTGATGGCTGAGTTAGAAGCTTTATAATTCAATCGACTGAAGTATAAAACGCACCCCATCGGTGCGTTTTATATTTTCAAACATTAGCGAAAAATGAGTTTAAATCCTATGCAAAATTTAAACCTTATTTAACAATCCATTACAGTTAAAAACGTTATATTGCTTAATTACAAAGCTCGAATGTAATGCAACTACGTGTTCAATTTTACCAATGCGCTTGAGTAAAATTTCACTATAGTTTTCCATATCACGTGCAACGACTTCCACAATAAAATCTGCCGACTGCCCTGTCACTAAAAATGCATTAATGACTTCTGGAATACTTTCAAGTTCTTCTAAAAATTTAGCAAATGTATCGGTATCATGTTTGCTTAAGGACACCTGTAGCAGCACATGCAAACTAAAGCCCAATTTTTGATAATTAATTTCACGTTTTAGACCACTGATAATATTGTGATCAATCAATTGTTTGATCCGACGATGAACTGAACTGACCGATAAATTCACCCGCTCTGACAGTTCATTTAAATTGACATCTTCATGGGTCAAAATTTCTAAAATTTGTTTATCAAAACGGTCTAGTTCCATCAGTCTACTCCAGCCATTTTTGAAAACAGTGCTGATGATCCCAATTCATCAAACGCCTGTTGTCATTTTCAATGTTATTTTAAATTTTAAAATCAGCATTTATGTGCAAGTTTTCTCATGTATAGCATGATTTATTAAAAATAATAAAGCTCATACGCATTATGAACATAATAATTTGCATTAATTCGACGATTAAATGAATGTTTTTTCATCAAAGTTTAGTTTTTATATTCTAAATGACGTCTTTAGACAACCTACCAATAAAGCTTCTCGATGCATTCCATTGATCTGAATAAATCAATTTCAGATAAAAGGGAGAGATATTTTATTTATATTTTTCAATTTTTTATTTTTACTTTATTTTTCAATGTGCGCTCTATGTCACATTTCTTTTTTTTCACTTATTTACTTGGTTTGGTAATTACATTAAAAAATAGCGGCGGTTCATAAATATACAAAAAAACAAAAACGGAAGAATAAACATTGCAATTAAATCACTGAGTTCACTCAGCTCAAAATTAAGTTCTGTACTAAGTCCTTCCCTACAGCTCAGTACAATTAGCAGCACGGTCAGTAACCTACTTAGCCCGCTTAAACCTACAACCAATATCACGGATACGCTGACAGGATTATTGGGTAATTTAGGTGGCACAAAGTCTTTTGATTTTAGCGCACTGACTAAATCGCTTCCCCAAGTGATTAGCACGATTCAAAGTCTTACATCCAATAACGGTTCAAATTCGGATGCACTCAAGACATTGATGACAACTCTGCAACCACTCCTACAAAACTTAGGTAGCAACGCTGGCTCAACAGAGATGAATCAGTTGGTTCAATCTTTACCTACCATTGTCAACAGCTTGCAAAGTTTACTGAGTAGCACCAATAACCAAGGCAATCTTCCTGACAATATTAGTAGCGCTGTAAATGCCATAAAACCACTGCTTGCTATGCTTGGAAGCGCAACAGGGTCAACGGATGCAACACAAATTATCAATACACTCAACCAAGTTTTAGAATATGCGCAACCCATTATTCAGATGATTGGGAGCTCGTCTTCTGGAAACATTGACTTTGGGCAAATTGCACAAGGTGCAACGAGTGCCCTCCTACCTTTATTAGCTTCAATCAATAAAGACAACTCATCTATTGATATGGAACAATTGAGTCATGCTTTACCGACTGTGATTGGAAGTGTGACCAATCTAGTGACCGCCATTTCATCAGCCAACCAAGGGAATGTCCCTGAGACCATTTCAGGGGTGATCAAAGGACTTAATCCGCTTCTAGATTTACTGGCAAAAAGCGATGTCATCGATACGGATCAGGCTCAAACCGTCAAAGCGATTTATGATGTATTAAATAGCGTGAGCACCATTTTGGATGTGGTCAACAATCCATCCTTACTGACGCTTTCAACTGATTTAAATCAAGTGATTAATTCGTTGAAACCAGTCATTGCTCTGATGGACAGCAAAGGTGAAGCGACTCAGTTCCTCGATCAACTGACCATTCCAGATCTTGGCGATTTACTCGGCAATCTTGCTTCAGAAAAAATTGATCTGGGTTCTATTACGGATCAGTTCAACCAATTGACTGAAAACCTCACAGGCCAATTACCGAATATTAATGACCTATTGGAAAATTTAGGTTCTGCTCAAGGTGATTTTGATATCTCCACCATTATCCCAAGTATTAAAGATGCAATAGGCAATATCTTCTACCCGGTTATGCCGCTGAATACTTTACAAGCCGATAGTATCAGTCCAGTGCTGAATATTTTGGATATTCAACAACAAAGCTATATTTAAGGATTGAATGTCTGATGAAAAAGCGCGCTGTTAGGCGCGCTTTTTTAAAGCAGTATGACGCAAAGTTTTCATATAAAGAGCTTATACACCACGCCAATCTACCCGTGCGTTACGTTCTGTTTGGTATATACGTTGTACATATTGACCTAAAGGTAAATCGCTCAAATAAGCTTTGTAATCTTTAAACTCTTCTGACAAAGTTTCGCCATGCTCTTTTTCCCACGGTGTTCCGACAATCTCTAATATCGGCGCTAACATTGAACACACTGCAATATCAGCCAAACCTAATCGGTCGCCTACAAAATAACGCCCACCTTGTTCGATCAGACGTTGATTTAAATCAATCACAATTTCATCCAATCGTTCACGAGATGCCGCAACCTTATCCGTATCTAATTGATAACCTTTAGAAACCAGTGCCTTTATAATGGGCTTTGAATATTTCTCAAACTGACGTAAATAGCCTTTTTCACCAATTAAAATATCAAGTGATTCTTCACTTTCATTTAATACATGTGCTAACCCCCAACGGCGCACATGTTGGCCTAACTCAATGGAGAGTTCATTAATTTCTAAAGCGTCTTCACGCAGTTTGACATCTGGACGGATCAGACTATGTTCGGGGTAGGTCGCATCCAAGTAAAAGGCGATTTGAGTTGAATCTGCAACCCAATGATCTTGATCACGTAAAATCGGTAATTTGTTTTGCCCTGTTTTAAGCTGTGCAAATGCACGATGTACACCCGGCATTAAATTATGAGCCACATAATCCAACTCTTTATGATCGAGTAACCAGCGCGCCTTTTCACAAAAATGTGAGAGTGGAAACTGGTAGAGAGTTCGCATAAATGCTCCAAGTTTTTTGTTGTAACTGTAGTTTATAAAACCCAGTAATTTTATAGGGATACTTTAGTCACTGTGTTATTGAAACACAATGTCATTTTTGCACCTATTCTGCATCCGTAGTGCAACTCAAGCTTTATTCAGACGTGAATTCATCTCTATCTCAGCGCGATTCAATAAGATATACATTCTCCTGCCCATATCACCTGACTTTATTATGGCTTTCATGTAAAATCATCCACAATTTTTTTATAATACTTTGTGAGTTATTTCATGGGTTTTAACTGTGGTATTGTCGGCCTGCCGAACGTTGGTAAATCAACGCTTTTCAACGCATTAACCAAAGCTGCGATTGCTGCTGAAAACTTCCCATTCTGTACAATTGAGCCAAATACTGGGATCGTACCTGTACCTGACCCACGTATGGATAAACTTGCTGAAATTGTAAACCCACAACGTGTTGTCCCAACCACGATGGAATTTGTGGATATCGCAGGTCTCGTCGCTGGTGCATCTAAAGGTGAAGGCCTTGGTAACCAATTCTTAGCTAACATTCGTGAAACGGATGCTATTGCACATGTTGTACGTTGTTTTGAAGACGAGAATGTCATTCACGTAAATGGCAAAATTGATCCACTTGACGATATCGCAACAATCAACACTGAACTTGCACTTGCTGACTTAGAAGCTGTTTCTAAAGCAATTACACGTCTAGCAAAATCTGCAAAAGGTGGCGATAAAGAAGCGATTGCGACCAAAGCTGTTTTAGACAAAATCTTACCTTTACTGGATGAAGGTAAACCTGCGCGTGCAGCTGACCTTGATGAAGATGAACGTAAATTGGTGCGTGGTTATGGCTTCTTAACCCTTAAACCAACCATGTATATTGCCAACGTTGCAGAAGATGGTTTCGAAAATAACCCTCACTTAGAAGCAGTGCAAAAATTAGCTGCAGAAGAAAATGCGATTGTGGTTCCACTTTGCAACCAAATCGAAGCAGAAATTTCATTACTTGAAGATGAAGATCGTGCTGAATTCCTTGAAGCTTTAGGCATGGAAGAACCTGGTCTAAACTTAGTTATTCGTGCAGGCTATGGCTTACTCGGCCTTCAAACATACTTCACAGCTGGTGTACAAGAAGTTCGTGCTTGGACAGTAAAAATTGGTGCAACTGCACCTCAAGCTGCAGGTGTAATTCACACTGACTTCGAAAAAGGCTTTATTCGTGCTGAATGTGTTGCCTACAACGACTTCGTTCAATATAACGGTGAAGCTGGCGCTAAAGAAGCAGGTAAATGGCGTTTAGAAGGTAAAACATACATCGTTCAAGATGGCGATGTTTTACACTTCCGTTTTAACGTATAAGACAGTACTCATAAGAAGCCAGCAATTTGCTGGCTTTTTTAATTTTAGGCAAAAGCCCAAGCCAAAAAATAAGCATATTTAAAAACTTAAAACCTGCTTAAAAACAAAATTATATCGACACGAATACATGATTTGGTTGCTGAGTCACCACAGTGCAACGACTTAAATCTCTACCGTTCTGCTATAAATTTACCCATAGGCACTAATGCCTATTTTCATAGAACAATAGCAATGAAAAAAATCAGCACAATTCTAACAGCAGGTATCTTTACAATGCTTAGTGCAACTGCGTTTGCATGTCCACAAGGCACCACACTTACAGGTGGTACAGGTGCAAACCATAAAGGTGGTACTTGTGTTTCTATTGCTAAAGATGCAAAACATCAGGAACGTACTGCTACACATGCAGCACAAGCTGCGCAGCATGATGCAAAAGTCGCTCGACACGATGCAAAACAAGCCAGCCAATTGGCTCAGAGTAAAGTAAAACATAATCAAAAATTAGCAAAACATGATGCAGCTCAAGCACAGCATCTTGCAACACAAGCAAAATCAGAAGCTAAAACTTCAGCCCATGCTGCCAAAGCTGCAAATACTGACGCAAAAGCAAAAATCGCTGCACAAAAGGTCGCAGCGGAACAACATAAAGCTGCTGTGAAATCATAAACAGTTGAGAATTAACACATCCCAAAAAAAAGCCGGAATTATCCGGCTTTTTTATTCAAATCATTTATGGGTGAGCAATATGTAATGCTTTTGCATCCATCTCTGCGCGCTGTCTTCTTGCTTCTGTCAGCATGCGTTGTTCAAGCTCTTTACGAAAGCCTAGTAGAAACACAAACTCAGCTAGAACAAATAAAGGTCCTATTGCCAAGCCAATAACATCATCCATAAACGCAGGCTTTTTCTTTTCATAATAATGGCCGATAAACTGGATGATCCAACCCACTACAAAGATTCCCACACTCCAAATCAGCCATGACATAAGGCTCACTTTTGCGATCATTAAGGCTAAGGGATATGTGATTGCAAACACCAAAAGCATGATCAAACCGAAAATTTTATCTAAACTCAGGTAATAAATGACACTGGCAATAATCAACAACAAAGCAAGGGTCAGTTCAAAACCTGAAATCATCAGCCCTGCTCGTGCGGTTAGACAAATAATCGAAAACACAATAAGCGGAATACCCACAAAATGCGTCAGCACATTTTTTCGATCCAAATGATATGCTGCATACTGGCTTAGCAATCTTTCAAGTTTGCTCATTAACTTACTCCTTGTTCATTCACTCATTTCACTATATAAAAAATGCATCAATAAAGTTGTCAGCTAATAGACAAGTTGGACCATAAAATAAGGATATGCTGTGCTGGACGCTCAATATGTGCATCAACTCAATAAAAATGTGTGGTATACAGGCTTAAATCTTTTCTTCCAAGACTTTATCTGCCGCCATGCTCTGACTTTAACTTTCGAAAAAGATGCACGTGTTTTTTTATCAGGACAGCGTTTTAATGGTATGTATGCAGTCTTAGATGGCGCAGTTCGCTTAGGCTATATTGATATTCATGGCAAAGAAGCGATTGCCGCCATTGCTGAGCCGATTATGTGGTTTGGCGAAATATCCTTGGTTGACCAATTACCACGCTCTCACGATGCCATCTGTACCAAAAAGTCCACCTTATTACACTTGCCGGCTCAAGCAATTCAGCAATTATTACAACAACACCCTGAGTTTTGGTTTCATATTGCCCAGCTCACCAGTCAAAAGCTTCGCTATGCCTTTATGGAACTCATTGCCTTACAAACGCAAAGTTTAAGTCAACGTCTCGCACAGCGTCTGCTGTTTATTTTAAATGGATATGGGAATCATTTGGAAATTGAACAACACACCATATACATCTCACAGGAACAACTTGCTCAACTTTTGAATTGCTCACGACAATCAGTCAATCAGGAGCTTCAGCAGTTGGAAAAAATGCAGGTGCTTCGTGTTGCGTTTAAACAAATTGAAATTTTAGATCTAGCGCAGTTACATCAGATTGCTCATGCACTTCCTGTGCATGATGTCTGACATTTGTGATTTAAATAAGTGCATTTAATTGCACCAGAATGATTCTTTAATAGTTATTTTGCTTTTATTTGTGGCACTTCGCTTTATCGAGTTTTGATCACGACAATAATTGGCAAACATTTACACTGTCAAAACCATTTGTACATGCTGCAACTTCTTGAGTTGATGCTTCTGATTTGTCTTCAGTCGCTGCTTGTAGATTGACTGCTGTAGTCAAAACAGCCAAAACCGATAACATCATTAATGTTTTTTTCATCTTAATAACCTATTCAACGTCTATAATTTAATTTACATACTTCATCTTTTACGCAGTTATTTTTACACACTTTATCAAATAATGATAATTTTAATTTTTTATCACATTATCTATGCTTTGTATTATTAATATTTTAAAGATATTAATTAAAGAAAAAGACAGACGACTAGCGTTCTAAAATGGAATGTTTTTTTATCAATGAATCTTTATAAAAAATAATTATGTACTTAATAATCAATGCTTTTTATCTATTTAACTTCAGAAAACAACCATGCAATTTGGAATTTAGCTCAATACTACGGCAGCGCACTGATTTAATTTTTATATGAAATAGCGATACTTTGAGGAGGATTTTCCAATCCTCTATTATAGATTTATTCTTGTTTTTTTTGATATTTTCCAAAAAAAAGCAGTGAGAATTCACTGCTTTGATCGGGTTAAACGCCTACTTTTTTCGGATCGGTATTTCCGAGTTCAGGGTTTTCAATCGCACCTTTGCATTGATTTTTATCACGCTCATAATCTGCTTGCTTTTGTGCAACAGTCGAACTCTGATCAATACTTTCACGTGCCCAAATTTCCAGACTTGTCAAAGCCTTACGACACAGCGCGTATTTACCTTCCGTAACAGAATCGGTCATTTTGACATTGATACGCCATTCGGTACTCAATTTACGTGCTGGAACACGGACTTTCTCTTCCATCTGATCGACTTGCTTTGCATAAACAATCGGATCGGCTTCATTGATAAACGCCCAAGCTTTGGCAGCATACTCCGTTGCATCATTGGTTAATTTGGGTGCTGCTTTAATTTCGACTTGAGCTTGTTCAGCTCCATCATTACCACAGGCCTGCAACAACACCGTGCTGCTCAATAATGAAACAATCAGTATCCCACGCATCTTTAACCTCTGCATATCCAGCTCATTTCAGCAAACATATTCGGCAATATGCTAGTGAATTCGCGTACAATACTCAATCATCATTTGACCTGTTGTTCAACTCTTTCAAAGGTGTGTCGTGTCTGAGCACAAACTTCCTACAGTTCAGCCTGCGGGTTTTTGGCAAGGTGCTAAAGATAGTCAAGCCATTATCTTTACCTATCTTCCTGTTTCTTTTGCATTTGGGGTTTCTGCGACTCAATTTGGTTTCACTGCGTGGGAAGCCTTATTTTTATCATGCTCTATGTATGCCGGTGCCAGTCAGTTTCTCGTCGTTGCTTTACTGGGAAGTGGAACATCCATTTGGATGACTGCACTCACTGTGATTGCTCTCGATATACGCCATTTGCTCTACGGTCCTGCTTTACAAAACCTGATTCAAGACCGACTCAATTTAAAGAAAACGGCAGTTTGGGCTTGGGGTTTAACCGACGAAGTTTTTGCATCAGGTATGATCAAACTGTCGCAACGTCGTCAAGAATGGTCAGAATCTTGGATGTTAGGACTCAGCTTATTTAGTTGGCTGTCTTGGGCAACAGGCTCATTTTTAGGCGGTTTATTTGCCGATCAAGTCAGCAACCTTCCACAATTTTTACAAGCCGCACTCGACTTCCTACTGCCTGCATTGTTTTTAAGCTTTTTACTCGCAGCATTTGAGAAAAAACATACATTTGTGGTCACGGTTACAATTATTGTTTCTGCGATTGCTTGTTACTTTATCGACTTGTCTGCTGCGATTTTTATCGGTATTTCTTCTGGTATTTTTGCCGGTTTATTCAAACATTATGTCTTAAAAAAACCTGATCCTGAACATATGGGTGAAGCATCATGAATCTAGAAATTATCTTGGTCGGGATTTTGGTCGGGATTGCGAATTTTGCATCACGGTTTGGGCCATTTTTTGTAATTCAGAAATTTCAGCAAGGTTCACAGCAGCGTGGTTCTTTATGGCTCAAAATCGCTTTGGGCTCGATTGGCATTGCCGCAATTAGTTCAATGTTGGTGGTTGCAACCTTACCACCTTTGCTTGAGACACCAAATAAAAGCTTTGCCATGTTGGTTGGTTTTGCTGTGCTTGCAGGCTTGTATTTCAAGTTTAAAAAAATTGTCCCTGCTACACTGACTGCGGCACTGACTTACGGCTTAGTCTATACCTATATACCTTTTCACCTCTAAAGCTAAGTCAGCGACAATCCAAATCTCCCTCAAGCACAAGCTTCTTCAGCCTGTGCCTTTTAATTAGCAATATTTATGAGATAGTCAACACATAACACAAAAAATCTTAAGGAAAACAATAGATGGCAAAGTACCATTGTATTCAAGGCAAAATTTATATTCATTCTAGACAACCATCTGAATTGAGTTGGCGACTGCAAAAGCCCATCGAAAGTATAAATTTTCAATACTTCATTCAAAGCCAGCTATTCAGTGGTAATTTCTGCGCTGTACATTGCCAACCTGCAGATCAGATCCGCGCCATTTATATAGAGAAAAATCAGCAACAAAAGATTGTGGGCTTATATAACTGCACACAGCAGATTCTGCACTTACATCCACGTCGCCTGATGTTTCCACATATATCGATGCCTCGTCTGTTCAGCAATGTTCTGCAGCTGTCGGGTTTTTTATTGATTTTTCTATTGTGTATTTTCAACCTCAGTTCATTGCTCAATTCATCATTTCACCTTCTATCGGTAGCTGCAGACGCGCTCTATTTCACTGCCATTTTAATTGGCTTAATATTGATTTTATGCATATGCGCCGTACCACTGCTCGGATTGCTGTACTGGCCCAACTTCCGTCAAACATCTGTGCAGCTTCGTGCGCTGCAATGTGCAAATTTGGAAATTGAACCATTCCCTGCATGTATAAAAAATGCAGGCATATTTAAAGTGAATTTAACTAAAAACAACTAATTACCACTTTTTAAAGATTTTAACAGATAAATAATTACACGAACGCTCCCCCATAAAGATATAAAAAAAATTGTTGGACAATATCATTTATTTATGTGAACACTCTCTTATCTCTCGAACAAGTTCTGCTATGCTTAAATTCCCATAAAATCAAGCATGGATGATTTACATGAGCGTCACTATTGGTACTCCACTTCAGTCTTCAGCGTATAAAGTCTTACTGTTAGGTTCTGGTGAACTCGGTAAAGAAGTTGTGATTTCATTGCAACGTTTGGGTGTAGAAGTTCATGCTGCCGATCGTTATGACCATGCTCCTGCCATGCAAGTTGCACATTTTTCTCATACTTTAAATATGGCAGATCCTGAGGCACTTAAAGCCTTAATTTCTCAAGTTAAGCCTCATTTGATTGTCCCTGAAATTGAAGCCATTGCGACTCAAGTTTTGGTCGAGATTGAAGAACAAAATATCGCAACAGTAATTCCATCAGCAAAAGCTGTAAACCTGACGATGAACCGTGAAGGGATTCGCCGTCTAGCTGCCGAAGAGCTTGGACTACCGACTTCAGCCTACCGCTTTGCCAATACCCTTGAAGCGTTCCGTGCTGCATGCGATGACATTGGTTATCCAAACTTTGTTAAGCCTGTCATGTCGTCTTCGGGTAAAGGACAGTCACGTGTAAAAAGCTTTGATGAAGTCGATGCCGCATGGGAATATGCACAAACAGGTGGACGTGTAAATCAAGGTACTGTGATCGTGGAATCACAAATTGACTTTGACTTTGAAATCACCCTGCTGACTGTTCGTGCTAAAAATGCAGAAACAGGTGAAATTGAAACATCATTTTGCGACCCGATTGGCCACCGCCAAGACGCTGGTGACTATGTAGAAAGTTGGCAGCCACAAATCATGACTGCTCTTGCTTTAGAGGAAGCCAAGCGTATTGCCAATAAAGTAACCATTGCATTAGGTGGATGTGGCATTTTTGGGGTGGAACTGTTTGTCAAAGGCGATAAAGTATGGTTTAGTGAGGTATCACCTCGTCCACACGATACAGGCCTTGTCACTCTTGCATCGCAATTCCAAAGCGAATTCGAACTGCATGCACGTGCCATTCTTGGTCTGCCTGTAAATACTGCTCGACACAGTACTGCTGCAAGCGCAGTCATCTATGCAGACGTGGATGATACCAATTTATCATTTACTGGCTTAAATCTTGCTTTGGCTAATCCAGACACCGATTTACGCCTCTTTGGTAAACCAGAAGGCTTTAAACGTCGCCGTATGGGCGTAGCAACAGCACGTGCTGAAACCACAGATCACGCGCGTGAACTTGCTCAACATGCTGCACAACAAGTCAGTGTTCAACAAAACTAAGTTTGTAACACCTTAACGGACCACTGTTCATGATCAATACGCTTCCTCTGCTGAATTACATTAAAAGTAACCACGACATTCAGGCGATTAACCAATGGCGCTCAGATGTTGAAAATCAGCTACAGGAATGTTTTGAAAATGGACAGTCGATTCGTGATGTGATTTTGGCTCGTTCGAATCTAATCGATGAAGCCTTAAAGTTCTTATGGACACATGCTGAACTCGACCAAACCGATCTCGGTTTGTTTGCTGTAGGTGGCTATGGTCGCCGTGAAATGCTGCCATACTCCGACGTCGATATCATGATTTTGTCTGAAGATGAAATCAGCCCAGAACAAGAAAAACTCATCTCTAGCTTTATTTCAACACTTTGGGATGTTGGTAATTTCAAGCCGGGCATCAGTGTGCGTACTATTAATGATTGTGTCGCTCAAGCCACCAATGATTTAACTGTAGCAACAGCTTTGATTGAAGCACGTTTGATTGTGGGCAATGAACACCTAGCCAAATGGCCACGCCGTATCGTGTCACAGACATGGACGGATAAAACCTTCTATGATGCCAAAATGCAAGAGCAAGCCAAACGCTATGCTCAACATAACAATACCGAAAGCAACTTAGAACCCGATATTAAAAATGCGCCCGGCGGTATCCGTGATATCAACCAAATCGGATGGATTGCTAAGCGTCATTTCCGTGTCAATCGCATCTATGACCTTGTACATTTAGGTTTTATTTCAGAGTTTGAACTGGGTGTTCTTGAAGAAACAGAAAGCTTTCTTTGGGAAATCCGCCATCATTTACATCGCTTAACCAAGCGCGACGAAAACCGATTATTGTTTGATTATCAACGTGACATTGCCGCTAAATTTGGCTATCAGCGTGAAGAAGGTAAATCACCGAATTATCCAATCGAACAGTTCATGAAACGTTACTACCGTAGCGCTCAGCAAGTGACGACGTTAAATGAAATGCTCTTGGCTTATTTTAATGAGTCGGTCATTACGCCACGTTTGCCTGACTATGAACGTAAGATTGAAGAAATCAATGCTAACTTCAAATTAGTCGATGGCAAATTGGCAGTGCAGCATCATAAAATTTTCTCTGAAAATCCAAGTGCTATTTTAGAAATTTTCTACCTCTTGGCAAATCGTCCTGAAATTGAAGGGATTCGTGCCCGAACTTTACGTCTTTTGTCTCTTGCGGCAAAACGTATTGATCAAAACTTCCGTGACAATCCTGCACATCAAGCCTTATTTATGGCGATCATTCGCTCACCCTACCGTTTATATGACACCATGGTGGCGATGAAACGTTATGGCGTGCTCGGCAACTATATTCCTGCCTTTGGGCAAATCATGGGACTCATGCAATATGACTTGTTCCATATTTACACTGTCGATGCCCATACCCTATTACTACTACGTAATTTAAACCGTTTTAAAGAGCCTGAATTTGCTAAGGACTTCCCTGTCGTTAGCTCCGTATTCCAACGACTGGCGCGCCGTGACATTGTTTATTTAGCGGCAATTTTCCATGATATCGCCAAAGGTCGTGGTGGTGACCACAGTGAACTTGGTGCAGCGGATGCAATTGATTTCTGCCGTACCCATGGGTTTACCGAACGCGAATGTAACCTTGTCGCATGGTTGATTCAAAACCATCTCCTGATGTCTGTCACTTCTCAGAAAAAGGACATTTCCGATCCAGATGTGGTGAAAGAATTTGCTGAGAAAATGGGCGATATGGAGCATCTCGACTATCTCTACACCTTAACAGTTGCCGATATCAACGCAACCAATCCGACGCTTTGGAATACATGGCGTGCATCACTCATGCGTCAACTGTATACACAAGCACGTGATGTGATTCGTTCAGGTTTGGGGCGTCCTGTAGACTACCCAATGCTGATCGAAGACACTAAATTTGCAGCCAGTGAACTGTTAGTCAACGATTTTTCGCTCTACGATGTAGAAACTGTTTGGCAAGAACTCGGTGATGAATATTTCCTAAAAGAATCTGCCGATGAAATCGCATGGCATACGCGCGCCATATTAAAGCATGGCAATAATGCAGAACCATTGGTACTGATGCGAGCACATCGCAAATTTGCACAAGATGCGGTACAGATCTTTATTTACACCCAAGATCAGCCTAACTTGTTTGCAACAACAGTGGCAATTTTGGACAGAATGAACTTAGACGTTCAGGATGCTCGGATTATTACTGCATCCACTGCATTTAGTTTGGACACCTATGTTGTACTTGACCGTTTTGGCACCTTATTAACAGATCCTGAACGTGAGCAAACCGTTATTGAAGCGCTCAAAAAAGCCTTAAGCCAATCTGACAAATACCCAGGCCTGATGCAACGTCGCATTCCACGTCAACTGCGTCATTTTGATATTGAAAATACCGTGAGTATTTCTTTTAATGAAGCGCTTCAACAAAATATGGTTGAAATTGCGACACTTGACCATCCGGGCTTACTTGCTAAAGTCGGTGGTTTATTTATGATGCAAGGCCTAGATATTCACTCTGCGAAAATTGCGACGCTCGGTGAACGTGCTGAAGATATTTTCTATGTCACTAAAAAAGATGGCTCACCTATGAGTGATTCAGAAGCGGAAACGTTTGCTGCACAGTTAAAGTCAGCACTCGATGAAGCTTCGAATCAGGTTTGTAGTCATCATTAACTTAAATTGATCGGTATCCATTCCATGAACTCCAGTTTGTCATTATTGCACCCTTATCCATTTGAAAAGCTAAATAAGCTATTTCAGGATGTGAAACCCGCAGATTTGCCTTTGATTCCCCTATCGATTGGTGAGCCAAAGCATCCTGCACCGGAGTTTGTGAAACAGGCCATTATTGATAATTTTCAGCACTTATCAACTTACCCAAACAGCAAGGGTTTACCTGAGCTTCGTACGAGCATTGCAAACTGGTTAACCCGTCGCTTTAAACTCAATAGCATCAGTGCAGACACCAACGTCCTGCCTGTGTCAGGTACACGTGAAGCGATCTTCTCGTTTGTACAAGCTTTGGTTAAACGTGAAGACACCCCTTATGTGGTGATGCCAAATCCGTTTTACCAAATCTATGAAGGCGCAACTTTACTTGCGGGTGCAGAACCTTACTTCATCAACTGTACAGAAGAAAATAACTACCTTGGCGACTTTGACGCTGTGCCAGCTGAAGTTTGGGAAAAAACCGCTTTACTGTTTGTCTGCACACCGGGTAATCCTACAGGTGCGGTACTTTCTAAAGAACAGTTTAAAAAACTGATAGCACTATCTGACCAATATAATTTTGTGATTGCATCTGATGAATGCTACTCAGAACTTTGGTTTGATGAAGCACCTATTGGTCTGCTTGAAGTCTGTGCTGAAATGGGCCGTGATGACTATAAAAACTGCGTGGTATTCCACTCACTGTCTAAGCGCTCTAACTTACCGGGTATGCGTTCTGGCTTTGTTGCAGGTGATGCAGCGCTTTTAAAACCTTATTTACAATACCGTACTTATCATGGCGCTGCGATGCCTGTTCAACACCAGTTGGCCTCAATTGCAGCTTGGGATGACGAAGCACACGTCGAAGAAAACCGCGTCCAGTACCGTGCAAAATTCGAATTATTCCAACGCGAGCTGGGTCACCTACTACCATTACAAAAACCTGATGCAGGGTTCTACTACTGGTTAAAAGTGGATAATGATGAAACTTTTGCAAAAATGCTGATGGAAAAAGCGCATGTGAAAGTATTACCAGGCCGTTATCTGTCACGTGATACAGCACAAGGTAATCCGGGTGAAAACCATGTCCGTTTAGCCCTTGTTGCAGATATTACCCAATGTGAAGAAGTGATTCGTCGCTTAAAAGCAGTGCTTTAATTGATTTAAAGTGTTCTGCTTAAAATAAATGCCCCCTGATTTGGGGCATTTTTATTTGTGTCATTTCTTAACAATCATTCAGAGCTAATCATCTAGCAATAATTATTTATAAACAATCATTAAGAAATCATTGAACACTATTAGAAATCAAATGTTGCACTCAATTTAAATGTTCGAGGTTCTCTCACTGTTAAACGCTGTATGAAAAATAAGTATGGTCATAACGAATTGTTGTAAAGCGAATAGATAAGCAGACATCTGAAAGGTTTTAGCTAGTTGTAAAGTAATATCTTTCATTATCAATTAGATCCACCAGTAATAACAGATCATTTATGGAACTCAAAATTTGCCTTCTGCTATAAGCTTATTGAGGTGGATGAAGAGAAAATTCATGTTCAACAGTATAACTGAGATTTTTATCAACCATCGGAATAGGTTCAAATCGCGCAACTAATAAGGATTTTTGTACTTTTTGATCAAAGTTTTTAGAGCCTGAACTTGCAATAAGTTTTGAGCCACCAATATAGCCTGTTGCAGCAATCACAGTGAGCTGTAGTTTGACAGGCTGCTTATATGTTTTCATCTCAGACGCAGACAACACATATTGCGGTGCATTTACCCAAGAGACTTCATACATTTTCGGTTTTACATGTGGATCAATTACATCTGCAACACGCGTAGGTTGGTATTCTTCTATAGGTGTTTTTAATATTTGCAATAATGCATTAATACGAGCATCTGTCGTACGGTCTAGATTGCTTGCAACAACAGACATTTTTGTAGGTTCAGATGCACTTGGAGTGCTATCTGCCCAAGCTAACCCCACACATACGAGTAAAAAAAACGTTAAAACACAAATTCGACGTTTAACCATCTGCTTAAACAATGTTATGACCTTCAAATAAAGACACTTCAGTATAAAACATCCAAAAAATAAAGACGCTTCCGCGCCTTTATATCAACCTCAGTTCGGCCAATAATTCACTTCATTTTGACTGAGCTAAAGCTTTTTCAATATCTTCATTCAATGTTTCAGGCTTGGTCGTGGGTGCATAGCGGTTTAAGACCTGACCATTTTTTCCAATTAAAAACTTCGTAAAATTCCACTTAATGCCATTTCCCAATACGCCTTTCGAGTTATTGGTTAAATAACGGAAAATCACATGCGCTTCAGGGCCTTTTACATTCACTTTGGCAAACATCGGGAAAGATACGCCATAGTTTTTTTGACAAAACGCGCCAATTTGATCATTCGAACCCGGATCTTGTCCGCCAAATTGGTTGCATGGAAAACCTAAAACCTCAAAACCTTGATCTTTATATTGTTCGTAAATTTTCTCCAAACCAGCAAATTGAGGAGTAAACCCACATTTACTAGCGGTATTTACAATTAATAAAACCTTGCCTTCATAATCTGCAAAGGATTTATTACTTCCGTCCAGTAATTCTGCTTCAAACTGGTGAATGGTGGTCATGGATAAGTTTCCTCATCATTTTTTTGTTTTGTTTCTAATTCTAAGGATGCCGAATTAATACAATAACGTAATCCAGTCGGCTGTGGGCCATCAGTAAAAACATGCCCTAAATGTGCGTCACAATGATGACAAACAATTTCTGTTCTGACCATACCGTGTGTCGTATCTACATTTTCTTCTACTGCAGCAGGTTCAATCGGCTTATAAAAGCTCGGCCAACCACAACCGCTATCGTATTTTGTTTCAGAAGAAAAAAGCGGTTCCCCGCAACAACGACATACATACGTGCCAGCTTGTTTCGTATTCCAATATTTCCCAGTGAAAGCTTGCTCCGTGCCTTTCTGACGCGTTATGCGAAACTCTTCTGGCGACAATTCTCTTTGCCATTCTCTTTCTGTTTTATTGAGTTTTCCCATGATGACGTCCCTTTATATCGTGGTATTTAAAATAGGATAATCCTATATTTACGTCATTCAATCTTAAATTTCTAGTCTTTATTCAACAATTTACAAAATCTATATAATGACCCAAAAAGCAAAAAGTAAGCAAATATAAAATCGTGGTGAGCAAAATACAAAATTAAATGCTTTTTTGTGAGCACCTTTAGTGATAATCTTAGCGCTACTCTTGCTCAGGATTAAAAAATGTCGCAGAAAAAGAGCGTAATTTTTAAAAATCTGCTGCCCGTGATCAAACAATATCAACAGGCAGGGTTTACGCATGAAAAAATAGTTGCTTTACTCAGAGACGAACATCATCTCGATTTAGTAACGACCGAGACATTTAAAAGCTATTTATACCGTTATGCAAAAGTGACCTCCACTCTTTCCGAGAATATAAAAATGCCGAATACGTTTAACACCCCCCGCGAAATTAAGAAATCGTCTAAGCTCGAGCATGTTTGCTACGACATTCGCGGACCTGTGTTACGAGCGGCCAATGAGATGGAAGAGGCTGGCCATAAAATTATTAAATTAAATATTGGTAACCCTGCTCCTTTTGGTTTTGAAGCACCTCAAGAAATTATTAACGACGTGGCACTCAACCTGCCTAATGCAATTGGTTATACCGACTCAAAAGGCATCTTCCCTGCGCGTAAAGCGATTTGTCAGTATTATCAACAAAAAGGCATCTTAAACATGCACGTCAATGACGTGTATGTCGGAAATGGCGTATCTGAACTGATTGTGATGGCAATGCAAGGCTTGCTCGACGATGGCGATGAAATGCTAGTGCCTATGCCGGATTATCCGCTTTGGACAGCGGCAGTTAACCTTTCTGGCGGTACTGCTATTCACTATAAATGTGATGAAGAAAATTTCTGGTATCCAGATATTGCCGACATGGAAAGTAAAATCACCCCGAATACTCGCGGTATTGTGGTGATTAACCCGAACAACCCAACAGGTGCGGTTTACCCACGTCATGTGCTTGAGCAAATTGTAGCTCTCGCAAAGAAATACGACTTAATTTTGTTTGCTGATGAAATTTACGACAAAATCATTTATGACGGTATTGAACATGTTTCTGTTGCGTCATTGGCAGGTGATCAGTTGTGTATTTCTTTCAATGGCTTATCGAAAGCATACCGAATTGCCGGTTACCGTTCGGGCTGGATGGCAATTACAGGCGATAAATCACGTGCGCTAGACTACATTGAAGGTTTGGACATGCTGGCGTCGATGCGTCTCTGTGCCAACCACCAAGCGCAATATGCGATTCAAACAGCTTTAGGCGGTTATCAATCGATTAATGATCTCATCCGTCCGGGCGGTCGTTTATATGAACAACGCAACATTGCTTGGGAAATGTTGAATGATATTCCGGGTGTAGCTTGTGTGAAACCAGAGGGTGCTATGTACTGCTTCCCTAAATTGGACCCTGAAATTTACCCAATCCAAGACGATGAGAAATTCATGTTAGATTTCCTCCGTGCTGAAAAAGTACTTTTGGTTCAAGGTACAGGTTTTAACTGGCCGACACCTGATCATTTCCGTGTGGTGTTCTTGCCTGCTGAAAATGAACTACGTGAAGCACTCACTCGTTTAGGTCGTTTCTTGGCGAAAATGCGTTAATTCATAAGTGCTTTAAAAATAAAAAACCGTACGCCATGTACGGTTTTTTATTACTGTATCTTTAAATTTGATTTCTTACTGTACGCACACCACAGCTATCTTTTTGAATAGTTAAGTTTTTAAGAATTAATTTTTAGCTTAGACCTTAGTCAAAACTTTAAGATCTGTTGATTTTTCTATAGCCTATTCATGTTATTTTTTAACCAATCATAAAAATACATGAGTACAGGATGTTCTCTAACAAAATTAAACTGAGCCTATTTCTCTGTCTAAGCATGTGCCTAGGCATCGGGATATTACGTTTTTCCTATACCGCACTCCTCCCTTCAACCCGTGAAGCATTTGGTTGGAGCCCAAGTTTTGCCAGCATCTTAGGCAGTGCCAATTTGCTCGGCTACTTGATCGGTGCATTTTGGGCCATGAAATTACCCCAAAATAAAAGCATGGTGAGCTACATCCAACTCGCGGCTATTGCAGGGACACTCAGTTTACTCAGTTGTGCATTTTCAGGTTTTTCAGAAATTTGGTACACCACTTGGCGCGTAATTTCAGGGATCAGTGGTGGATTATTGATGATCCTTTCCCCAAGTGTCGTGGCCCAATGTTCACAGCTTCAAGACCGCTTTAAAATCAACTTTATTGGTTTTAGTGGTATTGGCTTGGGGGTGTTAATGGCAACGCTATTTTTGCCTTACATCCAAGATATTTCGACAATGTGGGCTTGGTTGATTTTGTTTTCTTTTTCAACCCTGATTTGTATTTTACTCAGCGTGCTTTTGAAGAGTTTTAAAACACAGCTCACATCATTCACCACGATTTCAGCTGCAGAACATAAAGTTGATGGAATTTTCTATTGTCTCTTAATCGTGTATAGCACCAGTGCTTTTGCTTACGTGCCGCATTCATTATTTTGGATTGACTATTTAACTCACACCCTACACCTCAGCCCGATCGGGATCAATTTCAATTGGATTTTATATGGTCTGGGGAGTGCTTTAGGGGCCTTTGCTGCTTACTGCCTAGCACAAAAACTGGGAAATATTAGTGCTCTTAAAATATTATATAGCAGCTATGTCTTGGCGATTTTTATAGCGATTATTAATATCCATCCACTTTTTACTTTTTTATCTTCTTTTGCGACAGGCTTGCTCAATCCAGCAGTGGTTTTTCTCACCTCTTATACCATTCTGCAAATCTATGGTAGCGCCTATAAAAAGCTCTGGAGTATTGCAACCCTGTGCTTTGCATCTATTCAATTGATTGGCGGTATAAGCTTTAGTTTTTTACAGCGAATCGGTATTGATTATTCACAGCAATTTATTTTGGCCGCATGCGTGCTCTGCATTGGAACACTACAACTCTTTTGGTTCACTCGCACTGCAAAATTAAGTAAGCATCTCGTCTAGGTAGATCACAAGACATTCAACTACATCACCAATCATGTATATAAAGAAAAGACCTATTTAAATAGGTCTTTTCTTTTTGATAAATCGTGAATGGACTAAGCTTTTTTCAGCTTTTTCTTTAACTTTTTCAAAGCAGAATTATGCTTTGAAATTTTGTTCAACCTCGCTTTAATTTCCTTTTTAAGTGATTTGGTTTTCTTAGACAAATTCATCTCCTTCTCGTCTACGTATAAAACTTAAATTTCGATCAATTAACAACCATTCAGCCAAATGAACTTTGATTCACAAAGTATTTCGCCTATTAACGATGTTGTTGACGCTGATTTCGTTGATGCGGCTGTTGTTTCTGTTTCTTTTGGTCTTGTTGCTGTTGCTGTTGCTGTTGCTGTTGCTGTTGCTGTTGCTGATCATTTTGCTGCTGTTGGTGATCAGATTGTTGGTTTTGTTGATGCTGTTTACGAGACATTTCATTTCTCCTTTTCATCACAAATATCGCAATGTACTGCTGCTAGGTGTACTTCTACTAAAGGACAACAACCAATGTACCGCTAATTTTTAAGGATCCAACCCGATAAATGTTTCGAATTACGTCATTGTAATATCTCAGGCGAATAATTATTTTGAAATCAATCTCCCTCTATTTTCTGCATTACCTAAGTTCACTCGAATAGTGTGGTTTTAAACTTTTAGTAACATGACAAGCATGCCAGACCATCTGATTGATTGCGTGAAGTCATCTTTTGATTGCTGTTTTTTGAATGGTATTGATAAGCTATGATTCTGTGTTTTTAATTATTCCCCATAAAAAAGACTGAATCATTCAGTCCTTTTTACCTAGCCTTTTTATACATCTAGCTTTTTTACACCTAGATTAGCAAATAAAGTTAGTCCATATGCTCAATGATGACTTGTCCAAACTCCGAACAACGCAAGAGTTTTGCACCTTTCATAAGTCTTTCAAAATCATAGGTCACTGTTTTGGCTTCAATCGCCCCTGCAATACCTTTAATAATTAGATCTGCAGCTTCTGTCCAGCCCATATTTCGCAGCATCATTTCTGCAGACAGAATAATAGAACCTGGGTTTACTTTATCTTGACCCGCATATTTAGGCGCTGTGCCATGTGTCGCTTCATATACTTGCACAGCGCCACCAATATTGGCACCCGGTGCAATACCAATACCGCCAACTTCAGCCGCCAAGGCATCCGAAATATAGTCACCGTTTAAATTCAGGGTAGCAATAACTGAATAATCGGTCGGACGCATGAGAATCTGCTGTAAAAAAGCGTCCGCGATCACATCTTTAATCACGATCTCTTTGCCAGTTTTCGGATTTTTTATTTTGACCCAAGGACCACCATCTAGCAATTCACCACCAAAGCGCTCAAGTGCGACTTCATAGCCCCACTCTTTAAACGCTCCTTCGGTATATTTCATGATATTACCTTTATGCACCAAGGTGACATTCGGCTTATCATTATCAATGGCGAATTGAATAGCTTTCCGAACCAAACGCTGAGAACCTTCTTTAGATACAGGCTTAATACCGATACCGCAATTTTCCTCAAAACGAATCTTAGTAACACCCATTTCCTCTTTAAGAAATTTGATCATTTTCTTGGCTTCAGGCGAATCTGCTTTCCATTCGATCCCTGCGTAAATATCTTCTGAGTTCTCTCGGAAGATCACCATGTCTGTACGTTCAGGATGCTGAACAGGTGAAGGAACGCCCTTAAACCAACGTACTGGGCGCACACAGACGTAGAGATCTAATTCTTGACGTAGTGCAACATTTAGCGAACGAATGCCACCACCTACAGGCGTCGTTAACGGCCCTTTAATTGAAACCACAAATTCGCGTAAAGCCTCAAAGGTTTCTTCGGGCATATAGGTGCCATAAATTTTATTGGCTTTTTCACCACAATAGACTTCCATCCATTCTATGGCACGTTTTCCACCATAAGCTTTTTGTACTGCGGCATTCATCACGGTTTTCATCACTGGAGTGATATCAACACCAATACCATCGCCTTCAATAAATGGAATAATTGGATTATTGGGAACATTGAATGATAAGTCTGAATTTACGGTAATTTTTGTCCCATCCACTGGAACGACGATCTTCTGATAACCCATTTTTATGATCCTCCCTGAGAAGCGAGTGAAAAAATAATTGCTGTTTGATAAGACTTTTAATTGCGCTTCACGCATAATACTCTAAAGCAAATCTACCTTTTTTGAGATTTAGATGGGAAATAGCTGCATTTCCCTATTGAATAAATCTTAACCAATTTAAATTATTGTATTAATAGAAGTTATTTCCTATGAAAATCGTCATCTTAAACAAGCCATATGACGTGCTCTCCCAATTCCGTAAAGACGAAGCGCATATGACCATATCTGACTTCGTGGACGATCCTAGTCTACGTATTGCAGGTCGTTTAGATATGGACTCTGAAGGTTTGGTATTTTTAACTGATCATGGTGGTTTAAATCAGTACATTACCAACCCTGAAAATAAAAAGTTCAAAACCTACTTAGTGCAAGTCGATGGTGACATTACAGAAGAAGCGCTTGAACAATTACGTAAAGGCGTTGAGTTGAAAGATGGTATGACTTTGCCAGCCAAGGCCATTAAAGTGCAACAGCCAGAATGGTTATGGGATCGTGATCCTCCTGTACGTTTCCGTGCAAACATTCCAACCTCTTGGGTTGAAATCCAAATTTGCGAAGGCCGTAACCGTCAAGTTCGTCGTATGACTTCAGCAGTAGGTTTCCCGACTTTACGTTTAATTCGTACACGTATTGGTGCCATCGATTTAGTTCAATTGGGTTTAGAACCAGGTGAAACCAAAGAAATTGAGCCTTTACTGTACCCTGACTTTCAAAATGTACCTGCAGAAGAACCTTACCGTTCGCGCTCTTATGTGAAAAAACCAGGCGGTACAGGTGGTAAGCCAATGGTTCGTAAGAATAAAGATGGCTCAGTGAAAAAGTCAGGTACAAAACGTATCTGGCAAATGGATGAGAGCGAAAAACCCAAACGCCGTACCAATGGCACAACTCGTCCGAATACTAAAGCCCCTCGTGGCCGCGGTCGTAACGGACGTTGATAAAAAGCTTCAAAAATGGCCTACAATCTACGTAGGCCTTTACATTTTTTTATAAACCTAACAATTATTTAAGATTATTTTCATATTTCGACACTATAATAAGTTATAACAATATAAACGTTGATTATTTGAACTTCAAAAATGAGCAGCACATCTACACACAATAGAAGCAAAGTATTAATTATTCATGACAACCGAATTGGACATTTAAATCCTGCTCTCGCTGTAAGTGAAATGATTGAGAAGCGCTTTTTTCTACAATCTGAGCAGTTTGCAATTCCTACTTTACCTAAGCGTACAGTGAGCGTTTTTAAGAAACTGTCTAATTTCCCGAATTTGTTTCGCACGCTCGGGCGTTTATACTTTAAATTCTTACCAAGAAATTTAGAGCATATCGACGTTATCGTCTGTTCAGGTATGCCTAATTTAATTTATGCCGCTTATTTATCTCAACGTTTCAATATCCCACTTATTTATGCAGGCGGTACACGTAAATTTAATTGGCGACTTATTGATTGGACTATTACGACGATTCCAGAAGATCATTCTGGTAGACAAATCATTATTCCTACAGGTGCTGTACCTTCTAAAATTACTCGCTTAGCGCATATTCCGTCGAATCATGAAGCATGCCTGTTAATTGGTGGACCGACAAAAGAGTACCCTTTTACCCATCAAGACTTTGAAGAGATGATTCAGCAATTTGTTCAATTCGCAGATCACCATCAAATTCAGGCGTCAGTCGTATGTTCTCGTAGAACACCTGCGTTATCAGAACATGTGATTCAAATGTTAAAAGATAAAAATATTGAGCTTGTGAATACTTGTTCTAAAACTTCTATTTGCGATGTGTTAAAGCGAAGTGAATATATTTTTGTTACTGAAGATAGTGCAACGATGTTATCCGAATCAATCCAAACCGGTCGCATTGTTATTTCAGTTTGTCGTGAATATTCTGAAAAAGATGAAATTATTCAAAATTATTTAGATCTCGAATTAATACAACGTAAAACTATTGGGCAGATTACTGAAGCTGCATATATCAAGCCAAAATTAAATGCTCAACATATTGAACAAATCGTGACTCAACAACTTGCAGAAGATTTGAGGGCAAAATCTCAAGAACTGAGTTTTTATAAATGCCATGCAAAAAAAGCTGTTATCTATTAATTAAAAATTTTATTCGATAGAAATTAAAGCTCAAATTTTTAAAGTAATTTAATACGTTCAGTACATGAATGTTTTAATGACTATGGGCAAGAATAAATGCCGACAAGATACTAATCAATTAGAATTTCAACAATAAAACCCATACGAGTGTATGGGTTTTATCTAACAAGTTAATTAGATTTGCATTAAGCCTTCAACCACTTCTCAGCTTTAGCCTGATCTTCCACTTTAAGTTCAACTTCAGTTAATTCTGAACCTGCCGCTTTCACTTCAAAGCTCATCAGTTCATCGCGGCGAAATGCCAGTACGGTATAAGTTCCGTCTTGCTTGGCATATTTTTCTGCCAATTTAACCGTCGCTTTTAAACCATCAATTGCAATAATCACATCATTTGCAGACAAGCCAGCTTTTGCCGCTGCACCATCACGACGAGCAGACTGAACCAACACACCTTCAGGCTTATCGACCAGCTTTAAACCAAATGGCAATGATTTGTCATTTTTAAGCGTGTAGCTTAGGCCAAACTCAGGGAATAATTGGTCTAACGGCAATTCATCCGTAGTATTAATCAAATGATTGATTTGTTCTAACCAATCATCACCCGTCAATTCATTGCATAAATTGAAAATAGTCCGTTCATTCACTTGAATGCCGTTTTGTGCGTTTTCATATAGCTTGCGCATTAAGGCATCAAGACTTGAACCACGTAGGCGTAAGCCAAGGTCTAAACACAGCGCCACGAGGCAGCCTTTGTTGTAGTAACTGGTACCTGCATTATTTGAGTTTTCATCCTGACGGTAGAATTTCACCCATGCATCAAAGCTTGATTCAGCAA
Source organism: Acinetobacter sp. YH12040 (assembly GCF_013420005.1). Lineage (NCBI taxonomy): Bacteria > Pseudomonadati > Pseudomonadota > Gammaproteobacteria > Moraxellales > Moraxellaceae > Acinetobacter > Acinetobacter sp. YH12040. The sequence continues at coordinate 29,937 of NZ_VOZB01000007.1, forward strand.
CGGTTTGAATTTCACGACCCGGATTTTGCAAATAGCGATCAATTTGTGCTTTTAAAAGCTTGATATAAGAATCCTGATTAATCACACCGCTACGCAGTAAAATCAAATCATCATAATACGATGTAAAACCTTCAAAAATCCAAAGCAAAGAAGTGTAGCCTTCTTTGTTCAAATCATAATTCACAAAGTTTTCTGGACGGATAAATTTTACTAACCATGAATGGAAATATTCATGGCTGCATAACCCTAAGAAACGTTGATAATCTGCCGAAGGCTCTACAGGTTCATTGGCTTTTGGTAAATCATCACGCGGGCTAATTAAACTTGTACTATTTGGATGCTCTAAACCACCATAGCTATTGGCCGTTGCCATGGTCATAAAGGTATAGTCTTTAAATGGTGCTGAACCAAACATGGAAATTTCTGTCGAACAAATTTTTTCGATGTCTTGCTGCATACGCTGCGCGTTCATAGCATGTTTGCCCGACACCACAAATTCGTGTGGAATGCCGTTGGCTTCAAAACTGAAACGGGTTTGCTCCGCCAGTTCAAACGGTGCATCAATTAACTGAGCATAGTTATCTGCATATAAGGTATAACGACCTTTCACTAAACTTTTTGACTTTAATCCAGTCGCAAGTTGGAAATGCTTTAACTCGGGTGGCAAGAAAACTTCAACCTCAATGGCTGTATGTTCTTGGTCAACTAAACCTAAACATGCGCAAGCTGGATTGACGTATAAACGGCTTTGATCAACATAAGCACCACGGACCGACAAATCGAAGGCATATACATCATATTCAACCGTGATCAACTCATGATCTGTATTGAATAAGCGCCATTTATTTTTTTCAAATTTCTCAATTTGTAACAAACGCCCATCTTCATCATAAGCTCGAACAGCTTCGATATGCTTCGAAAATTCTCGGATTAAGTAACTTCCGGGAATCCAAGTTGGTAAAGAAAGCACCTGTGTTGGATTTGCCAAGAAACGTGCAGTGACATGGACTAGATGCTGACGATAATCGTCAAATTCGATTTGATAATGCAACATAATGGGCGATATAAAATTAGTAAAAGATAACTTATCAATTAGATTAACATTTTTTACAACTGAATGCGGAACTGTCGTAATTGTCTACAATTATGACTAGTCAGCAGAAAAAAAAAGGCATAGCATGCCTAAAAATTTTTTCGTTTTACCACCAACGGAATGGTTGGTTAAGGAACCTCATTGAAACACGTGATCTACCTCATCGCGCTGCTTAGTTTTCTATGCTCCACGATAGCAAATGCTGCCCTTTTAAATATTGTCCCTGAAACTGTTGAAGCTGAAGCTTGGACCATTTTAGACCCTCAGTCGGGTCAGGTGATTGCAGAACATAATAGCCATGTTCAGCGTGCCCCTGCTTCACTTACCAAAATGATGGTGGCTTATATTGCTTTAAAGGAAATTAAAGCAGGTCATTTAAAGAAAAATGAAATCCTAACCGCAACCCCAGTTGTACAAGTGGTTCAATGGGATGAATCACAAATGTATCTCAAAGCTGGTGAACAAATTTCAGTTGATCAGCTTTTGGCAGGTCTTGTGGTCATGTCTGCCAATGATGCCGCTGTGACTTTAGCTGAACGCATTTCTGGTGATATTCCAAAATTTATTGAACGCATGAACAAAGAAGCTAAAGCTCTGGGCATGAATGATACCAATTTTCAAAATCCAGCCGGTATTACCATGCCAGAACATTATTCATCGGCGGCTGACCTTGCACGTTTAGGGCAAGCACTGGTGACTGAAACACCTGACTATTTGAATTATTCTAAACAACAAAGTTTTAGTTATAATCACCGTTTCCACCATGCAACTAATATTTTACTCAAACAAGATCCTACCGTTGATGGCTTAAAAACAGGTTTTACTAAAGCTGCAGGTTATAATTTAGCTTTAACAGCCAACCGTTTGATCGCGAATCCTGACGCGCCAGAACGTCGTTTGATTGTTGTGGTATTAGGGGCAAAAAGTGGATTAAAACGTGCAGAAGTAGCACACAACCTCATGAACTTGGCTTATACCTATACACGTAATGAAGTTGCAATCAAAGATAAGCAATTAATTGCAGAATTACCTGTGGTTAAATCAACCTTGAAAATATTTAAGGTAGAAACTCAACAACCTAAGCTGATTACTACTTCACTTTATGATCAAGCTTATGCCATCGATTTAAAAGCGTTTGACCCTACGCAGCAACGTATTCTTTTAAATACCGGCAATGGTCAAATTCAAGCCATTGAACCACTTCATGAAACGCAGACTAAATTGAGTGTTGAAGTGAAGGAAAAAGAACTTACTGCGCCTTTGGCTGAAGTGATGAAATTAGCGACCGTTACGGTTTATCAAAATAACCAACTGATTAATACCTTTGATATTGAAGATGACGTGCAAATTGAAGAAGCCAATATTTTTGAGCGTTTCATGATGTGGATCAAAGGTCTTTTTAGCATGTTTAATACTGATTCAGCAGAAGTTAAAACCTACCCTCTAGGTCAATGATGTGATTATGTAACTTGTAAGACAATTCGTTATTCGTGCAAAAAAGAAGATGGCATACTCGTGCCATCTTCTTTTTTTTCAACAATAATAAAATAGGTAATTCAATGAATAACGCTGATGACTCCAAGTTACACCATATTGTCATTGTCGGTGGTGGTGCCGGTGGTTTAGAACTGGTCACTCAACTCGGTGATTTACTCGGGAAAAAAAAGAAAGCACGCATTACCCTTGTTGACATGAAACTCACGCATGTCTGGAAACCCCTTTTACATGAAATTGCCGCAGGGACTATGTCGGTTAGTGAAGAAGAAATTAACTACTATGCACATGCTGCGAAGCATCATTATGAGTTTGTCTTGGCTAAGTTTGAGAATGTTTATCCTACTGAAAAAACCATTCAGCTTAGCAAAGTCCAACAAGGTAAATATGAATCTACTCAAGAACAACTGCAACTGAGTTATGACACCCTTGTTCTTGCTTTAGGCTCAGTTTCCAACGATTTCAACACGCCGGGCGTGTATGAACATTGTCACTATTTGGACAGCCTGCAACAAGCTGAAATCTTCCAACAAGATCTCTTACAGTTGTATTTGGATGCACAAAATAGTAATACAGCACGTGAGTTGAAAATTGCCATTATTGGCGCAGGTGCAACGGGTGTTGAACTTTCAGCAGAATTGGTTGAAGCCAAACATAATTTTTATAAATATGGTTTAAATAAAATTCATCCTCAAAGCGTACAGATCAATTTGATTGAAGGTGCTGATCGGATTCTGCCTGCACTCCCTGAAAAAATGGCCGAGCATGCACAGCAGCAATTACAACGCATGAAAATTGAGGTCTTAACTTCTAAACGTGTGGAAAAAGTCGATGCTGAACATGTTTATTTTAATGATGGAAGCAAAATTAAAGCCGAACTAAAAGTTTGGGCGGCAGGCATTAAAACACCAGAAGTAATTTCTAAACTTGAAGGCTTTGAAAAAGACCGGATGGGCCGTTTAAGTGTGTATGCAACACTACAAACCAAAGCACACCCAGATATTTTCGCGTTTGGTGATTGTGCACATTGCCAACCGCGTGCAGATGAGCCTGTCCTCGGCCCACGCGCTCAAGTTGCTAGCCAACAAGCGTCATTTCTCGTGGATTGCTTAAAGGCGCGTATCCGTGGTCAGCAACTCCCGATGTTCGTATTTTCAGACAAAGGTTCCTTAGTCTCATTAAGTAAACATAAAGCAGTAGGTGAACTTTTAGGTCAGGTTAATGTTCAAGGCTTTGTTGCCAAATCAATGTACGTTTCACTTTATCGACTGCATCAAGCTACAATTTACGGCTATGCACATGCAGGACTATTAACGGCTAAAGATTTTGTTACACGAAAAATTGCGCCTAAAATTAAATTGCATTGAAATTTACAGATTTGCCCCGATTAATGAAAAAATCATCATAAACATTTAAAAATTGCATTTTTTTGATAAATTTAGTCTACAAAAGTGCAATTTCACTTTATGATGTAACCCTTAAAAAATTGAATGGATCAATAACATGACTGCTATTGCAAATAACTCTGTGGTTTCTTTCCACTACACATTGACTAATGCAGAGGGTGAAACTCTCGACCAATCTCAAGGTGAGCCACTAGCATATTTGCACGGCGCTGGTAACATCATTCCAGGTCTTGAAAAAGCTCTTTTAGGCAAAACAGTTGGTGAAAAATTCACTGTAACTGTACCTGCTGCCGAAGGTTATGGCGAATACAACCCTGATCTCGTTCAAGAAGTTCCTGCTCAAATGTTCCAAGGCGTGGATAATATCCAACCAGGTATGCAATTCCAAGCTCAAACTGATGACGGCGTTCAAATCGTGACAGTTAAAGCGGTTGAAGGCGACAACGTTGTTGTTGATGCGAACTTTCCACTTGCTGGTCAAGATTTAACTTTCGAAGTTGAAATCGTTGAAATCCGTGAGGCTTCTGCTGAAGAACTTGAACACGGTCACGTACACGGTGCAGGCGGTCACCACCACTAAGATCTTCCAATCTCTAGTGCAAGAAGGCAAAGTTTTTACTTTGCCTTTTTTATTGCGCCTGATATAGGTATGCCATATAAGAACTTTTCAAACTATTAATTACAAAAAAGCAGGCCACGGCCTGCTTTTTAAAACGGATAATTAATTCTTATGAATTAACGACGTTGGTTATAAATCTGCTGCGCTGCAGGTAGATTTTTACGCATCGCTTCAATACGTTGTGAGTTTGATGGATGCGTAGACAGGAATGATGAACCTCCCGCACCTTCAAGCTTGTTCATTTTTTCCCAAAGCGTAATCGCCGCTTGTGGGTTATAACCTGCACGTGCCATTAACATTAAGCCACCTTGGTCTGCACGGCTTTCCAAAGAACGTGAATAAGGCAGACCTATACCAATTTGACTACCCAACTGCGCGGCCGCAGTACCCAATTGACCGACATTATTGCCTGCGGCACTTAAACCAATATTCAGCGCAAGATCCGTTAAGGCTTGAGCACCCAATTTACTTTTTGCATGTTCTTCAAGAGCATGGACCATTTCATGTCCCATAACTGCTGCAATTTCTGCATCGGTTAAATTCAGTTTATTGACGATACCTGTATAAAATACAACTTTACCGCCTGGAGCTACAAAGGCATTGACTTGATCAGATTTCATAACCGCCAATTGCCATTGGAACGCTTGACCCGTTTGGTTCATTTGGTCTGCATAAGGACGCAGTTTTTGGAATACAGTATTAATGCGCTTATATGTACTCGAAGAGGTATCGAGCTGATTTTTAGAACGCGCATCTGTCACCATTTTGTTATAACTTTGTGTTGCTTGCGCGTTCAATGTAGCAGTATCCGCTCCTGCCATATCTGCCACTGTCGCACAGCCCGAAATCGTCATTACACCGGCCATACACAGGCTCGTTAGAATTATTTTTTTCATTAAGGATACTCCAGACCATTAAAATATAAGTGAATTTATGGATATTATATTCTTATGGTTTGGAGCTTAAAACGAAGTTATAGCGACTTATAATAGTATTTATGTAATTTTTTTAAGCTGAAAATTGAAGAACCAACCAATAGATTAAACAAACCACATTCAAGCCCAAATACACATGCATTAATGGCTTAATTTTTTCCTCTAACTGCACATTTTTTCGCTTAAAAAATAGGATAGCATTTTGTATCAAAACTATGGGCACAAGAATACAGGCAATAATCACCGACAACCCAATCAGGGCTTGATAAATTAATTGTGGATCTTGAGTTTGGGCACGAATGATCATCATAGCAATAGTGGGTGCTCCCCCCATCGCAAATAATAAAGAATAAAAAATGGTGGTCGAAATATTCTTTTGCATCCTGCACTTCTCTTCCTAATTCAAATTGCATTTTAGCAACTCAACACAATGTGTATAGCGTACTAAAATGCAACTTTAGTCTTGAAAACCGCAGATATTAACGACGTACACTCGATGGTGTCGCATTTTTATAATATTGCTGCGCTTCCGGCATCATTTTTTGCATAGCAGCAATACGGTCATTATTGCTTGGGTGTGTAGACATAAATTTGCTCAGTGCGTCGTTGCCACTGTTATCATTCGCATTCATTTTTTTCCACAATGAAATCGCCGCTTCTGGATTGTATCCAGCCTTTGCCATCATCACTAGGCCACCTTTATCCGCGCGACTTTCCAAATTACGTGAATACGGCAAGCCCACACCAAATTGACTCCCCAAGTCAAGCAAGGTTGCACCATAGCCACCTGCTGCATTACCTACGTATTGTGAACCTATACTCACTGCAAGATTGGTCAGTGCTGAAGCGCCAATTTTATTTTTTGCATGTTCTTCTAAAGCATGAACCATTTCGTGACCCATGATTGCTGCGACTTCATCATCCGTCAGTTTGAGGGTTTCGACGATTCCTGTATAGAAAACAACTTTCCCGCCGGGTGCAACATAGGCATTGATTTCTTTAGATTTAATAACGGCAACTTTCCAATCAAAAGCCTGACCCGTTTGATTCATCTGATCTGCAAATGGTTTCATTTTCCAGAAAACACGGTTTACTTTTTGATAAGTCGCAGATTTGGTATCGAGCACTTGTTTGGTCTGTGCGTCTTTCAGCATTGCGTTATAAGACTGTGTTGCCTGTAAGTTCAAAGATGCAGAATCAGCACCTGCAAGATCAGCAATCGTGGTACAACCTGATAAAGAAGCTGCTACGGCAAAGCATGCCAAAGATTTTTTATAATTCATCATGATCTCTAGTTATTTATAAAGAGTGTCAAATATATACAAAAAATTGACTGACTCAATATTTTTATGCTTATTTTTTTCAAAATCTTTATTTTTCCATTATTTAAATTTAATATCTGATGTTACCCCGTAAAAATAATTTCACATTTTTTAAATACTTTTAAGTATATTCAACGCAGTCTTACATCTTGGGTTTAAATACAGGGATTAGCCTTCGGCTGGAGGTACTCTTACGAAACATTGTTTCTCATTCTGCAAAATGATAAGCGTGCTTCGCAAGGGAACCTTCTTGCGGTGCAATGCACCTCACCGACAAAACTCGTTCACTAGTGTCAAAATATTTACAGTATTGCAAAAACATTTTTAATTAAAAGTAGTCCTGTCTCAAACACTTGCGGATGAATTATCGCGTATCATTCTTTTATTTGAATCAAATGGCACTTCGGATGTTACTGAGTACTATCAGTTTATAATACATGCCATTTTTTGAAGTTATGTTCTTCGCTATATAAAAAAAGCCCCGCTTTCGCGAGGCTTTTACATCTTAATTCAACAGCACATTATGCGTCGAATGGATGACGTAATACGATTGTTTCATCACGGTCTGGACCAGTTGAAATGATGTCGATTGGACATTCAATCAATTGCTCTAAACGTTTCACGTAGTTAATTGCATTTTGTGGCAATTGATCTAGTGATTTCGCACCGAAAGTAGATTCAGACCAACCAGGCATAGTTTCGTAGATTGGTTTTAAAGTTTCAAATGCAAGCGCATCAGAAGAACCTACACAACCAGAATCAGCTGCTTCGTAACCTACACAGATTTTCACTTCTTCTAAACCATCTAGAACGTCTAATTTAGTTAAGCAAATACCAGAAAGTGAGTTTACTTCTACTGAACGACGTAGAATTTCAGCATCGAACCAACCACAGCGACGTTGACGGCCTGTAGACGCCCCAAATTCAGAACCCACTGTACCCAAGTGTTTACCGATTGCATCACCAACATCGTTAGCAGCATCATAAACAAGTTCAGTTGGGAACGGACCAGCACCTACACGAGTTGTGTACGCTTTAGTAATACCCAATACATAGTCAAGGTGTAATGGACCAAGACCTGAACCTGAGCTTACGCCACCAGCAGTTGTATTTGAAGATGTAACATACGGATATGTACCGTGGTCAACGTCAAGAAGTGAACCTTGCGCGCCTTCAAACATGATTTTCTTACCTGCTTTACGGTAAGCATGAAGTTCGCCAGTCACGTCCATCACCATAGGTTCGATGACTTTACGCCATTCGTCACATAGAGCGATTACATCTTCAACTTTAACGGCTTCAACACCGAAGAATTGAGTCAATTGGAAGTTATGGTATTCAAGAAGCTCTTCTAGTTGAGCTTTAAGATGAGCACCACCACGAACCAAGTCAGCAACACGGATTGCACGACGAGCCACTTTGTCTTCGTATGCAGGACCGATACCACGACCTGTAGTACCAATTTTCGCATTGCCACGTTTTTTCTCACGTGCTTGGTCAAGGGCGATATGGTGTGGAAGGATCAATGGGCAGTTTGGAGAAATACGTAGACGTTCACGTACAGGCACGCCTTCTTTTTCTAAAACTTCCATTTCGTGGATTAAAGCTTCAGGTGATAAAACAACACCATTACCAATTAAGCACAATACGTTGTCACGTAAAATACCAGATGGAATGAGGTGTAATACAGTTTTCTTACCACCAACCACAAGTGTATGACCTGCGTTGTGTCCACCTTGATAGCGAACTACCGCAGCCGCTTGATCTGTGAGCAGGTCGACGATCTTACCTTTACCTTCGTCGCCCCATTGGGTACCAAGTACCACAACATTCTTGCCCATAATAGCCTCATTGCATCATGCTGTTAAAATTGGAAAAAACGTGTGTGCCCGCAGGCACATCCGCGATTAAATTTGTTTGATTGTCCACTCGCCATTTGCATTCACCAACTGGTGCGTTGCATACGGTGCTGAGCTTAAATCATCATTACCTAACAATTGAACCACACTGAATCCTTCGGTACGTGCTGCCTCAATTGCCTTTAATAAATCTGCTTCGATGCCTTTTGGTGCAACCAAAACTTGGCTTTTCTGAACTTGACCTGCAGTTAATGCATATAGGTCACAAGAAAAACCTGTCGCTGGACGCGCGCGACCGAAGTGTTCACCAATACCGTCATAGCGACCGCCTTGAGCCAATGGCGCAGCACGGTTTGGTGCATATACGGCATACATTAAACCAGTGTGATAATGATATGAACGAAGTTCAACCACATCGATACCAATGTGTAAGTCTGGCCAACGAGTTTGGATTGCCGCTTGAGTCGATTTCACTGCATCAAATGCAAGTTTAAATGCTTCGTTATTTAAAACTTCAGCACTTAAATTTGCTTGTAACGCATCTAAATCACTTGCAAAACGACCTAATGTATAGAAGTCATCACCATTTGGAATGCTTTGTGTGAATTCAGCAAGTTCAGGTAAAGCTTTACGTTGATACAAGTCAGATAACTGACGTTCAACCGCTTTGCTCAAGCCAGCTTGTTTCACCATGCTGCGGAATAAACCGACATGCCCTAAATCAAGATGGATACCATCTGCATGACCTGCTTTAGCAAGCAAGTTGATCATGACATCAATCAATTCAACGTCAGCATCAATGCTGTCTGAACCAAATAATTCTGCACCTAACTGTAAAGGTGCACGTGTGGTATTAAAACCCTGTGGCTTAGTATGTAGTACTGTACCAGCGTAGCAATAACGAGCTACACCTTCGACAGGATGTACATGCGCATCAATACGAGCCACTTGTGGTGTCATATCGGCACGCACACCAAGCAAACGACCTGAAAGTTGGTCGATCACTTTAAAAGTGGCTAAGTCTAAATCTTGATTCGATTCTGAAAGAGAAGATAGAGATTCGATGTATTCAATGAATGGCGTGTACACCAACTGATAACCTCGAGATGCGAGGAAATCTAATGCTTCACGACGCAAAGATTCAATCACTTGCGCCTGTTCTGGCAGTACATCAGCTACACCATCAGGTAATAACCATGTCTCTGAAATGGGCATGTTGTAAACCTAAATTCTTGTCAGCGCGGAACAAATCCGCATAAAAAAATCGGGAGCACACCCGATTTCTCCTAGTTTAGCACGATAGTTTTACGCTTGCACACGACTTTTTCATAAAAGATGATTCAGCATTCATTACTTCATCTACAGCTTTAACTTTTACAACTAAATATATGTTTATGCTTATATTTTAAAATCCTGTGAACGTTATTTTTTAACCATTTGATAAAAAATAATAAGCGTCCTACTTTCTATAGATGAAGTTTTAAACAAAGTTATAAATATGATCAGGCTCAATAACTTAATTTAAGACACGAACATCAATCCAATGGAAGCGCTGTAGTTTGTTTAACGGCCTGTAACGGTATCTCTGTTTTTACATTTTGCACACTGGCAATCTGCGTTAAATGATGAATCTGAAACTTTCGATAGGCTTCTAAATCTGCCACGACGATACGTAAGAAAAAGTCACAATCCCCTGCCATGAGTTGACATTCAACCACCTCAGGCATCGTTTGAATCGCTGCGACAAAATCATTCACGGTTTTTGCATCTTGACCTTTTAGCCAAATCCGCGCAAATACCGTTAAACTTAAATTCAATTTTGACTGATTCAGTAAAGCCACATATTTCTCAATATAGCCTTCATCTTCTAGTTGCCTAACCCGTCTCAAACACGGCGAAGGTGATAAACCAACTAGTTGGGCCAATTCATTATTTTGTAGTTTTCCATTTTGCTGTAATGCTTGCAAAATGCGTTTATCTATCTGATCCATCAATAAAGGCACTAAATTTCACAATAATCTTTATTTTAGCAATTTTATTGCACAATAAAAGCAATCTTCCATAAAATAGCTGCCAAATTCTGCTCAGATATCCATAAAATATTGCTTTCGATCTCGCTTCATGGAAAACGTCATGGTGATGTTTAGACAAAGTACACTCAATCATACCCATTCAGAGCATTCTATTGAGTTTAAACGAGGTCTAAAAACATCTATTCCAATGCTGCTGGGCATTATTCCTTTTGCATTAGTTTTGGGTGCTCAGGCAACACATAAAGGCTTTTCTAGTTTAGAAGTTCCGCTTTTGACTGGCCTTAACTTTGCCGGTGGTTCTGAATTTGCCATTTTGGAAGTTTGGACCAATCCCCCTAATATTCTCATGCTGATGTTTATTACGTTTTTAGTGAATAGTCGGCACCTATTAATGGGGGCGAGCCTTGTCCCGTATTTACGACATCTACCGAATCGTAAGGTTTATACCGCTTTATTTTTTATGTGCGATGAAAGTTGGGCTGTGGGTTTGGCTGATGCGCAAAAAAAATCTAATGTTTTGGGAATTCAGCGCGCCTTTAGTTTGATGTTCTATGCAGGCTTATGCTGTGCTCTATATTTGATGTGGGTTGGCTTTACCATGCTAGGGGCAATGATCGGGCCGATACTTGGCGATATTAGTCGACTTGGTTTTGATATGGCCTTCCCTGCTGTATTTCTTGTTTTACTGCGTGGCATGTGGAAAGGCTTTAAAGCGGCGCGTCCATGGCTGGTCAGTTTGATTGCCGCATCTTTGGCTTACTTGTATCTCCCTGCGGGCTGGTATGTTCCGATTGGCGCAGTTACTGGCATTGCTTCTGCATTTTTCCTAATTGGAGATGATGCATGATCCACACTAGCACCGTGATCGCGATTCTATTTATAGCCTTAACCACTTACCTGACCCGCATCTTGGGTTATATGTTACTGAAAAACCGTAGCCTCACCAACAAACAACGTCAAATTATGGAAGTTGTTCCCGGCTGTGTATTGATCTCAGTGATTGCGCCCTATTTTGTCAAAGATCATCCTGCTGATTTAATCGCGATGGCCATTACGCTATTTGCAGCATCACGTTTTTCGTTATTGCCTACCGTTGTGATTAGCATGCTTTCAGCAGCAGTATTAAGACAAATTTTGATTTAACTAAGTAATACGCGATCATGTTTTGAATAACGAAAGAACTACGATTTAAACCCAATGATGATGAATATTAGGAATCATCTTATTGGATAAAAAATACCCATACCTTGAGATCACATGCTTCATGCAGATATCGAGGTGTGGGCAGTCTTTTGTATTTTTTTGATTAGCTTTGATCAGTCTTAACCACTTTTGCCAAAAGGTTCACCAACTCTGCATTTTGCAATTCAACTTGCTGTAATTTGTGAGTGGTTTGATCTAATACTTCTTGCTGGATATGCATTTTCTTTGCAAGATCTTGCATAATTTCCAAGGTCTTTTTCAGGTTGGCTTCTAAATGCACCACTTTTTCTTCAAGTGGCAAGGTTTCATGCGCGGTAGATTGCGATACGTCACGATTAAACTGTAGCCAAATTAAAAATATAACCGCCAGCGCCAATAATAAAATAAATCCCCAAAGTAACATCAACATCATGCTCAATACTCTTTATATATTTCTTTGACTTTCATCTTAAACAATAAATTGGCTGTGCTTGAATATTTTTTAAAGTTTTTCAATATTTTCGAGCCATATGTAGGTCATTAAGCATGATTTTTCATCTAATTTTAGAAAATAAAAAACACCTACAGGCTAGTAGATGTTTTTACATTGGATATGTTTGAATTTTTATAGAGAATGAAAACTTTCACATAAATCGAGCAAGCGGTTCGCATAACCCCATTCATTGTCATACCATGCGAAAACTTTTGCTTGTTTTCCTACCACCATGGTTTGATTCAAATCGACAATCAATGAATAAGGTGAATGATTAAAATCACTTGATACCAAAGGTTCATCGGTTACTGACATAATTTCATGATAATCAAAACGTGCAGCTTTGCTTAACACTGCATTTAACTCATGCTTGGTGATAAGCGATTGGGACAAAAAACTTAAATCGATTGCAGCGACATTGATCGTCGGTACACGTATCGAATAGCCATCGATTCGATCTTCCATTTTCGGCATCACCCGTTTCAATGCCCCTAGAGCTGAAGACGTCGTTGGAATAATATTTTGACCCGAAGCTCGCGCACGACGTAAGTCACGATGTGCATGATCCAATACAGACTGATCCGCAGTCACAGCATGAATTTCTGTCATGAGTGCTGTGTCTATACCAAAGGCATCATCAATAATTTTGACTAAAGGCACCAAAGCCTGCGTGGTACACGACACACTCGAAATAATTTGATCCGTCGCTTTGACTTCATGATGATTAACACCATACACAATCGCAGCATCAACACTGTCAAACGGCGCCGCACCAATAATCACACGTTTGGCACCGGCACCAATATGTTGTGTGGCTGCCTCTCGCGATCTAAATAAACCTGTGCATTCGAGTACCACATCGACATTCAGTTGCTGCCAAGGCAAAAGATTCGGCTGTGCTTCATTTAAAACTTGCACTTTGAGATGCGCTTGAGCACAAGAGATATCTAGAAAAATAGCGCCATCTTGCTCAAGAATTTCGACTTGGCCTGCAAAACGACCATGCGTGGTGTCATATTTAAACAAATGCACCATGGTTTCCACATCAGCGACATCATTTATGGCAACAATTTCATAATGAAATTCTTTTGGATTTTCAAACCAAGCGCGTAATACATTGCGTCCGATTCGACCAAATCCATTAATTGCCACTCGCTGCATGACTTACCCTTCATTTTGAAACAGTTATAAAGCGCTTATATATTAAAGGATTTCAACAATAATTCGTAATCATTAATTCTCTTAATACTTATTAAAATGGGTGTTGAGTGAAAATATTCAAAATAGCTTTTCGACTTTATAATGAAGAAAAATATTCTATAGACTATAAATCACAATGATGAAGCAAACACTACAACCATTTTATTTGTTCTGGCAAAAGCTTAAACCTACAAAGCTCTTTTACGCTTCCATCTCAATATTTTTGATATTTTTATTAGGTTCAACCGAGACTACAGCGCAAATATATCAACACTGTTCATCAGCGGAGATACAAAAATTACAACGCCTATTCTCAGACAATAATTCCTCCAATGCCAATGAACCTGTATTTCAGGACTGCATTCAACTTCAGCATAGTCGTCGATTATTAGCCCTTTCTAGTAATGCGACTGACGTGATTCAGGACAATGCGGGCAATTATGATCTAAAGCTTTATCTTATAGATAAAGGCACATTTCAAGTACTAAAAGTATTTAAGTCACCTAAAGGCATTGTGCCTACGACACGTTTAGATAATGTTCAATTTGATCTCACTCCCTATGCAAAAGATCAGGACTTGGTGGGTATTGCTTTAAAACAATCGCACATAGGCGGTATTCATTCATCAAGACGATTGCTTTACCTTTATGCCATTCAAACTGATTCAAAAATTTTAGCTGTCTTAAATGGACTAATGACCAACTACAACAGCAGTACACAAAGTGCTTGTGATGACTGGAATACTGAAGAATTGAAGCGCACCTTACACATCAGCAATCAAACCCATAAGGGCTTCCCTATTTTCTTAATCAAAGAGTCGAGCATTAGCAGCCATTACAATCACAAAAACTGCAAAGCGTCCGCTGAACATGACCAAGGTCGTTATCAGCTCAAATTTAATGGCAAGGAATACCCCATTCAACACATAAAAAAGACAGATCCTGACTTATAAGCTGATTAATTCACGCCTTTAAAATTTGAAAATGCGTTTAGGATTTAAGTAAAATTTCATCTTAAATTTATAAATAAACCAAAGTACCATTGAGTAAAAACTGCCAAAATTTTCACAACCATAATGAAAATGAATCAATTCAAATGAATTATATAAAAAGTCATATAGTTCATTGAAAATCATTGGTCGCTACACCTTTTTCCGTTATAATTTAGCGTTTTTAAATTTTATGTCAGCATCTCAAGCCAGCTTTAAAATTTTGTAAGACTTGCTTGATAGGCTATTACCAAATCGAAATTAGGAGAGACTTGGTTGTGAGTACTCGTTTTATGACATCAGCTGAAATTCGCGAAGCTTTTTTAAGCTACTTTGAATCGCAAGGGCATACACGTGTCGCGTCGAGTTCTCTGGTACCTGCCAACGACCCAACACTATTGTTCACAAATGCTGGTATGAACCAGTTTAAAGACTGCTTCCTTGGTCTTGAAAAACGTGACTACGTTCGTGCTACATCTTCACAAAAATGTGTCCGTGCCGGCGGTAAACACAACGACCTAGACAACGTTGGTTATACAGCACGTCACCACACGTTCTTTGAAATGTTGGGTAACTTCTCATTTGGTGACTACTTCAAACGTGATGCCATCACATTTGCTTGGGATTTCTTAACCAACGAAAAATGGTTAGGTCTGCCAAAAGATAAACTATATGCCACTGTTTACCATACAGATGACGAAGCATTTGATATCTGGAACAAAGAAATTGGTCTAGACGCTTCACGCATTATCCGTATCGGTGACAACAAAGGCGAAAAATACGCTTCAGATAACTTCTGGGCAATGGGCGATACAGGTCCTTGCGGTCCATGTTCTGAAATCTTCTTTGACCATGGTGACCACATTTGGGGCGGCTTACCGGGCACTCCTGAAGAAGATGGCGATCGTTTCATCGAAATTTGGAACAACGTATTCATGCAGTTCAACCGTACTGCTGATGGTGTGCTGCATGCCCTTCCTGCACCTTCTGTAGATACAGGTATGGGCCTTGAGCGTATTTCTGCAGTTTTACAGCATGTAAACTCAAACTACGAAATCGACCTATTCCAAAACCTACTCAAAGCTGCTGCTGAAATCATTGGTTTAGATACCACTGAACTTGAAGCAAAAGCGCAAGCAGAAAACAAACCAGTTGAATACCCTGCTTCACTTAAAGTTGTGGCTGACCATGCACGTTCTTGCTGCTTCTTGATTGCAGACGGTGTTAACCCGTCTAACGAAGGCCGTGGCTATGTACTTCGCCGCATTATTCGCCGTGCAGTTCGTCATGGTAATAAATTAGGTGCGACTGGTTCATTCTTCCACAAAATGTTGCAGCCGCTGATCGACGTGATGGGTGCTGCTTATCCTGAACTTGCTGCACAGCAAGCACGTATCGAAGCTCAGCTTTTAAAAGAAGAAGAACAATTTGCAAAAACTTTAGAGCAAGGTTTGAAATTGCTTGAAGGTGAATTGGCTCAACTTAAAGGTTCAGTGATTCCAGGTGAAACTGTATTTAAACTTTACGATACTTACGGCTTCCCAACTGACCTTACAGCAGACATTGCACGTGAACGTGATTTAACCATTGACGAAGCTGGTTTCGAAGTTGAAATGGCCGCTCAGCGTCAACGTGCGCGTGATGCAGGTAAATTTGCTGTCGACTACAATTCAATTGTGAAAGTTGAAGGCGAGACTCAATTTGACGGCTATGACGCAACTCAAGGCCAAGGTCAAATTGTTGCAATCTACAAAGACGGCGAACAAGTTGATGAAGTTTTTGAAGGTGACGAAGCGCTGATCGTTCTCAACCAAACACCTTTCTATGCAGAAAGTGGCGGTCAAGTTGGCGATACAGGTATCTTCAAAAACGAAACTGGTATTTTTGAAGTTCAAGACACCAAAAAATCAGGCGGCGCTTTTGTACACCAAGGCATCGTGACCATGGGTAACTTAAAAGCAGCTCAAGCAGTTGAGGCTATTGTTAAAGCGGATATCCGTGAAGCAACTTCACGCAACCACTCTGCAACTCACCTATTACATGCAGCACTTCGCCAAGTTTTAGGTACGCACGTACAGCAAAAAGGTTCATTGGTTGCAAGCGAACTTTTACGTTTTGACTTTGCCAATGACCAACCTGTTTCATTTGAACAGCTTCAAGAAATTGAACGCATTGTCAATGCCGAAGTGATTGCCAATACTGCTGTTTCAACTGAACTTTTAGATATCGATGCGGCTAAAGAAAAAGGCGCAATGATGTTGTTCGGTGAGAAATACGGTGACGAAGTACGTGTACTTTCAATGGGTACAACCAAAGATGAGAAAAACTTCTCTATCGAACTTTGTGGCGGTATTCACGTAAAACGTACAGGTGACATCGGCCTATTCAAGATCACTTCTGAAGGTGGTGTTGCTGCAGGCGTACGTCGTATTGAAGCCGTTACTGGTACTAAGGCAGTTGAAGCTGCGCAAAAAGCTGATCGTGACATTCATGCAATTAACGACTTGCTGAAAGCGCAAAAAGATCAAACTTTAGAAAAAGTTGAAGCTTTATCTCACACAGCATCTAGCTTGCAAAAGCAAATTGAGCAATTAAACCAAAAACTAGCGAGCTTCCAAGCCGCTGAGTTATTGAGTCAAGTTCAAGAGATTGCTGGCCGCAAAACATTAATCACCACGGTTCAAGGTGTAGATGCGAAATCACTTCGCAACTTGCACGACGGTGTGAAATCTAAGTTAGACAATGCTGTGATCGTGATCGCAGCGGTTGATGCCGACAAAGTGAGCCTCATTGCTTCGGTTGCTAAAGAATACACTGCTGCTGTAAAAGCAGGTGACATCATCAAACACCTTGGTCAAGAACTTGGCGGTAAAGGTGGTGGTAAACCTGATATGGCTCAAGGTGGTGCGCCTTATAGCGACAAACTTGAAGCGGTAATGACTGACCTCGTTGCATGGTTAGCTGCAAAATAAGACCAAAAGTCCTATAGCTCAAAGTGACTCACCTCCTTTGAGCAAATCAACAGGTTTAAGCAGTGTGTTTTTTAATGCTGGATCCTGCTTAAACATTGTTGATGCGTGAAAGCGCAAACTCAATCATCATGTTGAAACCAATATTCAACCTCTGGCTAAATGATGAAAATGGAGTCTAAAAGGCTGGGTTCATGTGAATCCCCTGCAGACACAAAGTATCTATTTGAACTCCTCCTACCTTGGAGTTCATGAGCTACGTGGTATATTAAAATCGCGCTGAAGTGCGGTCTTAAAATATGTGTAAGTGCTTTAAGTCTTTAGACTTATTTACTTGGTAAGGATAGTTATGGCATTAATCGTTCAAAAATATGGCGGTACCTCAATGGGTACTCCAGAGCGCATTTTAAATGTTGCTCGTCGTGTAAAGCGTTGGCATGATCACGGTCACAAAGTTGTGGTTGTTGTATCTGCAATGAGTGGCGAAACCAATCGTCTACTTGCTTTAGCGAAAGCCATTACCGAAACCCCTGATCCACGCGAATTAGACCAAATGGTGTCTACGGGTGAACAGGTAACGATTTCTATGTTAGCAATGGCACTTAACTCTATTGGTGTTGAAGCTAAATCACTTACAGGCCGTCAAGTCGGTATTAAAACCGACAGCGCATTTACCAAGGCGCGTATTGAAGCGATTGATACGGATGTATTGACTTCAAACCTTGACGCTGGACGTGTCATTGTAGTGGCAGGTTTCCAAGGCTTTGATGCCGAAGGTAACACTACGACTCTAGGTCGTGGTGGTTCTGACACTTCGGGTGTTGCATTGGCCGCCGCACTTAAAGCTGATGAGTGTCAGATTTACACAGACGTTGATGGTGTTTACACCACTGACCCTCGTGTCGCTCCAAAAGCGAAAAAAGTTGATCGTATTTCTTTTGAAGAAATGCTTGAAATGGCATCACTTGGCTCTAAAGTCCTTCAAATTCGTTCTGTAGAATTTGCCGGTAAATACCAAGTGCCTTTACGCGTATTATCAAGTTTTGATAATGACGATGATGGCGCATTCGACGAAAACTTTAAACAAAACGTCGGGACACTAATCACCACTGAAGCGGAAGACAACATGGAACAACCAATCATCTCAGGTATCGCGTTCAACCGTGATGAAGCTAAATTAACTATTCTTGGTGTACCGGATAAACCAGGTATCGCTTCAAACATCCTTTCACCAATTGGTGATGCCAATGTTGAAGTGGATATGATTATCCAAAACGTTGAAGAAGACGGCACAACTGATTTCACATTTACAGTTAACCGTAGTGAATTATCAAAAGCGAAAGCTATTCTTGAAGCGACTGCACAAGAAATTGGTGCACGTGAAGTTGCAACTCGCGCAGACATCGTAAAAGTATCAATTGTTGGTGTTGGTATGCGCTCACACGCAGGTGTTGCAAGCAAAATGTTTACTGCTCTTGCAAAAGAAGGCATTAACATTTTGATGATTTCGACTTCTGAAATCAAAATTTCAGTGATCATCGATGAGAAATACTTAGAGCTTGCTGTACGTGCTCTACACACGGCATTCGGTCTAGACCGTGAAACAGGTGAATCAAGCGCACGTGCTTAATTAACCTTGCTGTGTGTCAAAATTTGTCATTGTTAGACAGATTTTGAAAAACATCGTAAAAATTCAGAGCCACTATAGTTTTTTTTATAGTGGCTCTGTTATATTAAACCTGAGGATTTTAAAATTTACTCAGTTTGCGACTGTCACAATGATTGTTTCAGATGCACTGCTAAATTTTTTGCTTTTACAAGTTATGAATTTTACATAACAGATCATTTGCAGGTTTTGCATTTTGCAAGGAGAGAAACATGCTGATTCTGACTCGTCGTGTCGGAGAAACATTAATGATTGGAGACCAAGTTAGCGTGACTGTACTTGGTGTTAAAGGTAATCAGGTTCGTATTGGCGTGAATGCTCCAAAAGAAGTATCTGTTCATCGTGAAGAAATTTACCAACGAATTCAACATGAACGCGCAATGCACGAACATCTCCAAAACATTGATCAAGAATATCAGCCATCTTTTGAAGAAACTGATTATTCCCAAAATAACTATAATCGCTAAGATTTAAGTTGTTTAAATCATAAAGCGGCTCATTAGGCCGCTTTAAATTTATCTAGAACATGCTTTTACTATTTACGATCAGCTTTGCTTTATTACTGCCCTTCTAGAACTTTACGTACGGGACCAAAACTGCGGCGATGTTCATCAATCACCCCATACTGCGCAATTGCTTCAAAGTGTGCTTTGGTTGGATAGCCCTTGTGTTTTGCAAAACCATACTGTGGATATTTTGCATCTAGTTCAACCATTTCATGGTCTCGAGTCACTTTTGCCAAAATACTCGCAGCCGAAATCTCTGGATGAATCGCATCTCCGCCTACCACAGCATCACAGCTCATCGCTAAACCAGCTGGGACTTTATTACCATCGACCAGCACGTGTTCTGGCTGTACATTGAGTTTTTCCACTGCACGACGCATTGCAAGTAATGATGCTTGCAAAATATTGATCTCATCAATTTCTTGTGCAGAACTTTCAGCAATCGCCCAAGCCAAGGCTTTTTCTTGAATCTCAATAAATAACTTTTCACGTTTTTTTTCAGTGAGTTTCTTAGAATCGTTTAAACCTTCAATCGGGTTATTTGGATCTAAAATGACAGCTGCCGCAACAACCGAACCCACCAATGGACCGCGACCCGCTTCATCTGCACCAGCAATTTTCATATATCTCTCACTCAAAATAAAATACGACCCTTAATTTGGATTTGCTAATACTCAGCAATACCAATGTCTGGGTCGTATAAATTGTTTTAAATCTCAGTTTTTAAATGTTTCGATCACGCAAGCATTTAAAGTATTTGTCACAATTTTAGCCGCAAGATTTGCTTGTGAAGTTTTATCCATTGCTGCTACAACCAAATCCGTTGCAGTCACGCTAGTTGTCGCTTTCTCGCCTACACATGAACACACTTCAGTTTGTAGTTCAGATTTTTGAGTTTCTGTTAATAGCTTTGAACCTGTTTTCCAGTAGCTGTTGTTATTTAGCTCAGTCACGCATTTCGCTTGAACACCTACTTTAACAGCCATCATTGCCAAGCTGTTTGCTGAAGTTGTACCTGTAGATGTACTTGTACCTGTTGTACCAGTCGCAGCACATGCAGAAAGTACAAGCGCTAATGGCGCTAGAACAGCAACTAATTTTTTCACGAATATTTCCTTTGTTCTGTTAATTAACGCGCATATTGTGCCCCAAATCACACACCATCTGATATGACTATTTAAAATAAATTCGGTAGTTGTGTAGTTAATCATCAAAGCCTGTGTTGCATATTCACAACACAGTGTCCCGATTTTAAACGACGCATATTTTTGTGGCCTGTATTAGAATCTGCATAAGATTGGACGCTTAAATAATCAACATGAGCAATAACACACAATACTACACTCGAACAGCTCAGGTCTTACATTGGCTGATGGCGATCATATTCATCGTGGCATGGTTAATTGGCTTTTATAGTGGTAATTTTCTGAGTTATGACGTCGATGGCAGCTTTAAAGGGCAAGTCATTACCCTCCATAAAAATATTGCGACTACGATTATTTTTTTAGTGGTGATACGAATCTTTTGGCGCTATACCCACCCCACACCTGAATTACCTGACAGTATGTCATCCGGCATGAAAACCTTGGCACATTTGGGTCATTTAGCACTGTATTTTGTACTACTGGCTTTACCGATTACAGGTTGCTTATTTAGCTGGAGTGCAGGTCACCCTGCCCCTGTCTTGTATTTGTTTGAAATACCACGCTTGGTCCAAGATAATCCTGAATTACTTGCCATCGTGAAACCGCTACATATTTGGATTTCTTGGGCAGCAGGCTTGCTCTTAGTCGGTCATATTTTGGCAGCACTGAAACATCATTTTATTGATAAAGACCATGTGCTCAAAAGCATGACACGACAACCAAAACCCTAATAAAGACAAAATAAAAGCCACATTATGTGGCTTTTATTGTGAGCATCATCTTTTAATTCAGCACTTGCTGAGCACAGCCACGCATACTATTCAAAACCGCTTTAGAAATCAGTTTATTCTTTTCAGTTTCATTCACTGCAGCAGTCATCAGATCTTTTGCACCGATATCATCCATAGCATGCTCACTCACGCACTGACAAATCGCAGCTTGATTGTCTTTTTTCTGTTGAGCACTCATAAACAACGCAGCACCTTTCCAAATTTTAGAACTATTTAACTCTTGCGAGCATTGATATTCAATCACGGGCTTTAGCATACGCTGACTTAAACTTGATTTATCTGCAATAGCAGCGGATGAAATCAATACTGCGGCTAAAAATGTAATCGATGAGGCAAATATAGAGCGATTTGAATGAGAGAAAAGCATGATTTAAACATAAAAAAGGCAGTGAATATTCACTGCCTGAGATTATACGCTGATTATTAATTCAACGCTTCAATCTTTTTAATCCAAGCTTGTTTTTCCGTATCTGAAATAAATGATGCTTCAAAAGAGTTAATTGCCAGTTGCTTTAACTCTGCATTGCTTAGATCAAGCGCTTTGGTGATCGCAACAAAATTATCATTCATATAACCACCAAAGTACGATGGATCATCTGAATTGACGGTCACATGCACACCTTGTTGCAATAGACGGCGAATATTATGCTCGGCCATATCTTTGACCACGCATAGCTTTAAATTGCTCAATGGGCAAACGGTTAATGGCATTTTCTCTGCAATTAAACGTTGCATCAAAGCAGGATCTTCTTCTGAACGTACACCATGGTCAACACGATTTACTTTCAGTAGATCCAAGGCTTCCCATACGTATTCTGCTGGACCTTCTTCCCCTGCATGCGCAACACTAAGAAAACCTGCTTCACGTGCTTTGGCAAAAACACGTTCGAATTTTGATGGCGGATGCCCCACTTCACTCGAATCTAAACCGACACCAATAATTTGATCTTTATATGGCAAAGCCTGTTCTAGAGTTGAAAATGCTGCATCTTCAGATAAATGACGTAAGAAACACATAATCAGATGTGAGCTAATGCCCAGTTTTACTTTGGCATCATTACAAGCGCGTTGTAAGCCATTCAAAACAGTTTCAAAAGCAACGCCACGATCTGTATGAGTTTGTGGGTCGAAGAACATTTCAGTATGAACCACATGATCTTCTGCACATTTTTCTAAATATGCCCATGCTAAATCATAAAAATCTTGCTCATGAATCAGTACATTTGCACCTGCATAATAAATGTCTAAAAAAGACTGTAAATTATGAAAGTTATACGCTTCTTTTAATTCTTCGACTGACTGATAAGGAATTGCAATATTGTTGCGTTGGGCAATTGCAAACATGAGTTCAGGCTCAAATGTCCCTTCAATATGCACATGTAGCTCTGCTTTTGGCAAAGCGCGAATCAGCTCAAGTTGATCCATCTTTTATCCTCATAAAAATAAAAAAGGGTGCAAACTGAGTTTACACCCTTTCGCTATTTGACAGTATTAACCGCCAAATGCAGCAAATTTTAATGCCCAAAGTGCAGCAATAATCCAGACCATATACGGTACAGTTTTCGCCTTACCTGTAAGTAATTTAACTAATGCATAGCTGATGAAGCCCATTGCAATACCGTCTGCAATTGAATACGTAAACGGCATAAATACAATTGTTAAAAATGCTGGGACTGCTTCAGTAATATCATCCCACTCAATATGAACGATACCTTGAATCATCAACACACCAACAAACAACAATGCTGGCGCAGTTGCAAAACCTGGTACAGACTGAGCAAGTGGTGCTAAGAACAATGCCAAAATAAACAATACAGCAACTACAACCGCAGTTAAACCTGTACGACCACCGGCAGCAACACCTGCTGATGATTCGATATAAGGCGTAGTTGAAGATGTACCCAATGCCGCACCCGCAACAATTGCAGATGAGTCTGCAAATAATGCTTTCTTCAAACGTGGTAATTTACCGTCTTTTAATAAGCCTGCACGATGTGATACACCGACCAATGTACCTGTAGAGTCAAATAAATCGACCAAAAAGAATACAAAGATCACGCCAATCAAACTTGCTGTGAATAGACCTTCGAAATTCATTTGCATGAATGTTGGAGCGATTGAAGGAATAGCACCTACAACACCTTTAAATTCGTTGAAGCCCAGCAGGGTTGAAATTGCAGTAATCACCAAAATACTGATGATGATTGCACCACGTACTTTAAAGTGATGCATAACCACAACCATCAAGAAGCCAAGTAAAGCTAACAAGACAGACGGCTGTTTTAAATCACCCAGACTGACCAGTGTTGCAGGATTATCAACAATAATACCGGCATTTTTCAATGCAATTAGGGCAAGGAATAAACCAATACCGCCACCGATCGCCAGTTTAAGCGACATTGGAATCGCATTGACAATCGCTTCACGGATTTTAAACATGCTGATAGCGATAAAAACAAGGCCAGAGACAAATACAGCTGCTAAAGCAGTTTGCCAATCCACCCCCATACCCAAACACACGGAATAGGTAAAGTAAGCGTTTAAGCCCATACCCGGTGCTAGTGCAATTGGATAGTTAGCAACAATACCCATTACTAAACAGCCAATGGCTGCTGCTAGACACGTTGCGACAAAAACAGCGCCATGATCCATACCCGTTTCGGACAAAATCATTGGATTGACAATAATGATGTAACACATTGTCAAGAAAGTAGTTACACCTGCAATGACCTCTGTTTTGAAACTGGTTTTGTTTTCGCT
This sequence comes from Acinetobacter sp. YH12040, assembly GCF_013420005.1. Lineage (NCBI taxonomy): Bacteria > Pseudomonadati > Pseudomonadota > Gammaproteobacteria > Moraxellales > Moraxellaceae > Acinetobacter > Acinetobacter sp. YH12040. The sequence continues at coordinate 54,398 of NZ_VOZB01000007.1, forward strand.
CAGTTTAAACAGACGTTCAAGCATGTTCTCGGAAGATGGATTAGGAGTCGTCATGACCTAGCCCCTATGAAGTAAACTTTATGCATATAAGCATTCCACAAAATTAATCATGTGATGTATTCATCATTAATTTTGTGTATGCCTAAGCAACGAATATGCCAATTCGGCAGATTGTAGGCTTTAAAAAATCCTATTTTCAACAGCATACAACACGGTACAAATGTTGAAATTTGCAAACAAAAAAGCTGCATAAACTTATGCAGCTCCTCTATTTATGTCATTTAATTCGTATTTAATATCAATAAATACTGATCAAATTAATTTCGGCAAATTATAACACATTGATTTTTTAATGTTTCCACATTTTTATCGCTTTTCAATTTAGTAAATTTAAGACATTGTTTTCTTTATAAAGTTTCAAATTATTATATGTAAAAATAAAATATCAATATTTAGACGAACTCTTCAAGATCATGCTTGAGCTCAATTCAAAAGCAGCAAGATTGATTTTTTTTAGCGCATATAAGGTGATGCGTTCAAATCATCATTGAACACCTGATTAATTTCTTGCTGTCGCTTTAACTCTGCATTTTTATAAACACTAAACCCTAAGAACACAATGCTGAGTATAAAAATTGGTATCAGTATTTTTTTCATAACAAAATTTTATTCATGTTTAAATATTTGGCTATAATAACAAAAAACTTAAACAAAAAAGTGACGTATCTCACAATTTTATATCTTATTAAGTCATTTAATAAGCTATTTGTTCGATCAATGTTAACTTTGTAATATATTTTAGACTAATAGACAAGATAATCGCTGAATGTTTTTTTAAATCCTTTTCCTCAAAAAGCCTCAAATTGTAGATCATTTCATATACGAAATTTAAAGCACGATCAATTTCACAGGCCCACCATTAAATCTCGAATGAAGAAGATAAAAAACCGCTGACTTCAAGGCAGCGGCTATACATATTCTTTTCAGTCTAAGCTTTTCAATTTCGAAATTAAGCGGCTTGTTGTTCATCTCGCTTAAAGACCAATTCACCCTTTAAGCTACTCTCTGCATCGAAATAATATCCATCGGTATTGAACGACTTGATATCTTCAATACGTTCAATTTTATTTTCCAACAAATAACGCGCCATTAGGCCACGTGCTTTTTTGGCATAGAAGCTGATGACTTTATATTTGCCGTTCTTTTGATCGAGAAAAACAGGCTTGATGATTTCGGCTTTGATTTTTGATTCTTTGACCGACTTATAATATTCATCTGAAGCGATGTTGACCAAAAGTTCAGAGCCCGCTTTTTCCAAATCGTCATTAATCAGATTGGTGATTGTGTTATCCCAAAACTCATACAAGTTATTTCCACGTGGGTTTTGTAACTTGGTCCCCATCTCTAAACGATATGGCATCATTAAATCAAGCGGACGCAATAAACCATAGAGACCCGAGAGCATACGCAAATGGGTTTGTGCATATTCAAGGTCTGAGTTTGTAAGTTTATAAGCATCTAAACCGGTATATACATCACCTTTAAAGGCAAAGATTGCTTGGCGTGCATTGGCAAAATCAAAATCAGGCTGCCAATCTCGGAAGCGCTCAACATTTAAAGTCGCAATTTTCTCACTGACACTCATCAAGCTTGAAATTTCACTTGCCGACAATTTACGTGCGACTGAGATCAATTCTTCAGAATGATCTAATAGCCGTGGTTGAGTGAATTTTTCAGTCGGTAAAGCGGTTTCGTAATCTAAAGTTTTTGCTGGAGAAATTAAAGCGAGCATAAACATCCTGATTAATTTTTAATTAAACAAACTATAACAGTAGAGTATTTTCAAATCCAATCTGTGTTTTTGATAAACATAATCTGTAAACTATGCGACTCTCCCGCTTTCACATTTTAGTCATTATGTCAGAACAACTGTTCATTCAAGGGCCTGTTGGTCAGCTTGAAATTTTTGTTGATTATCCACAGGGTGAAGTGAAAGGATTCGCGGTAGTTACACACCCTCACCCATTGCAAGGTGGCACACCACAGCACAAAGTGCCTGTGCTTTTAGCGCAAATGTTCTTAGAACGTGGCTATGTTGTCTATCGCCCAAGTTTCCGCGGCTCTGGCCAAAGTGCAGGAATACATGACGAAGGCAATGGTGAAACCAAAGATACCATGCAAGTCATTGAATTTGCTCGTAGCCAACACCCAAACTTGCCATTTTATGCAGGCGGTTTTAGTTTTGGTGCAAATGTCATGACTAAATGCTATGCCCTATTGCCAGTGGAGTTACAGCCTGTACAGACTATTTTATGCGGCTTACCAACCACAACAGTTGCAGGTGTACGTCACTATGTGACACCGCATATCAAGGGTGATATTTTATTTATTCATGGTGAAGAAGATAATGTCACACTGTTATCTGACTTGATTCAATGGGCCAAACCACAGCGCCATTTAATCACGGTTTTGCCAGGTGCAAACCACTTCTTTACGGGTTATCTCAAACAGCTTCGTATTGCGATTTCACGCTTTTTAGTATAAACAATACCAAAAATGAGTCAGCTTAACTGGCTCATTTTTTTGCCTAGTGACCGCTCTATTCCCCACCAATATTTCAGATAAATTCACCTACAGCACTTCGATTTATCCATCTTTTTAGTGCATTGGCCATCATTATCTATTCAACATGTACTGACCTAATTCGTCGCTAGTTTAATTTTTATTACGCAATATTTTTTTATCGAAAAACCAATTATTTACTTGTTTATATGACCAACTGCAGAAATAATACCCAGAAAAATGAACATAAAATTTAGAGGGAAAAATGAAATTTATTGTTGCTGTGATTTTAAGTCTAGGCATTGCAGCTTTGGTTTATTATTTTAATTCAACCCCATCCACAACGACAAATTTGCCAGCGTCTACGGTTGCTGTGAACGATGGTCCCAAAGCCTATTTGACTGCATCATACAAGATGAATGTCGATGGTCGTGATTTTAGCTTAAAGATGGTCTATGACTTTCCCAACAGCCAAGTGTGTGAAGCCCAACTCAACAGCACTGACACCATGAATATGATCTCAACCTTTAAGCAACGCTGTTCGAGTGACTCGGTGTGTAAAGAAGCTGAAATTTCATCTTGTTCATCTTTTACCGATCAAAAATATAAAGATATGCTCGATAAAAACTATCATGACACCCATTATATTTATTTAAGCGATAGCAAATTGACTGATCAACGTGGTGTGATCGTGTTTTGGGGACTCAATGAACAAGAGTCAGAAAAAATGTGTGACTATGTGAAAAAGAGCAATCGAACTATTAATCCTATCAATATTGAATGTCTATAACGTTGTAAATACATTCCGTTAAAAAACAAAAAAGCAGCGCTATGCTGCTTTTTTATGGATGATTTTTAATTCAATATTTCAGATCATTTCGTCATTTGTTTCCATTGAAACTCACTATATGACTCTTCTTCTTTTAAACTGTTTTCAACCGCTTGAGCCAATTGGTTCAATAGACTTTGCTCGGTAATACGGTCTAACCAATCTTGGTCTTCATCTGGATAAGAGGTAATTTCACAGACTAGACGACCGGATTCATCCTGCCCCTGACATGTCACTGAAAGTGGCAATTCATGTTGATCGACACTGACTGCAATCTGATCACCACTTTGCGATAACGTTTGAAAGCCATAACGCTCTAATTTATTTGCCAATAATTCAGCAACCTGAGTTTGCGTATCAGCACTGCTTTCAACTCGATTTGAATCGCTATGGGCGGTGAATTGTAGTTTTCTCATGTATCTATCCAAAGACATTCTTGTTGTATGGTTTTAGCATAAGCAATTAAAACCAAACAGCCAAGCATTTGCTTGGCTGTTGTTGAATAAATATACAAATTTAGTCAATTATTTATTCACTTACCACAATCATTAAACCGGCTTGAGTCGCTAGCTCTGTAAATGTCGGGAAGCTGGTCGCAACAGTTTCTGTACCCACGATATTAATTTCACCCGAAGTACGTAAACCTGCCATTGAGAAGCTCATTGCAATACGGTGGTCATGATGTGATTCGATTTGACCACCTGTGAAGATTGCACCCCACTCACCCGCTTTGCCTTGACCTTCAATGATAATGCCGTCCTCGGTTGGCGTACAATCGATACCCATAATTTTTAGGCCATCTGCCATCACTTGAATACGATCCGACTCTTTCACTCGAAGTTCAGCTGCACCAGTCAAAATGGTTTGACCCTCTGCACATGCAGCAGCAATAAATAACGCTGGGAATTCATCAATCGCCAATGGCACTTGATCTTCTGGAATATGAATGCCTTTGAGTGTACGTGAACCACGAATACGAATATCTGCAATCGGCTCACCGCCAGCGATACGTTCATTTTCAACAGTCAGGTCAGCACCCATCTGTTTTAAAATTTCGATCACACCTGTACGTGTTGGATTAATGCCGACCGCTTCAAGTGTGACATCTGAACCTTCAGTAATCGCTGCACCCACCATAAAGAATGCTGCAGATGAAATGTCAGAGGGTACTTGAATGTCCGTACCGACTAACTTGCCACCACCTAGAAGTGAAATGCGGTTGCCTTCTGTTTTTACGTCATAACCAAATGCGCGAAGCATACGTTCAGAATGGTCACGTGTCGGTTCTGGCTCAGTGACAACAGTTTCACCTTCCGCCCAAAGACCAGCCAACAAAATACCTGATTTTACTTGTGCAGATGCCATTGGTAAGTCGTAGTGAATACCTTTCAGGTTTTGACTTCCGGAAATAGACACGGGCGGCGTACCACGCTCACCTGTAGTTTGAATTTGCGCACCCATTTCACGTAATGGTTTGGCAATACGTTCCATTGGACGTTTTGATAATGACGCATCACCCGTCATCACTGAATCAAACTTCTGTGCCGACAACATGCCTGAAAGCAAACGCATTGAAGTACCTGAATTGCCCATATACAAAGCGCCTGCAGGTGCTTTTAAACCATGCATACCTACACCATGAATAGTGACTTCGCCGTTTTTAGGGCCTTCAATACTCACCCCCATATCGCGGAATGCTTGAAGGGTTGCCAAGGCATCTTCACCTTCAAGGAAACCAGTGACATGCGTTGTGCCTTCTGCAATAGCACCAAACATGATAGAGCGATGTGACACAGATTTATCACCTGGCCCAGTAAATTTACCTTGGAATTGCTTTGGACCCGGTAAAATTTTGAATTGCTGTGTCGTCACTTTATTTTTCTCCATCAGTGGTTTCTTTGCGAGCATGTGATTGAAATGTTGGCGTGCTGCTTGTGCATGCCCCAACAGCCCCATCAACGCTTGTGAGTTTTCATCTTCAATCAGTTTGCGAAGAATAGCCAATTGTTTTTCAAAGCCATCTACCGCATTTAAAATTGCCTTTTTATTGGCAAAAAAGATGTCATGCCACATATGTGGGTCGCTTGCAGCAATACGTGAAAAATCACGAAAACCGCCAGCGGCATAACGGAAAATATCCAAATTGTCTTCTCGGTTCGCAAGTTGCTCAACCAAGTTAAATGCCATCAAATGCGGAAGATGACTGGTATGGGCCAACACTTCATCGTGTTTTTCCACATCCATGCAAATTACTTCCGCTTTGGCAGCTTGCCACAATTGAATTAGTTTCTCTACAGCCCAATCTGCACTGCTAGGTAATGGTGTCAAAATCACTTTGTGATTAGCAAATAAATCTACCTTACCTGCATGCACACCTGTTAGTTCAGCCCCAGCAATCGGATGCCCCGGTACAAAACCAGTAGGTAATTGCTCACCATAGACGGCTTTCGCTGCATCAACGACATTGCCTTTGGTACTACCAACATCGGTAATAATCGTCTGTTCGGATAGATAAGGCTTGATCGCTTCAAGGACTTTTTGTGTCGCTCGTACTGGCAAAGCCAAGACAACGAGATCTGCACCTTTGACCGCTTCAGCAGGATCGCTATAACCCTGCTGAATAAGTCCTAAAGCTTTTGCATCTTCTAAAGTTTTTTGTGAACGCGTAGACGCTACAATTTCCTTAGCTAAACCTTCAGCAATCATGACGCGAGCTAGGCTTGAGCCAATCAGCCCAAGCCCAATAAAAGCAACTTTTTCAAATAGTGGTACAGACATGACTTAAGCTTTAGCCTCTAAGCCCAAAACTTTAGCCAATGCCGCTAAGAATTTAGCATTTTCAGCTTCAGTCCCAATTGATACACGTAAATGCTCAGGGATACCAACTGGACGAACAATCACACCTTCTTTTAATAAAGCATTGAAAGTCTGTGCAGGATCTGCTTTTACATTTACTAAAATGAAGTTGGCACGTGAAGGCACATACGCTAAACCTAAAGCATCAAAGCCTGACTCAAGTTGAGCCATACCCGCTTTGTTCACTACGCGTGATTTTTCAATAAACGCTTCATCTTTAAGTGCAGCAACTGCAGCAACCATTGCTAAATGGTTGACGTTGAATGGTTGACGAATACGATTGAGGAAATCCGTCACTTCAACTGAAGCCAAAGCAAAACCTACACGTAGTGCAGCCAAGCCATAGCATTTTGACATGGTACGGCTAACGATTAAGTTTGCGTATTGATCTAAGAATTTCAAGCTGTTGAAGTTTTCTGGGAAATATTCCACATAAGCTTCATCTAAAACCACGATCACATTTGCAGGTACTTTTTGCATGAACGCTTCAAATTCAGCTTCTTCAAACCATGTACCTGTTGGATTATTTGGGTTCGCAATAAAAATTAATTTAGTATTGTCTTTAACCGCAGCAGCCATTGCCTCTAGATCATGTGAAAAACCTTTTGCAGGCACTTCAATCGCTTCAGCATTAATTGCTTGAGTCACCAGACCATACACAGCAAATGCGTGTTGGCTATAAACAACTGAATCATTTTCAGAAACGAATGCGCGAGCAAAAATTTCCAGAAGATCGTTTGAACCATTACCCAACGTAATGCGGTCATGTGCAATACCAAATTGTTTTTCAACTTGGTCTTTCAAAATAAAACCGCCACCATCCGGATATCGACCAATTTCTGCAAGTTCAGCAGCAACCGCTTCTTTCACTTTGTCAGAACAACCCAATGGGTTTTCATTTGATGCGAGTTTTACGATATCTGTAATACCCAACTCACGCTCAAGTTCACTAATTGGTTTACCTGGTTGGTAAGGCTTTAGCTTTGCAATGCCTTCATTGGCTGGGACAAACGTCATTTTACACTTCCAGTTTTTTCAAATGATGAAGGTGATCAACTCCTGATGGAATTGATCACAGTTGTGATCTTAAAGAACAGCAATCGGATATGAACCCAATACACGAATTTCTTTTACTAACGGACGAATTTCTTCAATTGCCGCTTTCACGTTTTCTTGCTCAACATGACCTTCCAAGTCCACAAAGAATACATAAGCCCATTTTTCTGGTAATGCAGGACGTGTTTCAATACTGGTCAAACTGATATTGTGTTTTGCAAATGGTGCAAGAATTTCAAGCAACGCCCCTGCACGGTCATGCGCAGAAATCAACAATGAAGTTTTGTCATTACCAGATTGTGGCACTTTCTCACGACCAATCACCAAGAAACGAGTAGTATTTTCAGGATTGTCTTCAATATTGCTATGTAAAATTTCAAGGTTGTAAATGTTCGCAGCGACTTCAGAAGCAATTGCTGCTGAGTGCCATTCATTGCGAATACGGCGTGCAGCTTCTGCATTTGAACTGAGTGCAACACGTTCTACACCTGGATAATGAGCATCTAACCAACCACGGCATTGCGCCAAAGTTTGTTGATGTGCATAAATCTGTTTAATGCTGTCTTTACGTGTGTTTTCAGACACTAGGAACTGGTGATGAATACGCAGCTCCACTTCACCAATAACATTCAGATGTGAAGATTTAAAACAATCTAAAGTGTGGTTCACTACACCTTCAGATGAGTTCTCTACAGGCACAAGACCATAGTGCGCACTGCCTGCTTCTACTTCGCGGAATACTTCATCAATCGTTGGAAGAGGGCGAACAACAGCGTCTTGACCGAAATGTTTTAAAACAGCCGAATGCGTATAAGTTCCGACTGGACCTAAAAACGCAATACTTTGCGGTGCTTCAAGGGCTAAACATGCCGACATGATCTCACGGAATAAACGCGCCATAGTCACATCAGACAATGGGCCTTCGTTACGATCCATAACTTTACGTAAAACTTGCGCTTCACGTTCAGGACGATAAAACAATGGATTCTCTTCTGCAGCAAATTTTGCTTTTGCCACAGCTTCAGCTAGTTTCGCACGACGGTTGATAAGTTGTTGAATCTGCATATCAACAGAGTCGATATCTTCACGAATTTGAGCTAAGTCCAGAGAAGTCGGAGTGTTTTGATCATCGTTGATCATTGTTATGTCGCCCTTCAAAAAAATTTTGCAAACAGTATAACAATAGTTAGCTTTCAAATGTTGCGCAATACGACTTTGATGGTTTCAGCCTTAAAAACATACAGTTGATTAAAGCTTCATCAGCTTAACTTAAGAGCCAAAACAGCCAAACTGATAGGTAAAGCCATAATTAAGGCAAATCTTACCTTTTGACGGCTTTATTGATCATTCATCTTGAGCAGCACAATAAATAGACCTTTGTATCTTGGAGCTTGTAGTGATTAGCTTCCACTATATGCAAATTGTAGAGTTTGTAATAGACCTAAGACTTTTAGTCTGTGAAAGAGATAAAACCTACAATTTGCCCTAACCACTTGCACAACTCTGGACGGTAACTAAGCACTTTGATGCTGTATTCACAAGAAAAGACGGTGGTTATGCTAAAACAATAATTGGATAAATAAAGCAGGTAAAGATTATGTTTTATCTTGGTATTGATGTTGCTAAAGCTAAAATTGATTGCTGTTTAATTTTAGAAAATTCTGCAAGTAAAAAGAAAACCAAAACTTTTTCAAATACACCAAAAGGTTTTGAGCAACTTCAAACCTGGCTAAAGCAGCATGCTGCAACTTCTACGCAGACCATTATCTTAATGGAAGCCACATCTATTTATCATGAACTCTTGGCTAAATATTTATTTGATGCGGACTATCAAGTCTGTGTAACCAATCCTGCCAGAGCTCGATATTTTGCTCAGAGTATGTCTAAGCTAAATAAAACAGACAAGGTGGATAGTGAAGTTCTAGCTCGATTTGCGATGACTGCCGATCTACATTTTTGGCAACCTTTACCCCAACCTATTCAATTTCTGAATGCTTTGCTAGATAGAAGAGCTGTGCTTTGTGAAGATTTACAACGTGAAAAGAATCGTTTGGAAAAAGCAGAGTCTACCTTCACGATGGAACCTGTACTTCAGTCTATCCATAAGAGTATTAGGCAGTTAAACAAGCACATTCAGGGTATCGACCAGCAAATTGATGCTCATATCGATCAGAATCCTGATTTAAGAAATGATAAAGAACTGCTCAGCAGTATTCCAGCTATTGCAGATCGAACCAGTTTATTAATGCTCAGTTTCTTGCGCAGCCATACTTTTGAAAGCGCTAGTCAAGCGGCCGCCTTTGTTGGCTTGGTCCCCATTCAAAAGCAATCAGGTAGCTCCATTCATGGCAGAAGCCGTTTATCCAAAGCGGGCTCTTCCAAAATACGTGCCGGTTTATATATGGCAGCCATTGTCGCAACTCGGCATAATCCCCACATTAGAGGGATGAATGAAAGATTATTGGCCAATGGTAAAACCAAAATGATGGCGATTGGAGCTGCGATGAGGAAGTTGGTTCATCTTTGTTATGGTGTACTCAAACACCAACAACCTTATCAAGCGGATTATTGAGCATGAATTCTCAATAATTTGCTTGACGTTTCAGACGGTATCTCTCTTTTCCTCCAAATTTGCATCAGATCCATCCCCTTATAAGCCCATCAATCAATTTGTTTCATTGGTCATTGCAGTTTTAAATTTTGCTTTCAATACTTGAAGCAAAAGAAAAAATTCAAAACTTGGCTTTCATGGCATAGAAATAATTTAAAACTTAAAGATGATCTATATAAACACTTGGTCATTGATCGTTTTTTCAGTGACTTAATAGGCACTTTCATCTAGTGTTTACAGTCATTGACGCATTTATTACAAAAGACACAGGTAATTTTTATTATTGCTTTGTAGTCTAAATATCAGAAAAAAAATAACAGACCCATAGGTACAAGTATGCACAAGAAAATTGCAGTGTTAGTGACCTACGATTTTGAAGATATTGAGTATCTTGAGCCTGTAGAAGCATTTCGAGCCGCTCGGCACAGCATTATCAATATCGAAGATCAGGTTGGAAAAATCGTTCACGGTATTAAACGCCGTTCCCAGATCACCATTGACCAGAGTATCGAAGACGCCTCTGTCCATGATTTTGATGCCTTGTTTATCCCCGGCGGTTATTCCCCCGAGAAACTCGCTTTAGATGACCGTTTTATCTATTTTGTACGTAATTTTGCAGATAGCCAAAAGCCGATCTTGAGCAGTTGCCATGGTCCACAGTTGTTATTAGAAGCTGGTGTCATACAAGGTCGCCATTTCGCCCAATCTGAAACGCTGAAATCCGCTTTGTTAAACGCGGGTGTGGTGGTTTCGGATCAATCGGTCGTGAATGATAATAACCTGTATATATCGTCGCGTAGTACTTTAGATACGCCTGAATTTATTGAAGTCTGTTTGCAAGTTTTGGGGCAACCGTCATTATCATAGGTTTCAAAATATTCACGCAAAATTAAACACACAATCTAATTCAAATAAGCAAATCTATAGAAATACATCGTCTCTATAGAAATACATCCTAAAAAAAATAGCGAAGTCTTCACTTCGCTATTTTAATTTCAGCCTGATAAATTGTTTATCGACCTAAAATACTTCGTGCCACGATTTCTTTCATAATTTCATTGGTGCCACCGTAGATTTGCTGAATACGTGCATCAACAAAGAAACGTGAAATTGGATATTCGGTCATATAACCATAGCCACCAAATAATTGAAGTAGATTATGGGCCACTTTCATTTGCATATCGGTAGAAAAGCTCTTGAGTGCTGCTGCAGTTTCAACATCAAGTTTGCCTTGCATATAAAGTTCAACATTTTGATTATAAAATGCCGCTGTAGCCAATTCGTCAATCTTAGCCTGTGCCAAGACAAAACGAGTATTTTGGAACTGTCCAATCGCCTGTCCGAACGCTTGACGCTCTTTAACATACTGCGTTGCCACATCAATGGAACCGCGAATCGCACCAATTGCAGTCGAGGCAATTGCGGTACGTTCACGCGGTAACTCTTGCATCAAGTAAGCAAAGCCTTGTCCAGCTTGACCCAAAAGTTGCTCTTTTGGCACTTTGACGTTGTCATAAAACAACTCTGAAGTGTCTTGCGCATGCAGACCAATTTTGTCGAGGTTGGTACCTTTCTTAAATCCATCCAAATGTGTATCGACTAAAAGTAATGACACACCTTTGGCACGTGCTTGTGGATCAGTTTTTGCAGCCAATACCACAAGGTCTGCATGTTGACCATTTGAAATAAAAGTTTTCGAGCCATTGAGCAGATAATGATCACCCTGCAAAATTGCACTACTACGCATAGACTGCAAGTCCGAACCTGCTCCCGGCTCTGTCATACCAATAGCACCGACCACTTCACCCGTGACCATTTTCGGTAACCAATATTGTTTTTGTTCTTCTGAACCAATGTGCAAAATATAAGGCGCTGCAATTTCAGAATGGCATGAAATACCTGTCGATAATGCACTAAAACCTGCTCGCGCAGATTCTTCGACTAGCATCAGTGAATAATGCGTTGGAACGCCATAGCCGCCATATTCTTCAGGCACATCCACACATAAAAAGCCATTTTCACCCAAAGCATTCCATACTGAACGCGGCATAATGCCTTCACGTTCCCATTGCTCATAATGTGGTGCGACATGCTCTGCCATAAAACGGCGAAAGTTATCTCGAAATAATTCTAAGTCTGCATCATAAGCCAGCATGTGTTTCTTCCTTGGTTGAGTTTGTTGTTTTGTTGAGCTTCATCCTATTGCAGTTTAGAACAGCCGTCATGCCTAAAAACTAAAGCGTTCAAATTTGGCTTTGGGCTTACATAAAAAAAGAAAGCCGAAGCTTCCTTTTTAATTACATCTTTTACATCACAGCATCAGCGTTATGCATGATGTGCATTGCCTTCTTCTTGCATCTGACGGTCAATTTCTTCAGGATTTGCTAAAGCAAAATCTAGTTTTTCTTTGTCTAATTGACCCACCCATTTCGCAACCACAATCGTTGCCAATGAGTTACCTACAAGGTTCGTTAATGCACGTGCTTCTGACATGAAACGGTCAATACCAAGAATTAATGCCAAACCTGCAACAGGAATATGACCCACAGCAGACAATGTTGCAGCCATCACAATAAAGCCTGAACCCGTCACACCCGCAGCACCCTTAGATGAAATGAGTAGAACCAATAACAAAGTGATCTGATGCGAAATATCAAGCGGTGTATTGGTCGCTTGTGCAATAAAGATTGCTGCCATGGTTAGGTAAATAGACGTACCATCTAGGTTAAATGAATAACCTGTTGGAATAACAAGACCCACTACAGATTTTTCTGCGCCAGCAAGTTCAAGTTTTTTCAACATACGTGGCAGTACAGACTCTGAAGATGACGTACCCAGTACGATCAGTAACTCTTCACGAATCATGCGAATCATTTTCAAAATACTGAAACCGCAAATACGTGCAATTGAGCCAAGTATAATGAAAATAAACAGCAAACATGTGATATAGAAGCAGATGATCAATTGACCCAATTGCGCCAAACTACCAATACCATATTTACCAATGGTATAAGCCATCGCACCGAAAGCACCAATTGGTGCAAGCTTCATGATCATGTTTACAATGTTAAAGAATACATGTGCAATTTGATCAATAAACTTCAATACAGGCTTACCTGCATCACCAAGTTTATGCAAAGCAAAACCAAATAATAAGGCAAATAATAGAACTTGAAGAATTTCACCCTCAGCAAACGCACCAACAACGGTGTTTGGGATGATATTCATAAAAAATTCTTGGGTAGATTGTGCTGCACCAGATTCAACATATTTAGAAATACCTGCAGTATCTAAAGATGCTGGATCGACGTTCATGCCTACACCAGGTTTTGCAATATTAATCACTGCAAGACCGATAATGAGTGCGATGGTCGAAACGATTTCGAAGTATAGTAAAGCGACCCCACCTGTTTTACCCACAGATTTCATGCTTTCCATGCCTGCAATACCACTCACTACGGTACAGAAGATCACAGGTGCAATAATCATTTTAATTAGCTTAATGAAACCTTGTCCTAGTGGATAGAACAATTCACCCCAGCCTTTTACGTATTGCTCGGTACCATTGATGATTTGCGTACCACTTGGTGAGAAATGACCCACCAATACACCCGCAATAATGGCAACGATCACTTGAAAATATAGTGACTTATAAATTGGTTTTTTAGCCATGACATTACTTCACGATATATTTCTGCTTCAAAGAAATATTCAGTTTTTGTCTATTTTCAAAAAATAAACAGCCCAAAACCCCTTTGTCTTCGACAAAAGAGCACCAAAGGTATTTGACTTAGCCAAATACAGAAAAACGAAAATATGTATGGTGATTAAATAATCACATCAGGACCTGATATAGAATCAGCACATTGATCAGGAGATGAAACACATACTAAAGTAGGTTAAATTTTACCTGTTTTTTAATGGCTTGTTCTGCCACAAATGTTAATTTCGGTTAAATAATAGACCGAGATCATTAGACTATAGTCTAAAGACTGCATTTTTTACGCCCATTATCAGGCTGAAAAATACCAACTATAGAAGTAAACTATCCTTAAGTCCTAATTTTAAGCCCAGTATTTGCATGAACAATAAACGAAATATTTACAAAGATTTTGAACATCCTTTTGCGCAATTTGTCCGTATAGTGGGTAAAGGCAAAAATGGCGCACGTTCGCTCACTTATGATGAAGCCTACCAAGCGTTCAGCATGATCTTAAAAGATGAGGTTTTAGACGTTCAATTGGGCGCTTTCTTGATGTTATTGCGTGTAAAAGAAGAATCAGTTGATGAACTCACTGGCTTTGTCCAAGCCACACGTGATCAGCTCAAGTTTAAAAAGCTTGATGTCGATTTAGATTGGTCATCTTATGCAGGTAAACGTAAACATTATCCTTGGTTTTTATTGGCCGCATTAACGCTAGCAAAACACGGCTACAATGTCGTAATGCATGGCGCTTCAGGTCATACCATTAACCGCCTTTATACAGAACAAGTATTAGAGTATTTGGGTTTTCCTATTTGCCAAAATGATACAGATGTGGAACAGCAACTAATACAATGTCATTTTGCTTATATTCCACTCGACGTCATTTCACCAATACTCAGTGATTTAATTTCACTGCGCAATGTGATGGGTTTACGTTCCCCAATTCACACCCTTGCGCGTCTGATAAATCCATTTAATGCCAAAGCCACCATGCAAGCGATTTTCCATCCAGCCTATCGTGGATCACATCAACGTGCGGCATTCCAATTGGGTTATCAAAATAGTGCTGTCATTAAGGGTGAAGGTGGTGAATTTGAACGTAACCCCGATGCAAAAACCTTAATTTGTGGCATCAAGGATGGTGAAATGTATGAACATGAATTGCCTAAACTGACGGACAACCGCAGTCCCGTCGAAGAAGAACTCGATTTGGCCGTCTTTAAAGCCGTTTGGGACGGTCAACAGGTACATGAATATGGTGAAATCGCGGTCACCGAAACCATGGGAATCGCACTATATACCATGGGCGCTGTCGCAAGTTTTGATGAAGCGATGCAAACTGCCAAAACCATGTGGGCAAATCGTCACGCTTAAATAAGCAGATATGAAGCAACAAATTTAGGCATGCATCAGCCAATAAAAAAAGCCAGCATTAAGCTGGCTTTTTCAATCAGAAAGAAAACGGATTAAACAAAACGAATCGGCTTGAACTCAGGTTCTTCCACATGTGAGTCGCAATGCTCATCTTCTTCTTTGGTCCCACGGTCGATATAACCACTACGCTCATCTTCTGGCAAATGTTTAATTTCCCATGCATAAACCGCTTGCATACAAATTTGACGTTGTTCTTGAGTCAGCGCTACACCATTTGGCCATTTACCAATTTCAATTGCCGTTTTTAATCGACCAACAATTTCAGGATCGAGTACGGCAAGCATCTGTTCAATATTCATAATTAATCCTGCTTTAATGAATCAAAATCTTGGTTCCAGCCTAGCTTGGTACGACATGCCATATAGAAGTCATAACCAGGTGGATGTAATAAGTTGAGCTTAAATGGATGTTTGCGGATATGTAAACTATCGCCTACACCCAATGATACACTGTGTTGACCATCGGCACTGACCATTGGTAGAACACGATTTTCACGAATCAAAATTTTAATTTCGCTTTGTCCACCTACGACAATCGGCCGTGACGACAAAGTATGTGGATGCATTGGCACCAAGGCAATCGCATCCATACTTGGGTGGACAATCGGCCCACCGCCAGATAATGCATAAGCTGTAGAGCCGGTTGGCGTGGAAACAATTAAACCGTCACTGTGTTGGCGGTACACATATTGGCCATCGATATTCAGTTCAAAGTCGATCATATGTACCGATTTACCTGAATGCAGCACAATATCATTTAAAGCCACGGCATCATAAATCGACTCACCTTTCGAGCGAATTTCCATTTCCAGCAAGAAACGTCGGTCTAGCTGAAACTCACCTTTGAGCACTTGATCTAACTTGAAAATCACTTCTGTTGGTTTGATATCGGTCAGGAAGCCCAAACGACCACGGTTCACCCCAATCACAGGAGTATTGTATTTCACCAAGGCACGTGCAGCATGAAGTAATGAACCATCACCGCCGACTACGATCACCAAATCGACGACTTCACCCAATAAGTTACGGCTGACCGTCTGAGTATTGTTATAGGGTACCAGCTGCGCTGTTTGCGTATCAAATACAGGATGTAATCCCAAACTTAAAATATGATCGTGGATCAAACATAGGGTTTCGATCACTGATGATTTGTCTGGACGACCAATCAACCCAATGTTTCGAAATGATTTATGTGAAATTTGCACCTGCGCTTTTGCTCCGCTTCGCCTCATTGGTATCATATCACTAACAGAAATGATTTAAAAAAACTTTAAAGTTTCGACTTTAGTGAAGTAGCTTCCAATATTTTGCATACATATAACAGTTTAAATATTGCAAAATACTGAAAAGCTTCGCATGATTAGCAAAATTTCTCAGGGTTTTATCACTATTTATGAAGTCTGAACGTGGCATAGGCATAATTGCACTGATTTTTTCGCTGTTGATCATCGGCGGATTTCTCGTGTTCAGCATTTATCTTATTCGTCTAGATAATATTGTACGTGACAAATTCGAAGGTCAACGTTGGGATATTCCAGCCAAGGTATTTGCTCGTCCCTTAGAAATTTATACCAATGCACCTGTAAGCCAAGCAGACCTCAACCAAGAACTGAAACTTTTGGGCTATAACGCTCAGGACAGCTATGCGAAAACGGGGAGTTACGTTACTTCTGGCAATGTGACCTATATCCATACGCGTGGTTTTGACTTTGGTGATAGTGTCGACCCTGAACAAGTCCTTAAAGTGACCTTTGGTGAAGATCAAATCACTGAAGTGAGTGCAACTAAGCCATCAAGTAGTGGTATTGCCCGCTTAGAGCCGATGTTAATTGGTGGTATTTATCCTCAGCACAATGAAGACCGTGTGCTGATCAAACTTGATAAAGTGCCAAAGCCTTTAATCCAAGCTTTAATTGCTACCGAAGACCGTAATTTCTATCAGCATCATGGTATTTCGATTCGTGGTACAGCACGTGCCATCGTAAGTAATGTTACAGGTGGTAAACGTCAAGGTGGTTCGACCCTCACTCAGCAATTAGTGAAAAATTTCTATTTATCGCCTGAAAAAACCATTAAGCGTAAGGCCAATGAAGCCTTAATGGCGATGCTGATTGAACTTCACTATGACAAAGATGAAATTCTTGAAGCTTATTTAAATGAAGTGAATTTAGGTCAAAACGGTAACTATTCCATCAATGGTTATGGTTTAGCATCACAATTCTATTTTGGTTTACCACTGCGTGAATTAAATATTGCTCAGCAGGCTTATTTAGTCGGTCTGGTTCAAGGCCCGACCCTATTTAATCCATGGAAAAACCCTGAAGGTGCGATTAAACGCCGTAATATTGTGTTAAACAATATGGTGGTGATGGGCTATTTAACTCAGGAACAATATGAAACTGAGTCAGCGCGTCCATTGAATGTTATTACAAAACCAACATTGGGCCCTTCTCGCTTCCCTGACTATATGGATATCGTGCGTCGTCAACTGCGTACTGAATATCAAGAAAGCGATTTGACCAATCAAGGTCTGCGTATTTTCACTGCGATGGACCCGATTGCTCAAACTCGTGTACAAACTGCATTTAAAGAATCTGTGGCGCGTTTAAGCAATGCCAATCCAGCACGTTTGAAAGAATTACAAGGCGCGGTATTGGTGTCTCATCCTGAAAATGGTGAATTGGTTTCAGCAGTCGGTTCAACGCAGGACTTTACCGGCTTTAACCGTACAATGGATGCTAAACGTCAAGTCGGTTCATTGCTAAAACCTGTGATTTACCTCAGTGCGATAGAATCCAACCGCTATAACTGGGCGAGTCAAATCGAAGATAGCCCTATCAGCATTCAAAGTGATGGCAAAGCTTGGACACCGAAAAACTATAGTGGTGGTGCACATGGTGTCGTACCAATGGTCGATGCCCTATCAAACTCTTATAACCTCTCTGCGGTACGCTTAGGTCAAGAGTTCGGTATGTCGACTTTTATTAACCATCTGAAAAAGTTTGGTGTGACGTCTAATATTCCAAACTACCCTTCGATTTACCTCGGTGCTATCGATATGTCACCGATGGAAGTCATGAGTGTCTATGGAAACTTTGCAACCGGTGGCTTCAAATATCCAGTGAAAGCTATTCGTTCAGTGGTCGATGCCAATGGTCGTTTATTAGATCGTTATAGCTTAACGGTACAACCGACTATTGCACCTGATGCAGCCTTTATCTTGAACTACGGTTTACAACAAGTGATGAGTTCAGGGACAGGCCGTTCTGCTTATGCATCATTACCATCTTCACTCAAACTTGCAGGTAAATCAGGGACAACCAATGATACGCGTGACTCATGGTTTGCAGGTTATTCAGGTAATTATTTAAGTGTGGTTTGGTTAGGTTTAGACAACAACAAAGTTACAGGCTTAACGGGTTCATCAGGAGCACTTCCTGTTTGGACCAATGTGATGAAGCAGTTACGTCAAAAACCAGTTAATTTACGTCAACCAGACAGCGTACAGTGGCATTGGTTAGACCGTTATTCAGGTAATTTATCTGCGCAGCATTGTACAGGTGCGATGTATATTCCTCTTTCGCGCAACTCCATTCCAAATCAAGCTACGGCATGTGGTTCGACACAATATGAAGTAGAACCTTACACAGTTGATACTGAAGAGACGCAGCCAACTCAGGAGCAAAATGATAGTTTAGGTGACTACATTCGTGAAAGTGATGTCGATAATGATCAGGGTTCATCTGATCAACCTCGCATCATCTCAAGTGGAGAGTATTCAAATTAAACTGCACAACATTAAAGTTTTAAAAACGTTCAGTATTCTGAGCGTTTTGACGATTATTTTGGCAGGTTGCCAAACCATGATCGAACCTGAGCAAAAGCCGCCTGCTGCACCTGAAAAAAAGGCAGATATCCATGACCCTTCTGGGGTCATTATTACTCCATATGACCATCCAGAAATTAAGCGTCAACGTATCGTTATTCCTGAGCAGAAAACCCAAATTCAAAAGTTTGATGATGGCCGCGACTTACCTGCATTCAAAAAATTGATGCAAACTACGCAAACCGCTTATGCCAATGGAAAATGGAATGAAGCTGAAAGTGCGGCAACTCAAGCACAGCGTTTGGCACCACAATCTGCGGAAACTTTTTTATATTTGGCAATGATCGCCAATCGAAAAAATCAACCTGCGAATGCAGAATCGTTGGCACTGCGCGGATTAAGCTATGCTCAAACCAAGCCAATGAAACAACAGCTTTGGAATGTTGTTTTAAAAGCTGGTCAAATGCAAAAGAAAAGCAGCACCATTCAAAAAGCCCAACAAGCCATCAAAGCTCTTTAAGCACCCATAAAAAAGCCTGATCTTAATTGAGATCAGGCTTTTTTATTTAAAACATACTAAAAGTAAGTTTATTTCTCATAGTTATTATTAAATAATGTTACGCAGTAACATCAGAAGCATAATTTGATCTAAATAAAAGTACGATACACGGTAACGTCATCCGCAAGCGTTTGAGACAAGACTACATCTATTTAAAAATGTTTGCGATACTTTGGATAAATTGACGCTAGTGAACGAGTTTTGTCAGTGAGGTGCATTGCACCGCAAGATGGTTTCCTTGTGAAGCACGCTTCTCATTTTGCCTAATGAGAAGCATCGTTTCGTAAGAGTACCTCCAGCCGAAGGCTAATCCCTTTACTCAATCTCTAGATTTAAGACTCCGTCGTATCGGTTTAAAAATCATTTTAAAAATGCGTAATTATTTTTACGGGCGTAACATCAGTAAATAGCTTACAAATAGTAAGTCTATTTCTAACCAACCTTCACTGAATTTTACATAACGACTTTCAAATACGACTTTAATTCAATATACACATTCTAGTTTCTAAAAACTTCGAATACCTGCCACCCCATAAGCATGATGCTGCTGTGCAATAGGTAGCAATTCAGGACGCATGCCACCTAAAGCAAAAACAGGGATTTCTATGCTTCGTGCAATCTCAGAAAAATGCGCCCATCCCATACTTTGCGCCTCTGGATGACTTTGTGTCGCCAGAACTGGGCTCATAAAAATAGCCTCACAGCCAATTTTTTGCGCATGCAGTGCAGAAACTTGATCATGACAAGCGGCGATATAGCGCTTCCCAAGTTGTAAATCACCTTTATTTTTTTGCAGCAATTGGTGCTGTTTAAGATGTAATGCTGAAATATGTGCTTGCACCTCTGTAGAGAGCAATGACCATAGATCTTCATTAATTATCAGTTGTTTTAAAATCACGGTAGGTAATTGATTTAATGCCTCTGCATTTTCTGCGCTGGCATCGACTCGCCAATAATACAACAGCGTCTCTTGAAGCGTTTCAAATGTTGGTAGATCGGCGGTGATTTTGATCTGTTGCTGCCAATATAAGCGCTGCAAAATAGCTTGATTGGCCTTTGGAAAATTCAAACTCATAAGTTGTTGACGCGAATACCAGGCCCATGGCTTTTGGATTTCATTCAGCAACGCATGCGGGACGGTGGCATGAAATAAATGTAATTTCACAACAACATCATCATATTCATGCTGAATAAAATCAAAAGCATGCCAGTCATGTAAACCAATTCCAACCTCTTCAAAAATTTCACGACGACACGCTTGTTCAGGACTTTCACCCTGCTCGACTTTACCACCCGGAAACTCATGTTTATTGCCCTGATGTTGTTTTGCTTCACGCCAACCCACCAGTACTTTGTCTTGATGCAATAAAATCGCAATGGCGACATCGATCTGCGGTTTCGACATAGTTCCCTGCTCTCTACTCTGTTCCAATTGATATCCAAGTGTAAGCAAATTTATCTTTTTTATAAAATCCTAAAATTACCGTTGACAGGCCTATTCGATAATGATTATCATTTAAACCATTCAGAAATACACCACGGAGTCGACGGAATGAACGCACCATTTAGCCTTTTTACTCGTAGCAATGAAGCACACCACTCACTGCCTATGCTGCATTCAAACAACCTTTTTGCCTTAGGACGTGAAATTCGAATTATGCATGCAGGTGAAGAATATCGACTACGTTTAACACGAAATAATCGCCTTATTTTGACCAAATAATTTCTGATAAAAATAATAATTATCAGCGCAATAAAAATAATCGTGGACACAAGCAGTAAGCCATCCGCTTACTGCTTTTTTAAGTTTTGTACTTAGTCAAATTAAGCTTTATAACTACTCAAACTTAATTTAAAACGCAACACTCATCTTCCTCTCACAACACTCTTTCGCTCAAATTCAATAGGGCAAATCATGTTTTTAGCGGAATGGAAAAATGAGTTGTACCTTTAAGCCGCCCAGTTCAGAGGCTTTCACACTTAATTGACCTTGATGTAACTGTACAATTTTTTGGGCAATTGAAATACCTAAACCTGAACCTTGCGTCTTCGTTCCCAATACTCGGTAAAACCGCTCGCCAATGCGTTGCAATTCTGCAGCTGTCAGTCCTGCACCTTGATTTTCGATCGTCCAAATCGCCTGCTGTGCTGTTACCGTTAAATCAATCTTGACCTGTCCTTGCTCAGGACTATAACGAATAGCGTTATCGACTAAATTTCGCAGACAGCTAAACATTAACTCTGCGTTCATCTCAAACTGTACAGACTGGGTCTGTAGCTTCAATTCGATCTGCTTTTCTTCAATAAAAGGCTGTAAAGCATCAAGGACTTGTAAACTCAGCTGTTCTAAGTCGTTCTGTTTTTTATCTAATTGCTCCGATTGCGTCGGGTCGAGCCGCGCCAAAATCAGTAGATTTTCTAAAACCCGTGTTCCTCGATTAACATCGTGCTGTATGCTCAATAAATCCTGCTGAATGTCGGGATATTTTCGTTTTAATACTTGAAGTCGCATTTGAATCGCAGACAGCGGTGAGCGTAATTCATGTGAGGCATCGGAGGTAAAACGCTGTTCCGCCTCTAAGGCTTGATCTAATCGGTTTAATAAAAAATTCAGTTGTGTTTGGATCGGCTCTAGTTCCTGTAATACAGGTTCAGGTAAGACAATAGCTTGTAAGTCATCTACATTTTTTTCAGCGATTTGTTTTGAAAATAGCTGTAAAACTTTCAATTGACGTTTAATCAAAATATGCAGTAATAGCCATTGGATCAACCAAACTATCAACAGTATCCCTGCATAGCCTAATACACTTTGCAGCGTTTCTCTGAGCCTTGTTTTCATCGGTTGAATGATTTGTACGGTTAATCCATCGTCCTGAAGTGCATAGCTACGCCAAAGCGCTCCGTCTCTCCATTGATAATGTAGCCCCTGTTTTAAATTAGGCTGATGTTCAAATGCTGTGTGTTGTTCCGATGTGGTTAAGACTTGCTGCCCTTGCATGAGTTGATATTGCATATCAAACTCTTCACTCAGTTCATCTATTTGTTCGTCTTGCTTCAGCGTTAGATCAGTAGCAGTAAGCATATCTGCCACTTCGTCCATCAGGGCATCGTGTACATTCATGATGTGATACAAACCAAATCCCAACATTAGACACAGAGAGATTGCTCCCGCCCAAATTGCACTGAGCAGTGAGGTTTTAATCAGTTGCGACTGTAAGGAAATACTTTTTTTATCACTCATAAACTTAACTTTGTTGAGGAAGATTCATGCGATAACCCAAACCCCTTAAGGTTTTAATGTAATCACTGCCAATCTTCTTACGCAATTGGTAAATAAAAACTTCGATCGCATTACTTTCAACTTCATCCCCCCAAGCATAGAGCGATTCTTCGAGTTGGCTACGCGTCATAATATGCTCTGGATTCAACATCATCTTATGCAAAATTTGATATTCACGCGAAGTCAACGTAATCAATTCCGCATTTTTACGCAGCGTTTTAGCTTGTACATCTAAACTTAAATCACCAAAAGTCAAACAATTATCACGCTGCTGATGATGCAAGCGTAATTGGGCACGTACCCTTGCTGACAACTCTTCTAAGCTAAAGGGTTTCACCAAATAATCATGGGCTCCCAGATCTAAACCTTCAACACGATCTGCAATACTGTCCCGAGCAGTAATCAATAAAACTGGTGTAAGCGGATGCAACTGTACGATACGTTTTAAAATTTCATCACCAGTTACTTTTGGTAAGCCACGATCTAAAAGTATGCAATCATATTGATGTTGTTCTAAAGCCCAAATAGCGTGATCGCCTCGCTCAACCCAATCAACACTGTAGCCATCCATTTCAAGCCATGTTTTTATACTGTCGGCTTGGGATGCATCATCTTCTGCCAATAAAATTCGCATCTTACCTACCCTATTTCTATGGTTCCGACTTCAGTGTATCGAACTTTTGCTTATATCTACTCAAATCATAAAAAAACCACAGCAAGCCGTGGTTTTTTATAGTGCAGCACTGTATTGAATGACAGGCTAAATTAAAATTTTACTTGATCGACATCAACTTCAACGCGTTTCGTCGGTTTGTAATCAATGTCGATTTCTCCAATGAGCGTTACCGGTGTTTTAGCTGAAATCGCTTTGCCTTGCCAAAGTTCATCATCAATATCCACCGTAATGCTGCCTGTGCTATCGCGGAACTGATATTTTTCATCGCCCATCGATTTCACAACATAACCTTTCAATTGAACTTTACTATCATCTTTTAAGCCTAAGGCATGTTTCACTGATGTGGTTTTCATCGGTGCAACAGCTGTTTGATTGACTGCTGTATTCGCGACTGCAACCGATGCCACACCTGCAAATGCTAAACCACATACCAACTGAGTGAATGTTTTCATCTTCGCTCTCTCTTACTTTGTCTAATTCGATAGAGCAATTAAAACAAAGCAAGATGAGTCGAATCTTAAGCTGCAGAGACGTTTTTATTTATTTGATCAAACCATTAGTTGAGCGGTACGACACGCAGGACTTCTTCTAAAGTCGTCACCCCTGCAAGTACTTTACGTGCACCTGCAATTCGTAATGGCTCAACATGCTCTTTACGTGCCTGTGTACGTAGTTGGGTTAGATCTGCATTAGCACCAATCAATTGCTTGGTTTCAATACTGAGTGGCATAAATTCATAAATTCCCACACGGCCTTTATAACCCGTTTGACGGCATTCATCACAGCCCACCGCCTCGTAGACAAAATCAGGCATTTGAATCGCATAATCAAAGGTCAGATGTTTCCACTCTTGTTCATTGATAAAAGTCTCACGCTTACAATGTGGACACAGTTGACGAACTAGACGTTGTGCCAAAACCCCTAATATGGTCGCTGCGGTTAAAAAAGGCTGAATCCCCAGATCATGTAATCGCGTCAAACTCGATGGTGCATCATTGGTATGTAAAGTTGAAAGCACCAAATGACCTGTTAATGCAGCTTGGATCGCCATATTTGCCGTATCATGATCTCGGATCTCCCCGACCATGATAATGTCAGGGTCTTGACGCATTAAAGCCCGTACACCATCGGCAAAGCCTAGATCAATCCCTGTATTCACCTGCATTTGGTTAAAACTTGGCTCTAACATCTCAATCGGGTCTTCAATGGTGCAGACATTCACTTCTTCGGTTGCCAATTGTTTGAGTGATGAATAAAGCGTGGTGGTTTTACCCGAACCCGTCGGACCGGTCACTAAAATAATACCGTGACTATGACTGGTTAAGGCCTTCCAATCATCCAACAGACGCCCTTCAAAACCGAGCTGTTGGAAACTACGTACCAAGACTTCAGGGTCAAAAATACGCATGACTAACTTTTCACCAAAGGCTGTTGGCAGCGTCGATAAACGTAGCTCTGTTTCTTGGCCTTTGGGTGTACGGGTTTTTAAACGTCCATCTTGCGGCTTACGCTTTTCCGCCACATTCATCCGTCCTAAGATCTTAATTCGTGAAACCACAGCTGTCAGTGTATTTGCAGGCATGTTGTAGATGGTATGCAATACCCCATCGATACGAAAACGCACCTTTCCTGTATCTTTACGCGGCTCGAGGTGAATATCACTTGCACCTTGTTCGAAGGCAAACTGTAAGACCCAATCCACAAGCTTCACAATATGCTGATCATTGGCATCTGGATTTTGTGTATCACCTAATTGTAATAGTGCTTCAACGCCTTTATTTTCACGGTCATAACTCGATGATTTTTGCGAATTACTGACTGCGCGACTCACTTGGTAATATTCAACCAAATAACGCTGTAGTTGATCTGGACTGAGCAATACACGCTGAATCTTCCGTGGTAAAACTGTTCTCTCTAAATTGGCAATCCATTCATTTTTATAAGGTTGATCCGTTGCAATCAGCACATGCTCATTTTGTAATTCCACCGCTAAAATGCGATTTCGTACTGCAAATTCTTGCGACATAATTGCAGTCAGTGCAGGCACGTCAGCTTTTAAAGGATCGATAATATAAAACGGTACACCAGACTTTTCTGCCAACCATTGGCAAAGTCTATTCAATGTTAAGGTAGACTGAGGATGACTCTGATCGACTAAATTAAAATTGGCAATCCATTGTAAAGGATGCCATTTCAACTGTTCACGCTGACGGTGCGTGGTTTGAATCAGCATTTTGTCTCTTTCAGTAATGCGGCCGTCTTTTTGTAATTGGTCTAAACACCACGATGTATCGATTTCAAAATTAAAAGTCATTGTTATATGTCCCCAAACATAGGGAATACTATAACAAAACTAGAATAGTTAAACTTAATATTTTCACTTAAATCGTTAAGTTAAATTTAACTTAAATTATTAATTTTAATTAGTTATTTTTTAACATTCCTTTTTTTATATTTTTCTATACTATAT
Organism: Acinetobacter sp. YH12040; assembly: GCF_013420005.1. NCBI lineage: Bacteria > Pseudomonadati > Pseudomonadota > Gammaproteobacteria > Moraxellales > Moraxellaceae > Acinetobacter > Acinetobacter sp. YH12040. Next base: position 80,262 of record NZ_VOZB01000007.1, read on the forward strand.
GCCACAGTCACAAATAATAGTGACGTAATTCATAATTTATTAAAGAGAGTAACATGAAATTTAAAACTTTAAGCACAGCTATTGTAAGTTCATTTATTTTAACAGCTTGTGGTGGCGGTGGAGGTTCGTCAGATAAATTTAATGATAGTGAAAATAATAATATCACTACTTCACCTTTCCAACAGTGGTCAAGTTTTTTTATAGACTTCAATTTAAATACTAATAATATTGAATACTATTCAGATACACTAACACTTGATAATGGTAAAAGTTATTCTAAAAGCGAGGATACTTTTTCTGAAATTTATGTAACTCAAAATGGTGTATACGATCAAAGTTCTACAAATAATCAGTACGGAAAATATCAAGGCACCGTTGTTACGAACAATAGCTCTTGGGTTCTTAGTCCTTACTCAAGTATTGGTTCAAATGACCTCAAATTAACAACGAACTTTAAGATACTCAACATTAGTAATCAACCAATTGCGCAAATTGTTTCACCAAATGAATACTGGATCGCTAAAAATAACCTTAATGATTCATATCCTGAGCAATTAATGAGCTACTTAAAGCAATTAAATGAGCAGAAATTCCCTACAGGCTCATACTGTCTACAAATTATAAGTGAAACAAATAATCAGGATTATCTATCATTATATAATGATGAATATTTTGACACTGAAGATCAGCAAAATAGTCTTAAAAATCAATGGATTGAATACTCAACACAACAAGACAACACAAATATTAAAAAATATAATTTTAAAGATACAACGGCATATCTAGAATATTCCCCTGAGTATAATGACAATCATGGGGTAGCCTCGTATAAATCAAAATATTATTGGGCTAACCTAATAGATTCACGTACAGAATATACTTTTGCAGATGAAATTAAAGAATTAGAAGACATAAGTGCAGATGCAACAAATGAAGAGAAAAAGCTTATTCAAGAGCTAATAAATTTAAGAAAAAATTCATGTTATCTCTTCAATAACATTGCATCTAAAGCAATTACTGATGATTTAATTAAGTAAGTTAGCAAATCTGAAAGAGATTACTCTCTTTCAGGTTTTAAAATTTTTAATAGTAAAATTTTTTCACTTTCAATCCTAAACTTCACATTCAAGCCAGCAAACAACATGCCATATACACGCTCCTCATCCTGTTGATATGCAGGTCGTGGATCTAAAGATAATACCTCTTGTAATTCTAAAACTGTCTGCATCTCTAAAGAACCCATACCGATTAACTGTTTTTTTTGCAGTTCTGCTGCTTCTGACCAAATCACAGATTTTCTTTCTGGCTCATCCTGCGCATAACCGCTTTGCGCATCCATAACTGCATCTGAATATTGAATATATGGTTTGATATCTAAAATTGGTGTTCCATCCAACAAATCACTACCGACAACATAGACACGTACCGATTTTCCGACTTTTTTCACCCCTTTGAGCTGCACAACCGACAAGCCCATAGGTGACGGCCGGTACATACTTCGTGTCGCAAATACCCCGATTTTTTGATTACCACCTAAACGCGGAGGACGAACTTGCGGACGAAATTTTGTCGAATCTGCATTTTTATTTTCATGAAACTGCCAAATCAGCCAAAGATGACTAAAATCTTCAATCCCCTCAAAAGCCAATAAATCGTTATAAGGTTCTACCATTTCAATATAAGATTCGACTTGCACCAAATTTGGCTGACGTGGAATACCAAACTTTTCTCGGTAGGGAGATTTCATATACCCGATAATTGGCATTTTAAGCTCAGACATAATCACTTTTTCTGATAAGTTCAATTAAATATATTCAGTTTATCGAGAATGATTTTAGATTAGAATAGTAAGCTGTTCTAATTTGATAATTTTATTGAGACCTTTAATGGCTGCTTTTAACGTCGAAAAGATTACTCACGTCCACCATTGGAATGACACTTTATTCTCTTTTAAAACCACTCGCGATACTGCGTTACGTTTTAAAAACGGTCAATTTGTGATGATCGGCCTTGAAGTAAATGGTAAGCCTTTAATGCGCGCTTATTCTATTGCAAGCGCAAACTATGAAGAAGAATTAGAGTTTTTCTCTATTAAAGTTCCAGATGGTCCTTTAACGTCTATTTTACAAAAAGTAAAAGTTGGCGATGAAATTTTAGTGTCTAAAAAACCTACAGGTACTTTAGTTCTAGATGACTTAAACCCTGGTAAAAACTTATACCTACTTTCTTCAGGTACAGGTCTTGCACCGTTCCTTTCTGTAATTCGTGACCCTGAAACTTACGAACGTTTTGAAAAAATCATCGTTGTACATGGTACTCGTTTCATTTCGGAATTGGCTTATCAAGATTTAATCTTAGATGAAATTCCTAACCATGAATTCTTTGGTGAATTAGGCGCGAAAGAAAAATTGGTTTACTACCCTACGGTAACTCGTGAAGAATTCCATACTCAAGGCCGTGTAACTACTGCCATTGAAACTGGTCAACTTTTCGAAAAAATTGGTCTTCCACGTTTCAACCCTGAAACTGACCGCGCAATGCTTTGTGGTTCACCTGCATTCCTAGACGACGTTGCTGCACTACTTGACCAGCACGGTCTGAAAGAATCTCCTAAGATGGGCGTTCTAGGCGACTACGTGATTGAACGTGCATTCGTTGAAAAATAATTAGCTGAAAATTAAAAAGCGCATGTCATCATGCGCTTTTTTTTGATCTATATGCCACTAATGACTGATACAGCTATTTTTCTTCTTTTACCTTTAATTCATCAATAATTTTTGCTCTCCACTCTAAACCTTTATTTGTAGCACGAGGTAATTCATTTGAAAGAGTAATCTCCACACTATCATCTGGATATATATGTACAGCTAAATATTTTTTATCTTTTAAGTCTTTAGAATTTAATATAGGAACATTTATAGCTTTATGTTTACGCGAACTGTTTGTTTCACCCCATTTTACATATTGGGACCCTGTTAACACTGCTGATATTTTCGTTCCACTACCAAATCCACCACCCAACTCTTCACCATTTAATTCGACTATATAAGGAATATAATTGACATCATAGCCATAAGATGTTGTCGTCAATACATAAGTTTTTGTTGAATGTGTATTACACCCTATTAAACTCATTGCTGAAAGCATAATAAGCATTAAATTCGTTTTTAAAACTTTCATCATTATCCTTTTAAAAATATTGGGTTTTAATTTATTTAATTAAAAATAATAATCAAAGAAAATTAAAAATATTATCCATTAGAAACGAAGAACCAAAAGGAAAATTTATCCTATTTATCATTAGTAAACTGCCAATATATATTCGCATCCATTTCAAAATGCTCCCCCCGAATGGCATCTACTTATTCAGTCAGATACCAAATCGTTAGACCCCAAGGGTTGTCTTTAATCTCAGGCATACCTTCTCCTTGATTAAAATGACGTTTTTCCATGTTATTCGCAGGACTATACCATTCACCTGTTTTAGGGCAAATTTGGCCTGCTTCGCATCTTAGAGTTTTTGTACTAGGATTACTTATATCCTTCTCAGAAGGTACAAACTCTCGGGCAAATTTAACCAAATCTTTTGGATAAATCATATGTGTTATTTCAATATCATCTAAATCTAACAGATAAACGTAAGCAGCAGCTTCTATAGCCCAATATCCAAAGTACAAACCTTCATCCATTTTATGGGTATCATGCCAAGCTGCACTTTCAAATGCGGGATACCATAATTTCAAATATTCCTGTATATCATGAATACTCTCTTCTTTAGTATCTCTATATTTACTAAAAATTAATGGGCGATATGGATTATCAAAAAACCATTGATCTACATCATATCTATCCGTCAACTCAAATGATAAAAAGTCCTCATACAGTGTATCTAATTGGTCTGTTTGCTCATGGTAAATTTTGTCCTGCATCGCTGCAATACGAGGTAATAAGTCTCTTCTGTGTAATAGATAACAGAGTCCTATCAACTGCATACATCTTTCGTACTCATCTATAGCAGTAAAGTAAAATGGTGCCCAATCTTCATCCTCCTCGTCTTTGCGCAAGGCTATTGTATATTCTTCATATTTCGTAATTACATCTTCTAATAGAATTCTAAGTGTAGAAATATCAAACCCAGCAGTAAAATTTAGACTTAATAAATCATAAGAATGTAGTGATAAGTAATAATCTAATCTTCTTATATCAGATGGACTGTCTTCATATATTTTTTACTTTCTAAAATTTCAATAGGTAATTCTTTTAAAAAAATATTTACTCTATTGTAAACTTCATCTGTTAAAAATAATTGTCTTTTCTTTTTATCAAAAATCATTCTTATTCCAAAAATAATGCCCCGAAGGGCATAAATCATTCTTCACCATCAAACTGCCAGTACACATCACCCCAATCACTTTCAAAATCAGGGAATATATCACCTTGTTTAAAATATTGACGTGAGTTTTCTTTAGCAAAAGTATACCAATAACCTGCGTGAGGACATGGGCTACCGGCAATACCAATATCTATTCTTTCTGGTTCTTGAACTTCAACTTCCACTCGTTTTAATTCAGGCCAAGTGCTGTCTTCATCAAATCGTGCAATCCATTGCTTTGAACTTACGGCATCAAAACGTGGATTTGGATCATCTGACCATGCATCTAAAGTGGTCAGTTTTAAGTTATCACAACGTATCGGTTTAATTAGTTCATTTGCCATCACCAATAAATCAGGAAAACCTGCTTCAACTGGATAAAGTGAAAGCTCTCCCAAACGTATCCATAAGCTGTATTTTGTTGAATCTTCTGGGTCTATAATTTTAGTAATTTCAATTCGTGGATCATTTAGTTTTTCACGAATTTGTTCTTCACTCAAGTCTAGTTTCTCTAGCCAGTAGGGGGAAAGTAAAAAGCACCATGTAGGCGTACGAATTCCACCACCTAACCCATCCCGATCTTCTGCAATAAACATATTTTCATGAGAAAACTCCATACCAGGATGATCAATATCGAGTCCATAAAAATAATCTGAAAATGTGCGTTCAACAGTTTCGAACTCAGGTGAAATATAAGCAAACTGTCCAGTATTACCTATTTCATAACCGCTATAAGCTTGTATTGGATTGAGTTGTCTTAAAATTTTTTCAACAAAAGTGTGCCAAACCATCTTATTGGTTTTATACCATTGATCGCCAAAAGTTAATTTAATACTAGAATAGCGCTCATTTGAGTCTCGAATATTACTTTCTAAAGCCCAACGTGCACTCTGTGTATCCGCCTCGGCTGATGTTGCACCTATAAAATATACAAAATATTTTTTAAAGACTTTATGCATTTCAACTAAAAGCTCATCTCGGCTTCTAATCCATTTATCAGCCTTTTCCAAACCTCAGTGTCACTCCTAAACCTTAATTGAAAAGGTTTATCTATTATGGATTTTTCAAATTCAATATAAATATCTAAAACTTTATTTAGTAGATCTTCAGCATTTTCTTGATGCATGTACAAAGTGATATAGGGGCAAATACCAAACTCTTTCTTTTCCTCTCCATAAATTATGGAAGTATCCTGAGGAATATCTCGAGCCAATTCAGCTATTTCTTGTTCATTTAAATAAAGTTGTACTGTACTCATTATATTAATTTCCTCTTCTACCTCTTGTATTCCCTTGAGTTTGGGCTTTACTTTGATCCTTTGGCGTAGCATCTCCAGAATAACGTAAAAGTGAAAATTATTGTTTTTATTTAAAAGAATGCCCCGAAGGGCATAAATCATTCATCCCCATCATACTGCCAGTACACATCCCCCCAATCACTTTCAAAATCAGGGAAAATTTCCCCTTGTTTAAAGTATTTACGAGTGTTTTCCTTAGCTACAGTGAACCAATATCCCGATTGAGGACATTTTTCACCTGCTTGAATTGATACTTTTTGATATTTAGTTAGGAGGTCAATTTCAGCACTACTAGGTTTAAATGTACGATAGAACTCTATTAAGTCTTTTGGATAATAGAGGTATTCATGAAATTCTTTATCATTTTCTATTTCTAATAGAATAACAGCGCAAGCTGCTTCAAAAGCCCAATATCCATAATAACCGCCTTCAGATTTATGAGTATCATGCCAAGGTGCACCTGATAAATCTTTGTACCAATTCTTTAAAAACTTACGGACAAAAGCTAAAGAAATTTCATTATCTTGATTTGAAAAGGCTTCACATAATAATAAGTAAGGTTTTGGTACTAATACTGTTGAACAATCATATCTATTTTCATCTGAAAAAGATAAATACTCTTCAATTAGCCAATCTTGAGCAACATTTTCTCTCATTTCTCCGTCAATTAATTTCGCAACTCTAGGTAGTAAATCCTTTCGGTGGAGTAAATAACACAAACTGATTAACCAAATACATGGACAATAGCCATCAATAGTAAATAATTCAAAAACTGGTAAGTTTATATTTTTATGATAACTTCTTAATTTACTTCCATATTGCTCATAATAGTCAATAACTATTTCAAGTTGGCTTCTAATAAAAGGTAAACTATTGCCAGCTGTATATTCCAATAAAAGTAGATTTAAATAGTTCTCTGCTACGATAGCATAAGAGTATACCCATCTTTCTTCTAGTGAATCACCAACACCTGTAGGATTTACTTTAAAAGTTTCAATAGTGTTCAGAGTTTCCGCCTTTAATGTTTCATACATTTGAGGTGTAAGAAATTGTTGTCTTCGTTCAAATTGTTGTAAAGTCATTATCTTCGATTACCTAAATTACTTCGATTAGAACCTGTTAAACCACCTTTATTATCAACAACTTTACTTATATCAGAGTCTCCCCAAATACGAGTAGGTTGGTGTGTAGTATGTAAGGCATCATTTGGAACTTTTTTTGCTCCATATTCAATCAATGCATATGCGTGGCTAACTACTTGCGGAATACTAAAAAAAACTACCAGCCTAAAATATCCATGAAGCATTATTTGTGAAAAAACTGACTGCTTTTGTGAAACAGCTTTCAGAAGCCTACTTCTGATCCAGTTATGACTCATTTGTGTAACATAACCATCAGTGTTTCGGCTGCGTTCTCCACTAATATCTTTTACGCCACCTCCTGAGTTTAAACTAGTAGTTGATCCACCACCTCGGTTTCTACGCCCAGTACCCCCAAAAGTAGCTGCCTGTTGTTTATCTGCACCATCTTTATCTTTAGAATCGCCTAGAAGCTCTTTTAAACTCCTTGTTGGTGACTGACTACATTTTGCCTCAATTATCGCATATTTTTTTGGAGAACCATTTGTTTTCCAAACACCATCTATGCCTCGACCACGGCTCTTCAAGGAAATTAACTGAACCATTTCTCCACTATCATTTAATTTATTTTGATTTATAGTATTTGATTTATCATGGCTAGCCTTTTTCCCCCATCCCTTAATATCCTGACAATAATAGTCAGCCATGTGTTCACCGAGTATTCCTTTTAGCTTATCAGAAAGTTGGTTAATTGTTTTTTGTGCTATGGAAGAGTTATTAGAGGTATTCGTCCTGCCCTGATTTGTATTGTTTGTATTACCACTACCATTAGTTGAGTTTGGCTTAGTCGTTTGAGTCTTTGAGCGTACATTTGCATCTGCAGAGGTTTTTCTACTTTTTATTAACCAACCATCAACTTCTTTTTTAAATTCTTGTAATTGTTTTCCTAAATTTCTTCTAATTTGATCTACGTTTTTACGCGCTTGAGGACTTAATTGATTTAGTACTTGAGGGTTGGTTAAAATTTTATCTAAATTTTTTTGTAATGCATTTAAATTTAAACATTTACGAATCAGTTGTTCAGGATCACCTTTCCCTAGTTTTCGGATACCATCTAAAATACTATCCATTGGTAAAGCGCCTTTTTTGACACTTTTTAATGACATTTTGACAGCATCCCCACCACCTGGAACTAAGCCAATTAATGCTGTAATAAGATCAAACCATCCAGCAGGGCTAGCAGGATTTGCAGATAAAATGATAATCGCTTTAATAATATCTCTCGCGTCTACCAATTGACCTAAAACAGGTACACACCCAATTACCGTCTCCGCTAAAATTGCCCAACCACCAGTACTTTCACCTTTAAAGAAAGTCATAGTGTCTTTTTTTAAACTTTGTAGCCATCCACCGGGAACAGAATCTACAGAACGTTTATATTTAGCGACAGAGCCCATTATTTCGCTCCATTCTGTAAGTTATTTGTAAGTTTTTGATATGCTTCTTCATCTAATAGTGACCAAATATCATCGTCAATAGTGTCTGTATCTTCAATTTCTGCATCTAGGTCATCGGGAATGTCTTTTTTAAACTCTGACGGATCTTCCCCATAATAAATTTCAGATTTTCCTTTAGGTACATTTTCTAATTTAGCGTACCCTTTATCATCTAAAGTACCTTCTCTGTAACTTCCATCTTCAAAAAAGACTTTAAAAGGAGCCCCTTTAACTGGTGATAAATCATCATAATGGTAGTTCAATTCCATCCAATTTTGCATTTCACCTAATAATGGTAAAGTAATATTTTTTGGTTGAGCCGTACTTCCACCTGTAAATAAATGCTGCCCGGCCTTAACCTCAAACTTTCCACCCGTGGTAGGGAATATGCCAGAACCATTAATCTTGAGCTGTGATCCGCCTCCAGTCAGGATTATTTCTTTAGGACTGGTGATATAAACTACATCTTCCGTCGAAATGATCTGAATCCCTTTGCGAGCAATTAAATCTGCCCCATCTCCTTGGGCTTGGATTTCAACTTTGCCTTTGCCTGCATACGCGCGTAAACCTTCTTGTGCTGCAAATAGACTGATCTTGCTTTGTGCATGGGCAATTAAGGATTTTTGACTGCTGAGATTGATGCTATCGCCTGCACTTTGGCTGATCTGTCCATCTGCTGAAAGATGAATATCTTCCTGACTACTCACAGCAATTGAGTTTGGTGCAGATAAAATCATCAAGGCTTGTTTAAAGGCATCAGCTTTTTCTTTACTGCCTTTTTCGATTTGTCCAAGGAAGTTTTTTAAATTATCTAAGACTTCAAGTGGGTCAGTTTGCTGGTTTTTCGCCACTTCACTTAAGGCTTTACTGCTGTTTAAGTTGGCTTCGATTTGTTCTTTCGCCGCTTGTGCGTCGAGGTGCATTGCTGCTGCTTGTTGTTGTGGGTGTGTACTAACAAGTAGCCCCTGTCCTGCACGCACTGCACCCCATTGGTCGGTTCTCAGTTCAAAGCCTTCGCCTCTTCCCTCACTTTCTGCGGTTTCTTTGGGATGACTGAGGTTCCCTAGGTTGAGCTGAGTGGCACCATGAGTACTTTGTAATTGTGTCGATATTTGTCCAGTCGTGTCATCAAAGCGTAGTTGTCCAAAGCCTTCACCTTGGACTTCCTTACTTTTTATTCCAGCCAGTTTTTTGGTGTCTGGCAGTTTACCTTTACTATCAAATTGGGTCGGACTGCGCTGTGCTTCATGTATGCGCCCCACCACAAATGGTCGGTCGATATTGCCGTCAAAGAAATCGATGACCACGATTTCATTAATGCGTGGCAAGAAGCGTGCGCCATAACCTTCACCTGCCCATGGTGTAAGCACATCTACCCATGCAGAATCTGTGTCATTGTCATTACTGCCTGCACCGCCATCATGGCTGTGGTCATCACCACGGGTAAATAAGAAGCGGACTTTGATTCGTCCCCATTCATCGACATGTATTTCTTCACCGCTTGGACCAACGACTTTAGCACGTTGCGGATGGGTACTTGGACGGTGTTCGAGTAGGTTATATTCAGGAACCGTCGCAATATTGCGGCGTTGTAATGTGAGCTGATTGGCCTGACGCTCGGCCTGTTCATGGATGGGTTTAATGTTCCACTGACTTTGTTCAATCAGTTGATTGACTTGTTCAGAGAGGTCTTTAGGTAAGTTATTTTGGTTATAGAATTTCTTTTCTGTGATTAAAAATTGTTTGTCTGCACCACTGTGTTGATCGATTTCTGGGTGTTCATTCAATTCAAACCAATAACCCACTTGGGTATCACGCACAGTCGATTGTGCACTGAATTTTTTCGATTGTAGCTCGTGATAGCGTGTTAGGTTTTGATTCAGTTTTTCAATCTGGCTATTGGATGAAGCCGTAGCTTGATCTTCACCTTTTAAGTCTTGCATCCATGCAGGGCTGATATGCCATGCTTGCTCCAAACTTAAGCTGGCATTGTCTTGGCTTTGGCTATGCTGATGTTTGCTTTGAACTGAACCTGCGCCTTCTTCTTGGCTCAGTCCATCGGCTTGCCAGCGCTGCACATGGACCGCAGTCGGTTGAATGCTACGTTCACCGATCAAGCTGGTGATGCTGTCTTGTTTTTCTGTGGCGCTAGAGCGATGAAAGCGGATACTACGACGGCTGAGCGCTTGATATTGGCTATTGTCATCAATCAGGCGGAGTTTTTGTTTTTCAATTGGCGCTGAGGAATGTGGCACTTTCAGCTTTGCTTCATCGATGAGCCAGTTGATACCCTCACTGCGCCAAAGACGAGTTAAAAAGTCATAATCGCTTTCATTCGACTGCATGATGAAAGGTCGAACGTCATAGTTTTGGCCTAAACCGCTTAGATCTAGCGTTAGACTGGCAGCAAAGAGCGGACTTTTGCTTTGCCATTCTTTAAAGAGAGTCTCACTGACATCACGCACCGATTTGTTCATAAACACACGGCTGTTGCGGCGCTTATGCCATAGCGATGTTGCATCTTCTAAAGTGAGTTTATACAGCGTGAGTGAACCGTCACTCTGCCCTTGGGTGGCTTCGGTAATAATACCCGTGGTACGGAAGAGTTCGCCCTGATCAGTCACTTGATCAACGGCGACTTGTGCGCCAATAAATTGTTTTAACGGAATAAGTGCGTTAGTAGATAGGCAAATCAAAGTCGCTTGCAGGCCTTGGTTTAAGACATGCTCCCCATCAATACGTTGAATAAAAAGCTCTTCATTCAACGCAGGGTTGGAAAATTGCACATGAATGGCACGTTTTTGAGCGGATAGACCCAATTGTTCTAATACAGCAAATATTTTGCCTAACATAATAAAAATTCTAAATTGTAATCATGGAAATAATTTTGCTGCTAGTTTAGTCAAATTCATCAATAAACTTAATGCTTAAAACCCTAGAAGATGTTTCGTTATGTAAAATCCACGATTCAAAAATTCACTTAAAAATAAAAAGCTGAGAACCCACTCACTAAATACTTCTTGTATATAAAATATTCACAAAATGGTCTTAGACCATGCACTTGCATCCGACAAGCAACGTCATTCACACAAGTGTAAAAATAGTTTTATCATCTAATTTACATCGAGCTTAATGATCAAATTTTTAATATTATCTTTAAAAATAGTGGATTAATTTAAACTTAAGCTAGATTAAAAAACATACAATCCTTTCTTTCCTGTCTTGTAATTCACCTAAGATCCCCTATAATTCAAAAAAACAGACAAGTCTGTCTATTTTGCTGCAAAAACCGAATGAATTTAGCATTCAGAGGGTAACAATATAAATGAGAGAAAACGTATAAAACGTTCGAAAATCAAATCATTGACTTAAGCTAACAAAGTGAATGATTTGAACGCACAATTGTCAGCAAAGCGCGATTACCCCAAATAATCGCGCTTTTTATTTTCTTAGAATCTTAAGTCATGTGAAAAAAATTGATGGTTAATCAATACAAATAAGTCGTCGCTAGATTTTATACCCCGATGCCTACAAGCAAATTTTAAGCAGCCAATTCCAAACGAATTAAGGTTTCAACTCGCTTCCAATAATCTGCTAAATGCACTTGGTTGGGGTCAATTTGGGCTTGGATGGTCATGCCATCCAAAATACTACTCAGAAATGCAGCGAGTTGTTCAGTTTGCTGAATGCCCAGATGTTGCAAGGCAGTACTTAGTTTTGATTTAAGCCACTCTTTATAGTCGATCGCAGGTTGCAATGAAGACGGATAAACTTTAGATATTTCTTCTACTGCTTTTTGAAACATACAACCATTGAAATCTGCAGTATGAAACCAAGCATCGTACCAAGCAAAAATGGTTTTAATATGTGAAAGATGGTCTTCTGGATCACATTCTGCAATAGCAGTTTCAAGTGATTCCTGTAAATTAAGATTTCGAATCACGAGACATTCTTCAATTAATTTGGCTTTAGAGGGGAAATATTTATAAAACGTCATTTTAGCAACGCCCGATTCCCCAATAATTCGATCTATACCAATCGAGTTATAGCTATAAGAATTGAAGAGTTGGAGCGCAACGTTAATGATGTCTTGCTTTTTCGACATTTAATTTACCTGATGCACCAATGGGGCCTAAACATAAAGCTTTTAAGGTAGAAAACCTAATTTTTAAACATGATTTTCGCGCGCTATTGTAAAGCATAACTTAATTGGAGTCTGTAGATAAAACCTGAGCACCCCATTAAATACAGTCTGATTTCAGATGATTTATCGAATTAGCAGTCAGGAAAATTTTGTATAAAACTGACTGCTATTTTAATTTCAACTGGCTTTGTTGCATAAATATGTAAGCATCTGATTTAAATAAATTTAATTTTGGATCAAAAAATAATCAAAACCTTTAAAATCATATAGTTATGAAATATTTGTGCAACAAAGCCATTTCAACTAGCGACTTAACGACTCTTCATCTGCGTTAAAAACCTTGCTGAAATGAATGCATTAATGGTGGATTTAAGAGTAAGTATTTAAGAGCAAGGGGTACTCAGAATATCTTTTTGCTTACGCTCTTGCAGTGCTTTTCGAATTACCTGATAACCGCCCGTTAAACCTAAGATCGCCATGATTACAGCCACAATCAAATCTGGCCATAGACTTCCTGTACCAAATACCCCGACGGCCGCCAAGATCACCGCGACATTACCAATCGCATCATTACGGCTACATAGCCAAACGGATTGCATATTGGAGTCGCCTTCTCGGAAGGCATATAAGACGTATGCACAGATGACATTAGCGACTAAAGCTAAGATACCAATTATACCCATGGTGATCGGTTCAGGTGCGATCCCATTGGCATAGGCATAGAGCACTTTGGCAATCACCACGATCCCAAACGCTGCCATAACAAAACCTTTAACCAAGGCAACTGTTGCACGCCAATATAAACTGGCGCCAAGCACGGCTAATGAAACTCCATAATTTACAGCATCACCAAAGAAATCCAGCGAGTCCGCCCAAAGCGCAGAAGAATGTGCATAAGCCCCACCAATCAGCTCCACCAAAAACATCATGGCGTTAATGATTAAGGCAATCCAAAGTGCGATACGAAATTTACTGTTGGGTTTGTTTGGTGCTGGCTCATGACTACATGTACATGCCATAAATGTGCTCCAATTTTAAAATCAATGGATTTGTATTACTCTTATTCAAAACTATGGACTCACTCCAAGGTCAAGCATGAACGTACAAAAACATTATTTGATTAAAGAATTGTCCACCAAATCTGGGGTAAGCGTTGACAGTATTCGCTTTTATGAAAAGAAAAAACTGCTGCAACCTAGCTTCCGCGCAGACAATAATTACCGCTATTATGATGAAGAAATGTACAAACGTTTGGTTTTTATTAAACGCTGTCGAAACCTCGATATTTCTCTCACTGAGATTCAAACCCTGCTTGAACTTGAGCAATCCCCTACGCAAAGCTGTCATGCTGTGAATGAATTAATTGACAATCACATTCGTCAAGTTTCTGAAAAAATTAAAGAATTAGAAAATTTTAAAATACAGTTAAGTGAGCTCCGTGCCAGTTGTAATGAAACCAGCCAAATCAATGATTGCCAAATTTTAAAACATTTGGAAAACGGAATATCTTGAAAACCCAACTAAAATACTTGGTTGAAACCTTTTTTTAGATCACTACAATAAAGCCATAAATTTTTTATGCCTTTATTGACATGACGATTCAACACGTAACCGAACTCCTCTCACCTGCTGGCTCATTGAAAAATATGCGCTACGCTTTTGCTTATGGCGCAGATGCCGTGTATGCAGGTCAGCCGCGATATAGCTTACGTGTGCGCAATAATGCTTTCGACCATGACAATTTAAAAATTGGCATTGAAGAAGCCCATGCTTTAGGTAAAAAGTTTTATGTGGTGGTGAATATCCAACCGCATAACTCAAAACTGAAAAATTTCATCCGTGACCTTGAGCCTGTGGTTGCCATGAATCCTGATGCACTGATCATGTCTGACCCTGGTCTAATCATGATGGTGCGTGAACATTTTCCAGAAGTGTCCATTCATTTGTCTGTACAAGCCAATGCGGTGAACTGGGCAACGGTTAAATTTTGGAAAAATATGGGACTGACACGTGTCATTTTGTCACGTGAATTATCAATCGAAGAAATTGAAGAAATTAAACACAATGTACCTGATATGGAAATTGAAGTTTTCGTACATGGTGCATTATGTATGGCTTACTCCGGTCGTTGCTTACTTTCTGGCTACATGAATAAACGTGATGCAAACCAAGGTGCATGTACCAATGCATGCCGTTGGGATTATAAAATTCACGATGCAGTTGAAGATGAAACTGGTGATGTTATTCCAGTCACACAAATTGAAGAATCATCATGCTGCAATAATAAAAATGCCGATGAGCAACACGCCCTAGAACAACACCAATTCGGCGAGCCGGTTTTATTACAACGCAATGAAGAAGACATGTTTGCTGCCGAAGAAGATGAACATGGCACTTATTTCATGAACTCGAAAGACTTGCGTGCTGTACAGCATGTAGACCGTTTAACCAAAATGGGCATTCATTCTTTAAAAATTGAAGGCCGTACCAAGTCTTACTTTTACTGTGCGCGTACCGCTCAAATTTATCGTAAAGCCATCGATGATGCCCTTTCTGGTAAACCGTTTGACCCTGCTCTCATGTCTCAGCTTGAAGGTCTTGCGAACCGTGGTTATACCGAAGGTTTTCTACGCCGCCATGTTCATAGTGAATATCAAAACTATGAAACCGGCTCATCACGTTTTGATCATCAACAGTTTGTAGGTGAAGTTTTAGAACGCGATGGTGACTCTCTTAAAATCGAAGTGAAAAACCGTTTTGTTGTGGGTGATTCTTTAGAACTGATGACCACTTCAGGCAACATCACCTTCGTTTTAACTGAAATGAAAGATAAAAAAGGTAATCTGATTGAGGATGCCAAAGGTTCAGGTCATATCGTGGATATTCCTGTTCCTGCCGATGTCGATATGCGCTACGCCTTACTGATTCGTAATTTACCCAATTCGACCGTAGATATTTCGGCTTCGTCTTTAGCGTATCAGGCTTGAGTTCGCTTTATGGCTTTGTTGATTACAGATAAATGCATCAATTGTGACATGTGTCTACCTGAATGTCCCAATGATGCCATTTATGAAGGCTCAAAGATTTATGAAATTGATGTCGCACGTTGTACTGAATGTGTCGGTTTCTATGAGCACCAAACTTGCGTTTCAGTTTGTCCGATTGAGTGCATTATTCCGCATCCGGAGCATATCGAAAGCCAAACTGATTTATTGGAGAAGTTTAAGGGTTTGAATTTATTTAAATCTTAAATGCATGGTGTGATTGGCGTAAGACTTGCTTAATCCACTTTATATAGAGAAACAACCTTGGGGAAAGTATAAAAATAAGGTTGTAAAACAAAAATAGCTGGGCAACGAATAGGGTTCAAAATGTGTGGGGACATTTTTGAATCCTAATTTTGCAGACAAAAAAAAAGGAACTCCGGTGTTAGCATCCAAAGTTCCTGTAAAACGAGAATATTAAGAAAAATAATATTCTAATGACAACATTCAGCGCGGCCAGTGTGTTTCTCGAAACACACTGGCCTTTCTTTTATTGACCCGAACGGATGATGTAATCAAAAGCAGACAATGATGCTTTCGCGCCTTCACCTGTTGCAATGATGATTTGTTTGTACGGTACTGTTGTACAGTCACCGGCAGCAAATACACCTTTCACATTGGTTTCGTTACGCTCGTTAATTACGATCTCACCACGGTTTGAAAGTTCAACTGCTGTTTCTTTTAAGAAATCAGTGTTTGGTAACAAACCGATTTGTACAAAGATACCAGCCAATTCAATCGTTTTGATTTCATCAGTTGCACGGTCTTTGTAGTTCAATGCAGTCACTTGTGAACCATCACCGACCACTTCTGTAGACAATGCATTCATGATCACAGTGGTATTCGGTAAGCTGTTTAACTTGTCTTGAAGGACTTGGTCAGCACGAAGCTTAGTATCAAACTCAACGAGTGTTACATGTTCTACAATACCAGCTAGGTCAATCGCCGCTTCGACACCTGAGTTACCACCACCGATGACTGCAACACGTTTACCTTTAAACAATGGACCGTCACAGTGTGGGCAGTATGCAACACCACGTGTACGGTATTCTTGTTCACCCGGAACGTTCATTTCTCTCCAACGTGCACCTGTTGAAAGAATCACTGTTTTAGATTCAAGTTTTGCACCATTCTCTAAAGTCACTTCAACTAAGCCATTGGCTGTTTGGTCAGCACCTTTGATGTCAGATACACGTTGCAAGTTCATGATGTCCACACCGTACTCACGTACATGTGCTTCCATTTCAGCAGCAAACTTAGGACCTTGTGTCTTTTGAATCGACGTGAAGTTTTCAATGTCCATGGTATCCATCACCTGACCGCCCATGCGTTCAGCCACGATACCGGTTTTAATGCCTTTACGTGCTGCATAGATTGCAGACGTATTACCTGCAGGGCCACCACCAATCACAAGAACATCAAATGCTTCTTTGGCATTCATTTTCTCAGCATCTTTCGCTGCAGAGTTAGTATCCAATTTGACAATGATTTCTTCCAAGGTCATACGACCTTGACCGATGTGGTTGCCGTCTTGGAATACCATTGGTACAGCCATGATTTTGCGTTCTTCCACTTCTTCTTGGAAGAATGCACCATCAATCATGGTTGCAGTTGTACCTGGGTTGTAAATTGCGATCAAGTTAAGTGCTTGAACCACGTCAGGACAGTTATGGCAGCTGAGTGATACAAATACATCAAAATCAGCTTTAAGACTTAAGCCTTTAATAGAAGTAAGAACTTCATCAGACACTTTTGGTGCATAACCTGAAGTTTGTAGCAAAGCTAGAATCAAAGATGTGAACTCGTGGCCCATCGGTAGACCTGCGAAGAATACACGTGGTGTTTCACCTGCTTTTGCAATACCAAAACTTGGTGAACGGCTGTTATTGCCATCGAAACGAGCAGTAACAAGGTTAGACAAAGCAGCAACTTCAGTTACGAGTTCTTTAATTTTGTCAGACTTGTCTGTACCGTTTAAAGTTGCGACGATTTCAATCGGGCCTTCAAGGCGTTCAAGTAAGGTTTTTAATTGAGCAGAAGTATTTTGATCTAACATTGCTAACGTCTCCAAAGGAGTAAATTTATTTGATGAGAGAATGATAGAATAAACCATTAAATAGGTGAAACGGTTTGTTTTTATAAAATTAATCGGTTTTACAAATCAAATAGTTAAATTTCTTTCTAAATCATAAATATATGGACGTATATTAACATTAAAATGATTTATTTCGTACACATATATCGTGATAAATTCCTCATTTTTTTCTTTTTTATTGAAATTACACCAAGTCTATGCAAGACATACGCACGACCTGATCAATTACAAAATCTTTATAAAGCTTTAAGTTTCATTTCAGCAAGTCGGCTTTAAATCAAAGGAAATATCAGATGATTTGACTGCTTTTGAGTTCCATCAATAAAGCCACAATCAATCCCTTGCATCAATCAGCCATCGATCTACAAGTATAAAATCAACAGTGAGCAGAATAATGAAAATTGAATTTGTCTTTGATATTGTTTATCCCATGAGTTATGTCGCATTTCAAAAGTTAAAACAAAACTGGAATGAACATACAGAAACCCGTGTAGAGCTATTACCGATTCAACGCGTTCCAGAAATTCCTGAACAAGGCTTAGATGTGTTGCAGTATTTAACCGATAAGTATGGTGCGAGTGCAGCAAAGCGAAAACTCGAAATGACGAAGTTCGCCGCTTATAGCGAAGATGTGATTGTCAATATTGAGTACATGAAACGTATGCCAAACAGTCAACTGGCTCATCAAGCTATATTGGCCTTGGACAATATTCTGGATCAATATGCCCTGACTCAAGTCCTATTCCATGCATTATTTGCACACGGTCAAAATATTGCAGATATTCACGTTTTAAAAAGCATCATTGAAGGCATTGGTTTAGATGGCTCAAAAGTACTGCGCTCAATTCAACATAAAGATATTGCAGACCGTCAGCATGAAATTACACAGTATGTAAAATCAAAGGGACAACACCCCATTCCTTTTTACCTTGTGGATGGCGAAGTAAATGATCAGACTTTTTCTACACAGGAACTTCGACAACTTTTTCATCGCGCAAGTTAATCTACCCAATATCAAAAATCCCCATACTATGTGATGGGGATTTTTATTCTGAGCAATGCCATGATCTAAAAAGTGAATAGGCCTGTTAATGAAGTCCCTGCTCAATTCGAATAATCCGTGATTTGAACTGCTGAGAAAGCAGATACAAAATTAAGCTCAAAATCAGCGTGAGTACTATCACGACGATCAACACCCAACGTACAACAACTTCTACTACATTGGCTTGCTGAACTTGTTTTTCCACGCTTTGCGCCATCGGTGTCATGGTTTTATCAAATAGCTGATTTTGCATCGCCCAGAGCTGTTCAGGCTGAAAACCGTATTCACGGAATTTTGCTGGATTTTGTTGCTCGGTATTGATTAAGGATTGCACCAAAGGAATTGCTGTCGCACGATCTACAGGCTTATGCATCAAAGCAGCTTGTGCAAGTAAATAGGCTTGCACGGGTTTTGCCAATTGTGCATCTTCCATTTCGAAAGCCAGCTGGCTTTCCTGAATATTTTTTTCATAATGTACCAATTTTTGATCTGCTGCACGGTCATCATGATTAAGGTCATATTGCACATAAGTTAAGCCTGACCAAAGCACAATAAACGATAAAATCCAGCCGACAAATTTCAATACAAAAGATTGGAAGCGAATTCTAAAAAATTGAAATTTCTTTAGAAATCCAACCAAGAAAAATGCGCCAATAAATGAAACGATGAGTTTGAGAAATAACCAACCAATAAAGGATAAAAAATTTGAAAAATAGTCGGAGGACTCACCGAGTTGATATGCCAAATCACCTGCACTAATGGGTATATGCAATTGCTGTACGCTAGAGCTTAGGCCAAAAAAGCTATAGACCATATCATGCTGAATAAACAGCATCACAGCCGAAACGATCAGCACAGAAACACTGGTTAAAGTCAATAACGTCAAATTGCGTTGACGCTTCTTAATGGTTTGAAGCCCTGTTTCCAGTTGCTGCGGATTTAGCGCATATTCATCAATGGGAGGCAAAGACATACTCCTTCAGATTATATTTTCACCTCCCTCACAGCTTATGAAGAAGGGTTTGAACCACTCGATTCAATCACCAGATGATTCAAATTGTTTTGTAAGGCACGAATACGTGTCGTCGCTTCTTCACGCTTTTGTACACCTTCTTTCTGAATTTGAATCACATCATTAACGGTTTTAATGAGGGTATTTTGCACATGTTCAAGTGTTTCGATATCAATCACTGAACGCTGATTGGCTTTCGCTGTATCGACAGAGTTTTGATGCAATAAATCTGCATTGCGTTTTAATAGGTCATTGGTCGCATCATCAATGCTATTTGCCAATTGCACGCTGTTCTTTTGTTCTTGCAATGAAATCGCCAAACTAATTTGGTTTTTCCATGCCGGTAAGGTGATATTTTTAATAGCATAAAATTTATCAACCAACATCAAATTATTGGATTGAATAATGCGAATCATCGGCAAGGTCTGCATAGCAGATTGTTGCAAGATCTGTAGATCACTCACACGTTTTTCAAGATTATTTGCCAAATGATTGAGGTCATAGATTTTTTGCGTAGTGGTTTGATCTTGAACTTGAGTGGTTAAGCTTGCAATTTCCTGTTGGATTTCCTGCTCTTTCAACTTACCTGCGGCGATATACACCCCTAATTGTTTATATTCGTCTTGTACGCCTTCAAACATTTTATCTAAGGTATTTACACGCGCTTTTAAGCCATTTTGCGAAGTTTCAATTTCTTTGACCAACGCATCAATTTGCTCTTTGGTGGTATTAAAGTGCTGATCAAAACTTTGCTTGGCACCTTTAAATTTACTCAGTAAACCACCAAAAAATCCTGAGCTTTTAGATTTATTTAAAATGCTCGTGGTGTTTAGTTGCTGTGCGACTTGTACCACCTGATTGAGCTTTTGACCTGTCGCATCTAGATCTTTATTTTGCACCAAATTTAATAATTCATCGGTATAGGTCGACGTCTTGGTGGCAATGTTTTTACCATATTCAGCAACACTATTATGACTTAAATCTGCCAATTCCTTACGTGCAGCTTCGACTTCGTGAAAATCGGAAGTTTGTAAGCCAATTTCCTGCAAATTGAGTTGCTGAAATTTTTCTTCAGTCAATTCTTTGCTTACTTCAACGGGTAAATTTTTGGCATCTAAATCGGTCATAACTCACCTTATATTTCTAAGACTTAGAGGAATTCTCTAATGATTTTTTTAAAGTTTTAATCAAATTTTCACGGCTATTATCAAGCTTTTCCAATGAACTTGTCGAGTTACTTTGACGACTTTGTTTCACATGATATTGCCATGCTGGAATCAACACTTGCTGAGCTTCCTTATATCGATCTAATAATTCAAAAGAAAGCTGCTGAGAAAGCTGCATTTGCGTAATCGCAATATCATTACTGGCTTGTAAGGTTTGCAACGTATTCACCTTTTTCGATAAACGTTCTGCAAAGTTGTCAAGCGGATGCTGATTTTTCACAAACTGTGGGTATTCCACCAAGAACTCTTCAGCCGCGACGATATAGCGCGCCATTTGCTCACGTAAGCCTTGTAGTTGATTAAAACGTGCTTGGGACTTTTGAATTTCTAACTGTAGTTTTTGGCTCAGATGATTTGCCCGATCAAGTAATTGATCCAGATTTTTATAATATTCAATTTGTCCTGAACCATACTCCAAATCAATGCCTAACCATTTTTGCAGGGCATTAAATTTGCGTATTTTTAAATATTTTTTTGAATTGGCTAGAGCTTGAATCAACTGCTCAATGGTTTGACTAAGTTGTTTCGTCAACTGAGGGTCAACACCATCTAGCAGCACCGACTGTGCTTGAATTGATTGATCTGCATAATGATTTAGACGATATTGATCGGTCAGTAATGGCACAAGGTCATTCCGCTTAATCGAAAGCACTTCAGCCCGATCTACCGTAATATCCTTTAACGGCACCAATACATCAATTTGTGACATAGCCAATTAAACTCAATAAAATCATTTTTATACTACAAGTTTTGCCATAAAAGTCTTGTAGTATTTTGCAAAAAATACATCTATTTCATCAGTCAAATTTGTCATTAAATTCAACCGTTGCCTATAGATCCGCCAAAGCAGCCATACAGCATCATTTGAATGGATATGATGACCTACACAGATGAATTCAAGCTTAAGATACCCAAAGATTCAATCTAGATTTAAATTAAACAACTGACTCTACATGAATTATTATTAAAATTATCGTAAAATTTAATCCATATACTTTAGAACCAAATATTAGATCAATAATTTTAGAGGCTTAAATGGAACGTTTTTTCCATAACACAATGTATGCAGCACGTTGGATTCTGGCTCCCGTGTACTTTGGTTTATCCTTTGCACTGCTACTGCTCGCGATTAAATTTTTCCAAGAAGTCATTCATGTCCTTCCGCATATTTTAGAATATTCAGAAGCTGACCTGATTTTAGTCATTCTCTCTTTGGTCGATATGACTATGGTGGGCGGACTGATTGTGATGGTGATGTTTTCAGGCTATGAAAACTTTGTTTCGCAATTAAAAATTAATGAATCGACCAATCGCTTGAATTGGCTCGGCACCATGGATGCCAATTCATTAAAACTCAAAGTTGCAGCATCAATCGTGGCAATTTCTTCGATTCATTTATTACGCATTTTTATGGATGCGAAAAACATCCCCAATGACAAAATCATGTGGTACATCATCATGCATTTAACCTTTGTTTTTTCTGCTTTTATGATGGGTTACTTGGATAAAATCAGTAAGCACTAATCTAGGTAAGGTTAATGAAGCCATTTGCGATTATGGCTTCTCGTCAAATTTTAAATCCAGTTATTCATCAAGTTCACTCATTCGCCTTAAACGATCAAGATCCAAGATCACGATTTGTCCATAATTCCACGCGATCACTTGTGTTTGGACAAATTGCTGCAGATGTTTATTCAACGTTTGGCGTGAAATATTAAAAGACTCTGCAAATTCCTGCTGACTGAGTTTCAGGGGAATTTCCTGCCGACATCCATATTGCTCATAGAGTCGAATCAAATGTCTAGCAATACGCTGCTCTAGCGTTGCCGTTCGCAAATAACGATTATGCTCAAACATCAAATACATGCGTCGACTGAGAGATTGCACGACATTCCAAAGCGCCTTCGGATCACGCTGTAAAACTGCTAAAAACCTTGTTCCAGAAATGATTGCCACCTCGACGTGTGTCGCAGCAAAATAATCATAATTCAAAGGCTTTTGTTGTAAGAGTGCGACAAAATTAAATACCGACTGGCGACGGATATAGTCATTTACAATCAATTCACCATTGTTTTGCAACCAACCAATTTGTAGCGTACCTGAAAGCAAAATATAAATATCTTGCACGATTTGTTGTTGTTTTAAGATGTGCTTCTGTGCATGAAAACGTGAATATTTCACCTGTTGCACAAGCTGTTCTAAAGTCTGATCGCTAAAGCCCTGAAAGATGTCTTCATTACGCAAAATTTGCAACAAATGTTGTTGGGCGGTGTTCTTTTGATCGCTCACGTCTATAAAAAAATGCCTAAGATCTCATCGATCTTAGGCAAGTGCTGAAAAATGTAAAACCATTGTTTTTCGCATTATTTATCTATTTTTATGCTGTTTTAAATGACGCTCTCATACTTAAGATGCTTTCTCATAAATACGGCCTGCTTCAGAACGCAAGTTTGAAATGTCGGTGTTTTGAATATTTTTCAGTACAGTACTCGGCTGACCATTTACATCGACAGGTACATCACCCTCAATGGTGACACGTGAGGCGATACGTAACTCATCACCATAGTCATTGATGGCACGGTGCTGCGTCGCACGATTATCCCAAATCGCCACATCACCTACTGCCCAGCGCCAACGCACAATATTTTCCCATTGCACGATTTGCTCTTGAAACAGTTCAAATAAACGACGTGACTGTGCCGGACTATATCCAATGAAGCGTTTAAAGAAGTGACCCAACACCAAACTTTTTTCACCTGTTTCAGGATGTACACGCACCAAAGGGTGTTCAGTTTCCACTTCTACCGCGGTACGGAATAAATGGCGACCTTCTTCATTGTACTGACCTTTGGGAGTCGCATAGTCATAACTGTTGCTATGCACCGCGCGTAATTGTTCCGCCAACTTTTGCAGCTCCGGACTTAAATCCTCATAAGCGGTCACGGTATTGGCCCAAACTGTATCGCCACCATGTTCAGGTGCAACTACATTTCTTAAAATTGTGGCTTTGGGATAATTAGGTAAAAATGTAATATCGGTATGCCACGAGTCTGCACGCCCACCACGTGAGTCAATTGACAACGTATGTGCTGTACCATCTTTGAGTGGCACACTTGGGTGATTCAACGGATTTCCTAAAAGTCGTGCAAAGGCTTCTTGTTCTAAATCTGTGAGATCTTGCTGTCCACGCACAAATATAACTTTATATTTTAATAGTGCATGATTAAATTCATCGACCACGCTTTTGTCTAAATTTCCAGACAACTGAATGCCAGAAATTTCAGCACCAATACGACCGGTTACAGGTTTTACTTCAATATGCTGATATTGATAGTTTGGATTGTAATGATTCGATTCTAATTGTGTCATAGGGCTCTACCTTATTCTTCAAATTATTAAGCAACGATGGTGTTGTTGAAATACAGTGTGCCGACTTCGTGCCCATGACTCTGTCAATTATTTGACAGTTTTCCCAAGTTAAACTGCTATGGTTGTAATGAAATCTGCTTAACAACATTTGCCCATTTCATATCTAAAAATGCGATATCGAAAAATAAAAAAGCCATCGGTATCGATGGCTTTGTGTGCGGATTATATCTGTATATCACAGCGGAATTATAGATAATTCCCTTCACGCTCAGGTTGATAGAGCACTTTAATGATTTTGACTTTCATGGTATGACCATCAGGCTGCGGCCATTCTATTTCCTGCCCTTCAGCCAAACCTAAAATGGCAGCGCCCACTGGAGCCAAAACATTGACTTGACCTTTATCGCCACGAAAATCATGTGGATAGACCAGTGTAATTTCGGTTGCTTCTGTCGCAGGTGCAATGTTAATGAGAACTTTGGCATTCATACTCACCACATTGGCAGGGACATCTTGTGGAGCAACCACTTCAGCGCGCGCCATCTCATCTTCCAAATGCTCCATCGTCGGCGTCAGCTTAGACTGATGCTCCAACATGGTTTCTAAACGATGTAAATCTTGTTCTGAAAGAATAATATTGGGTTTTTTCATATAAAGTTCCTTTGCGACCTTGCCAACAGATCTATAGCGATGGGCAAATTTTTTGTTATCTCTTATTCCGTTATAACAGAAATATAAATGTTTAGATAACTTTTGAATTTTTCTGATGACATAAAAAAAGCCCCCTTGAGGGGGCTTTCTCAAGTCAGACTTATTTTGCGTAAACTGGGAATTTAGCGCAAACAGCAGCAACTTTTTCTTTCACTGCAGCAATCACAGCTTCGTCACCTTTGCTGTCTAGAACGTCAGCGATCCAGCCTGCAAGGTCACGTACTTCAGCTTCGCCAAAACCACGTGTTGTTACAGCAGGAGTACCGATACGGATACCCGAAGTCACGAATGGAGAACGTGGGTCGTTTGGTACTGAGTTTTTGTTCACAGTAATGTGAGCAGCACCTAACCAAGCATCGGCATCTTTACCAGTAATGTCTTGTTTAATTAAAGATAATAAGAACAAATGGTTCTTAGTACCGCCAGAAACAACATCATAACCACGTTCGATTAAAACTTCAGCCATTGCTTGCGCATTCTTAACAACTTGTTGTTGGTAAGCTTTATATTCAGGCGCCATTGCTTCTTTGAAGCAGATCGCTTTAGCCGCTACAGCGTGAACTAAAGGACCACCTTGGTTACCTGGGAATACAGCTGATTGTAATTTTTTCTCGATTTCTTCGTTTGCTTTCGCAAGGATTAAACCAGAACGTGGACCACGAAGTGTTTTATGTGTAGTCGTTGTAGTTACGTCAGCAATTTGTACTGGGCTTGGGTAAACACCAGCAGCAACAAGACCAGCTACGTGAGCCATATCTACGAATAAGTAAGCGCCAACTTTGTCCGCGATATCACGGAAACGCTGCCAATCAACAACTTGGCTATACGCAGAGAAACCAGCCACGATCATTTTTGGCTTGTGTTCTTCAGCTAAACGTTCAACTTCTTCATAGTCGATTTCGCCAGTTTCTGGGTTCAAACCGTATTGAATTGCGTTGTAAGTTTTACCAGAGAAACTAACTTTAGCACCGTGAGTCAAGTGACCACCGTGAGCCAGGCTCATACCTAAAACTGTATCGCCTGGGTTAAGTAGCGCAAGGTAAACTGCAGAGTTTGCTTGTGAACCAGCGTGTGGTTGAACGTTTGCATAATCAGCACCAAACAATTCTTTAGCACGGTCAATGGCCAATTGTTCGATCACGTCTACATACTCGCAACCGCCGTAGTAGCGTTTACCAGGGTAGCCTTCTGCATATTTGTTAGTAAGTTTTGAACCTTGAGCTTCCATTACTGCAGGTGAACAGTAGTTTTCTGAAGCAATTAACTCAATGTGCGCTTCTTGGCGAGCATCTTCATTCGAGATCGCTTGAGCTAATTCAGGGTCAAATTGAGCAATAGAGGTGTTGGCAAACATTAGCGAGGTCCTATTAAATTAGGGCTTTTAAGCCGTGCTAAGATTGGCGCGTATTGTAGCATGAAGTTTTAGAAATGAGAGAGGGAAGTTTGTGCTGTTTTTAAATAAATAATGCCCGTGTTGAATCTGCACGAGCATTATTTAAGTCAAATCAACTTATTGATTTGGCATGAGAGTCTCTACATCTTGCACAAAATTTGCCAGATTATCGGTATAAATAGTGAGATGATCCGCTGTCGCTTGCTCACGATAGTCAATTGATGTTCCCGGCTTAGCAAGGCTAATCATAAATTTAGTCGCATCTGCTGGAATGGTTTGATCGGCTTTACCTTGATAAATGATGATCGGCGTTTTCACCGCTGTCGTTAAAGGCTGTGAACCTTCACTCATAAAGTTTTGGATTGGCTTTAAAGTTAAGAAATCAGGCTGAGTTCGACCATAGTTATCCAAAGTCGTGTTCTGACTCGCATAACTGAGCATGTCATCTTGAATTAACTTGGTTAACTCGCCTGAACACACTGTTTCAGCCTGAGGTGCAATCGCAGCCAGATGTCCACTAAATACTTTTGAATAATCCACACTGTTTTTATGCCCTTGCATACCCGCAATGATCTGCGCAGTAAAACTGTCTAAAGGTGCATAAATCATACTTTGCACGGTTGCAGGTTTACCTACAGCTAACTTCTCGCCTGCGTCAAGAATGAGCGCAAGATTATTTGCAGGTGCTATGGCAATCGTTCCCTTATAATTTAAGTCAGCACGCGATGCGAATTCAGCTGCACCTAATACGGCTTGACCACCTTGAGAATGCCCGATTGACACCCAATCCTTCGACACCGTTTTACCTTGACTGGTTAAGTAACTTCGAGCAGCGACAACGGCATCGGTAATCGAAAAGGCTTCACTTTTTAGATTCAGATAAGGATGGTTTTCACGTCCACTAGGTTCCCCTAATCCTTCATAATCGGGTGCCACAACGACATAACCCTTTGCCAATAACATTTGCAATAAATATTCAGTGCCTTGCAAACCTTGTCGGCTCGGAGCGCATTTATCAGCCACACCGGTCGTTCCATGTGCCCAAGCCACAATTTTCCAACCACCTGCCGGAGCAACTGTTTTTGGGGTAAAGACTAAGGCTGTGGCTTGAACAACTTTGCCATCTACTCCTAGCATTTTATAGGTCATCAATCGGCTGTCTGCACTCACAGCAGGCATATTGTCTTGACTATAGGCTGTTGTAGTTACCA
Organism: Acinetobacter sp. YH12040; assembly: GCF_013420005.1. NCBI lineage: Bacteria > Pseudomonadati > Pseudomonadota > Gammaproteobacteria > Moraxellales > Moraxellaceae > Acinetobacter > Acinetobacter sp. YH12040. The sequence goes on from NZ_VOZB01000007.1 coordinate 107,753, forward strand.
CCGGATTTTTGATCTGATTGAGATCAGCATTTGTTTCAGGATTACTAAATTGTTGGTCATTACTATCATTACCGCAGGCTGCTAAAAATAGCATACTGCTGACTAAAACCGTTAAACGCAGCATTTTCATTCCATGATCCTTTTGTTTGTTATTTTAAAGTCAATTTTTCATTGAATATGAATCATTAAATACATGGAACAAACTTTTGTTCAAGCCTAATTTTTAAGTAACTACTCTTATTTTAATTTATCAAATTAATATAGAACTAAAACTTTGTTTTAGCTCGATATGGATTAACAGCATTCAAATAAATCAGCCACCCCGATCTCAGAAAAATGGCTGAACTTATATTTCTGATCATTGGATACAGATTGGGCTATTTTTCGGAGGTTAAAGCAAAATGTAAAATCAACAAAAATGCTGTACCCCCTGCCAACTACACAAACATATGCACAAAAGTAAAGCCGAAAAACCACCATGCCATTGATCGTGAACATACTCTAGTGCTTAATCCACTTAGCGACATTTTTGGATATCACGATGGACAAAAGCCTTTAAAATAAGTCGATTTAGAAGATGGTTTAGCTTTATCCCGCTGTAAAGGTTTTATTTCGGCAGATGCGATAAAAGCAGATTATTTAAACACTGCGCAGCCATCTTCATAATATTCCTACAAATAATCACAGCATGGGTTTGTCAGTGTGGATGTGATCATGTACATTCATAAACATTATTCAACATGCTGGAACTGGACATGCAAGCCATCATTCTCGACACAGAAACCCATACACTAAATGGACAACCCATCGAGATTGCCTATGCTCCAATTCAGGTGGCAGATGCCAAAATTACCCTAGATAAATCTAAAATTTTTGATCAACTTTATCGTTGTGATGAAGCAATTTCTTTTGCAGCAATGGCTGTACATCATATTTTAGAATCAGATCTTGAAGGTCAGCCCCACTACAGCAGTTTTGAACTCCCATCAGAGACGACATATATCATTGGGCATAATATCGACTACGATATTCGAGCGCTCGAAAAATGCGGTGTAGATAGTTCAAAAATCAAAGCCATTTGTACCCTTGCGCTAGCTCGTCGAGTATGGCCTGATGCAGAAGCGCATAATATTTCTGCCTTGATATATATGATCACCAAAGGCAGTGAAAAAGCCCGTGAAATGATCCGTAAAGCTCACCGCGCAGATATGGATATTATTTTAACTGCCAATATTTTGATGCATATTGTGCATCACTTAAAAATCAACAGCATCGAAGAATTATACGAAGCTTCGGAAGATGCTCGCATTCCACGCAGTATTAATTTTGGTAAACACCGTGGTACCGCAATTGCAGAATTACCTGCGGACTATGTGCAATGGCTATTACGTCAAGATGACTTAGACCCTTATTTGCGTAAAGCTTTAGAAAACTCTGCTGTCATTACTCTATAAATCATTGATTGTTTAATATTTTCTTAATATTACTGTCATTATCACTACATAGGATTACCTTAATTCTTTTGAGCTATGGAATTAAGGCATGTTCAACTATCAAAAAACTGAGCTGGGTTTTCAAACTTTAAAAGACCGACAGCTCGCATTAAATGCTAGACAACGTCGTCTGCTACTCTTAATTGGTAGTGATGACTTTAACCAAATGCCAGTGCATTATCAGCAGCGGATTGCTGAAGAGACATTGCTCGAGCAACTAATGGAACTTGGGCTGATTCAGCCAATTACAGCACATGATCATCTACGCCTTCAAAGCTCAGATTTTTCTGCTTTTAATACTCCTAAAAAAGCGCCTAGCAATACGTCCGATCTCAATAACCTTAGCCCTGCATCTGATCTCACAGCGCAAGAACATGTGACTTTTAATGAAGTTTCAATTCCTACGATGGAAGTTCCTCAGATTCATTCACAGTACGCACTGACGACCTCCCTACCAATGGATGCGATGGGCTCTACACCCCATCAATTCCCACAATCCACACCTGAAACTACGACAACAAACAATCCTGTATTGCCAGAAAAAACCGTTGATTTCATCGAGCATGATTTTGATGAGTTGCAGAGTTTTATGTGCACTTACTTACAGCGATATTGTGGGCTGATGGCAAAAAAATTAATGCTTAATATTCAACAGGCCACGGATATTGCAGACTTAAAAGCCTGTCAGATGCAATGGATCACCTGTCTAAATGAATCCAATATTCAACCTAAACTCTTACAACATGCATTACAGCAAATTAATTACAGTCTAAAAAATCTGCAACAACTGGTTTAACTTAGAGACATTTCCTCACTTCTCATTCAAAAAACAACTTAATGAGGTGAGTTATTCTTCACACATATCAATATAAAGAATTGAATTTTATTAACTTTATCGATTCACTTATTTCTTTTATGGTTTTAACTGCTGTTTTATACGACCTTCCCCTAATGTCAATCAACAGTAAAAAATCGCAAGAATAAAACTGACCTCCTAGCGTTTGAGCATGTCAATGTCACAACAGTTTTGTTTAGAATTTGATTCTTTCGATAATCCTATGCAACTCAGCAAAATTGGCAATTGGGTATTTACCTTCTTAACCTCACAAGACGAATTGCCTAATGTGCAATTGGCCATTACCTATGTCATGCCACGAAAAATTAGTGATGAATTACAGCCTAGACGTGTGGTCATTCAAAATACAGCCATTGAAACAATTTGGCGTATAGAACAAGTTGAATGCTTCAACAGTCAAACGAACCAAGAACTCACCTTTACAGCAGCGGAACCTCAAGCTCAATTGGTTTTAAACAGTATCATTGAAGAATTTGCCCGTTATGATGTCCCATTGGTATTCAAGCCGCTTTAATTTAAAGCGAATTCCAACTTATTTTTCATAAAGATTTAAGCTGTCTCAATGATTTAACCAAAGTTATCTAGATAGACATTAAATGAAAAATAATCCATACAGATTAATATTGCTTAATTCGTATACACTATTCCTGCTCAATAATTTTTGACCATGGATAATAAAAATGAATTTAGCCAATTATTCTAATGATCAGGCACTCATCCTTTTCAACCTATATAGCAGCCTTGAACAATGTCTAGATGCGATTGGACATTTGCACCTTGGACCAAAACTGGTGCTGACCGACCATGAAGTATCAAAAGATCATATGATCGTGCAACGCTTTCAAGCTGGTGTTTTAACTCAAGAAATTCAAGTGCGTAAACAAGACGTTGAACTGTCTTCAAGCAACCCGATGACACGCTATCAGTTACTGTCTTATATTTTGAATCAATTTAAAGCAGATAAAACAGCTTAAAGTTCTATCTCTAAAAATAAAAAACTCACCATAAGGTGAGTTTTTTTTATTCATTCAATTTAAGCTTCTAAAAGCTTGTAAATACTGTCCGATTTTTGACTTTCAAAAAGTAGTTCGATACTGGGTAGGATGATTTCACCAGCAATAATGATATGTTCAATGCGATGAAACAGCGCTCTTGAATCTTCTTCTGAAGGATTACGCACCAAAGCTTGTGCTTCATAAACCTGACTAAATTGGTCCTTCACTTTAATATCGATCATCTGTGTCATAGTGACGTCTCTACTTGTTTTAATAATTGAATTTTTTATATCACACCTTTACGCAACAACCTGCTTTGTAAATGTTAGATTTCATGGCAATGTAAACTTATTTTACTTTAGTAAATATATATCAATAACATAGGTTGACTATTTAATTATTGTTTGACAAAAACACTATATTTTCACATTTTGAAAGACATTAAAAAGCCCGCATTGCTGCGGGCTCTATGTTGGAAGGCTAGTGCTGATTTATTGTCTGCAATATCTTAAGACTAAAATATTACGAAACTCAACGAGCTGTCATTGATCCGTCCAACTTATTGGTAGCGTCGTTTTATGACCTACCGTGATTTAAATATAGCACTTTCAATTCTCTTGCCAAGCCTTGCTAACACTTCAAAACAATTGATCAAATAAAATACAATTGATATTTTTTCAAAATAAGCGATCATAGCTCTGCCCAATGCTTGTGAAAGATTTAAATAAATAGGCCATTAAAAATAAATTCAACACTATCAATCTATAAACATTCTTTTCTCTTACTTTTAATTCTACCTTAGACAACCCTTGTATTAATTTCTGACCTGAATTTTAAGTCTGATATTCATTTTTAACAGTCCTTAAAAAATACTAGTAAGTAAGGTTGCCGTCTCAAATTAAAATCTAAAACAAAAAAAAGCCCTTGTATCACTACAGGGGCTTTTTTGAATTTGGCGGAAGCGGTGAGATTCGAACTCACGGAGGACTCGCGCCCTCGTCGGTTTTCAAGACCGGTGCATTAAACCGCTCTGCCACGCTTCCATGTGCGCCATAATACGGAGGTTTTATTCATCTGACAAGTAAAAATTACAACTAAACCTTTCAAATGAATATTGTTTCGCCAAATCCTTAAAGTTTAGCCGCAAGCTCCGCACCTTCCCGTATTGCGCGTTTCGCATCTAACTCTGCTGCTAGTTTTGCACCACCAATAATATGGTAATTGGCAAGGGTTTTCTCACCCTGTTCTGGCATCAAATGCTTTACCGATTCCTGACCTGCACAAACGACAATCGTATCTACACGTAATAATTGATCATGCCCTTCATATTCAACCCAAAGACCTTCATCAGTAATGGCTTTGTATTGAACACCACGCAGCATACGAACCGCATTTTTCTTTAATTGTGCACGATGTACCCAGCCTGATGTTTTACCTAACCCAGCACCAAGTGCAGTTGTTTTACGTTGTAATAAGTAGATTTCACGAACAGGAGGTTCGAGCTCAGCAGCCTGCATACCACCTTCTGTTATGTAGTTTGGATTTGGATCAACACCCCACTCCCGCTGCCAATCCGCTAAAGGCATTGGTTGTGGCTGATGTGGTGGTTTGAGTAAAAATTCAGATACATCAAAGCCAATGCCGCCTGCACCAATCACAGCAACTTTATTGCCCACAGCTGCGCCTTTCAGCACTTCTGCATAAGACAAGACATTCGGTGCATCACTACCTTCGATTTTCAAGCTGCGAGGAACCACACCTGTTGCAATAATAACTTCCTCAAACCCTTCACGTTCAAGCTGTTCACGGTTTACACGCGTGTTTAAACGCAAATCCACACCCGTTTTTTCGATTTGAACTTTAAAGTAGCGAATCGTTTCATGAAATTCTTCTTTGCCGGGAACGACTTTCGCCAAATTAAATTGACCACCCACCTCTGCACCAGCTTCAAATAAAGTCACCGCATGGCCTCGGCTTGCTGCAACCGTTGCAGCAGACATGCCTGCCACACCACCACCGACGACTGCAATGCGCTTCGGTTTTTTGGTCTTTAAATAAACCAATTCAGTTTCATATGCCGCTCGTGGGTTGACCAAACACGTCGCACGCTGATTTTTAAAAGTATGATCTAAACAGGCTTGGTTACAGGCAATACAGGTATTAATTTCATCGACACGGTTGGTCGCCGTTTTATTTACCCAAAATGGGTCTGCCAAGAATGGACGTGCCATTTGCACCATATCTGCCTTGCCTGAAGCTAAAATTTCTTCAGCTGTATCTGGCATATTGATACGGTTGGACGCAATGACAGGGATCGCAACATGTTTTTTGACTTCAGCGGTATAGTCCACAAACGCTGCGCGAGGCACTGAGGTCACAATTGTCGGAATACGTGCTTCATGCCAACCAATCCCCGTGTTCAATAACGTCACACCTGCTGCTTCCAATGCTTTAGCAACAGTAATGACTTCTGCCATAGTGTTCCCATCATGAACCAAATCGAGCAATGACAAACGGAAGCAAATAATAAATTTCTCACCCACTTCAGCACGTATTGATTTCACAATATCAACCGCAAGGCGCATACGATTTTCAATTTCACCGCCCCAACGGTCTGTCCGTTGGTTGACATGACGGCTTAAAAACTGATTCAGCAAGTAGCCTTCTGAACCCATGATTTCAACACCATCATAGCCGGCCTTATGTGCAAGGCTTGCCGTTTTGACATAATCATCAATGGTTGAAAGAATTTGTTTGTCCGTTAATTGACGTGGTTTAAAAGGTGAAATCGGAGATTTAATCGGACTTGCTGACACTGCAAAAGGCTGATAGCCATAACGCCCAGCATGCAAGATTTGCATTAAAATTTTGGCACCATGTTTATGTACTGCATGGGTCACCAAGCGATGTGGAGCAATATCACCTAAAGTATTCATGGTACCGCCAGCAGGTAACAGCCAACCTTGACGGTTTGGCGAAATACCGCCTGTAATAATCAGGCCGACACCACCTTTCGCACGCTCACCAAAATAAGCCGCAAGCTTAGGATAATTATAAAAACGATCTTCCAGCCCACTATGCATGGACCCCATCACGACACGGTTTTTAATCGTGGTAAAACCCAAATGTAAAGGCTTTAAAATATTTGCATAGCTAGTCGTTGTCATGCTGAATCCTTATTTTGGCTTTGCAACTTGTTGCATAACACTTTAGCGGTTTTTTTATATTTTGGGATGACAATTTAGAAAATATTCTTCGCCTTTATGGTCAATACCTCCTGATATATAAATTCTCGAACCATAAAAAAAGCCGTGAAGTTTCACATCACGGCATGTTGTTTTTAAAAGCATTATTTCCAATGTTTCAGCTTGCTGGTTTGTCCAATCCCCACATTAAAGCTATTAGTCGGATCCAGCTTTTGATAATGATTTTTTAATGCAGGCTTGGCCACATACAAATGCCCAACATTGTGTTCTGCAGGATATTCAGCGCCACGGTCATCGAGTAAATGCCACATTGCATGTTCCATTGCCAAAGGATCTACACCTTTTTTCACAATATAATCTTGATGAAAAACATGACAGAGAAAATGTCCATAATAAAGTTTATGGATAATTTGCTCATCCATGGCTTTCGGCAAAGTTTCCACCCATTCACGATCATTGCGACGTAATGCAATATCCAGTGCAACAATGTCTTCCACTTCTGAACGATGCGTATCACGATAACGAATGGCAGCTCCTGCCACCGCAAAACGATGTAAAAATGCCTTACGACCTTCTTCATCCGTACATTTAAAATAATTGCCTGAGGTTTTATCTAAAAAATACGTTTTCAAATACGCATCAACTTGATCAACATCCTGATTTTCAATACGAATCATCAAATGATGTTCATATAAATCACGAAATTCATTCATACGTTTTGGCAGATGATTCGGCATAAATTTAGTGACGAGTTGTAAAACTTTATCCGATAAACCTTGCAAACCCAGTTTTTCTAAATAGCCATCGACTTTATCTTTCATGGCAAAAGCAGCAGGAACTTTTGCGGTGCCGAATTTTTCAATAAATACAAAAGAATCTTTACCGTATTCAGCCCCAATATCGTATGCCACGCGATGAATGTACTCACCCGCAATCGGGAGGCGTGCAAGATCTTTTAATAGAAAACGACGAATTTCTGTTAAATCATCTTGCGAATTGGTTCCCACATAAAACACCTGACTAGGAATTTTTTCAAAGGTATCTAAACGTACTGCAAAGACGCAGACCTTACCTGCTGAACCCGATGCTTCAAATAGTCGACTCGGATCTGCATTAAAACGTGCAGGTGTATTTTCATCGACTTGTTTAACGTCATGCGAGTAGCGTTGATCTGATGCACAGCAACTTGAATTATTCACAATGTCATTGATTTGATAATTTTTATTTTCCAGCGCTGTGAGGATTTCTTCAGGCGTATTGCCAAGATTGACACCTAGATGATTGACCAACTCTAACTCACCTGACTCATTCACTTTTGCATACAGTGCAAGCTCTGTATAGGCAGGACCGCGGCGTACCAAAGCACCCCCTGAGTTATTGCATACGCCGCCCAAAACCGATGCCCCAATACACGAAGAACCAATCACCGAATGAGGTTCACGATTATATGGCAGCAAATCTTTTTCAAGTTTGTCTAATGTCGCACCCGGTAGACAAATCACTTGCTTGCCTTCATTAATCACTTGGATGCCAACCAAACGACGAGTACTTATCAGCACCACAGGACGGTCATAGTCATCACCAAAAGGCGTTGAACCACCTGTCAAACCGGTATTGGCGGCTTGCATAATCACAATACAATTTGCATCCACAGCCGCTTGCAACACATGCCATTGCTCAAGCAAAGAGCCCGGTGTAACCACAGCCAATACTTTTCCTGCACCGTAACGGCGACCTTGGCGGTATAAACGTGTGTCTTTATCTTCAGTTAAAACGTGTTGCTTACCGACGATGTTGATGAGGTTTTGAATGGTTTGTAATGATTGAGTTTGCATGCTCGTAGAATTTTCCATTTTCATTATTTTCTCTCCTCGCTAAAGAGGAATTGCATTGTTGTGCAATAAAAAAATATTGATTTAAATAATTTAAACAACGTAGGTTTATTTGCACATATCAAAAGTTTTTAGTCATTGTTATTAAAATCTATAATGAACATCCCTTCTCCCTTTGGGATGAGTAGCAATGCTACACAAGAGGGTTAGGAGAATTAATCAATAAATACCTCTCCCTAACCCTCTCCTACAAGGAGAGGGAACTTTCATTTTTTAATTTTTTTTGATGACGAATAACTTTCCCAAGAGATCTATTCAAAAAATCACCCAGCCAACTCTTTCTCTAACTTCACCAAACAATCAGATGTAATATCCGCAATGGTTTTTGCACCAGTTAAGGTCATCGCAACACGCATTTCTTTATCAATCAGTTCTAGAAGATTGGAAACACCCTCACCACCTGCTGCACCGAGTGCATAAACAAATGCGCGACCGAGCATACAGGTATCTGCACCCAAAGCCAGCATACGCACCACATCTAAACCATTTCGAATACCTGAGTCAGCAAGAATTTTAATATCGCCTTTTACTGCATCTGCAATTGGCGGTAATGCACGCGCTGATGATAAAACCCCATCGAGCTGACGGCCACCATGGTTTGACACCACAATGCCATCTGCACCAAAACGCACTGCATCTTTGGCATCTTCGGGGTCAAGTATGCCTTTAATGACCATCGGGCCATCCCAAAATTCACGAATCCACTCAAGGTCTTTCCATGAAATTGATGGGTCAAAGTTATTGCCCAACCAGCCGATATAATCTTCCAAACCTGTTGGTTTGCCCAAGTATTTTGAAATATTCCCTAAGTCATGCGGACGACCTAATAAACCCACATTCCACGCCCAGTGTGGGTGGAAACACGACTGCATATAACGGCGCATGGTTGCATTTGGCCCGCTCATCCCTGAGTGCGCATCACGGTAACGCGCGCCCGGAACAGGCATATCCACGGTAAACACTAAAGTTGAACAGCCTGCAGCTTTGGCACGTTCTAAGGCATTTTTCATAAAGCCGCGGTCACGTAGCACATATAACTGAAACCACATGGGACGCTGAATCGCTGGCGCCACCTCTTCAATAGGACATACTGAAACGGTAGACAGCGTAAATGGAATGCCCTTTTTATCTGCGGCTACTGCTGCTTGAACTTCGCCGCGGCGTGCATACATTCCTGTTAAACCCACAGGTGATAAAGCCACAGGCATCGATAAGGTTTCATTAAACAGTTGGGTTTCTAGACTCAGCTGTGACATGTCATTCAGCACACGTTGACGCAACGCTATTTTTGATAAATCTTCTACATTACGCTTTAAGGTATATTCGGCATACGCCCCGCCATCGATGTAATGAAATAAAAATGGCGGTAAACGACGACGTGCCGCTTCACGGTAGTCATTGGCAGAAGAAATAATCATGCTTATATCCTGTTTAATCGACTGGCACGCTGACGTCGAGCTTCTTCTTCATCAATCATACGCACCTGTTGTACTACAAACTCAATGTGTCCACAGACTGCTTTACGTGCAGCTTCAGGATCACGACGTTCAATTGCATTCATGACTTGAAAGTGCTGATCATGCAATTGATCAAATCGGTGTGCTTCGCTATAAACTTTTCGACGACCTAAAACGACATTAAATTGCAACAGATCAAATAGACCACGCATCATCTGAATCAACACTAAATTATGTGATGCTTCAGCAATTGCTAAATGAAATTTGGCATCTGCACGCGCTGCTTCATCGTCATTGCCTAAAGCCTGAAAATGATTGATCTGATCATAATAATGTCGGATATGTGCCAAGTCCTCTGCTGTAGCACGTTGTGCCGCATACCATGCGGTACCACCTTCCAAAATAATGCGCGCCTCTTGCACATCAAAACGGTAGGCAGGGTCTTCACTAATCAAACTGCTGATGGGCTGCACAATTTGATAACTCGACCAAGTCGCTGGTAATTGCTTTAAAAAAGTCCCCGCACCGACTTTACTGACCAACACGCCCATGCTGGTCAATTGTGAAATCGCTTCGCGTAAAGAGGTGCGTGAGACGCCTAGTTGTTCACACAGTTTCCGTTCAGCAGGCAGACGATCTCCAACTTGCATATTGCTTTCTTCAATCAATACACGAAGACTTTGAACAGTTTTATCAGAGACTTTCATCTGCTTTCCTTAACGTTGTTATACAATGCGTGTTATGGAATCATCCAAGGGAACACATAAGCTTGTAGGGTGATTAAAATCCCCATCATGATTGTGAACGTTATACTGTGTTTTACGGTAAAACGGAATAAATCAGACTCTTTACCTACCAAGCCAACTGCCGCACATGCAATTGCAATGGACTGGGGTGAAATCATTTTTCCAGTCACACCACCACTGGTATTGGCAGCAACGAGTAATACTTCTGGCACACCAATTTGCTGTGCAGTGGTTGCCTGTAATGCAGCAAATAGTGCATTGGCTGACGTATCTGAACCCGTGAGGAAGACACCAAGCCATCCTAAAAATGGTGAGAAGAAGGTAAAGGCTTGACCTGTATGCGCAAGTGCTAATGCCAATGTTGCTGACATCCCTGAATAGTTGGCGATAAATGCAAAAGCCAAGACCATTCCAATCGAATAAATTGGAATTTTTAATTCATTAATAGTTTCACCAAAGGTCACAATCGCTTCTTTCGGCTTCATTTTTAAGAAAATAATGGTAATGATCGCAGCAATGACAATTGCCGTACCTGTTGCCGAAAACCAATCAAATTTATAGATAGCATCATAGTCCTTCATTTCAGGTACGACTGGCGGCATCTTTTGAACTAATTGGTGTAAGAATGGCACTTTGATCGAAATAACCATGTCATGCAGCGCGCCATCTTTGGTAAATAAATCCTTAAACGGTTTAATACTCCAGATCGTAACCATCACCGTTAAGATCGCAAATGGCGACCACGCTTTTGCAATTTGACCCAAGCTATATTTTTGCTGTTTTTGTGCAGCAACATCTTCACTCATCGTCGCATCTTGATCTGCAAAGCGGAAAATATGTTTAGGCTGCCAATATTTAAATAAAATCGTTAATGACACTAAAGAGGCAATCGCCGCGGTAATATCTGGTAATTCAGGACCGACAAAGTTCGAGGTTAGATACTGTGCAATCGCAAAGCTACTCGCGCCAACCACAACTGCAGGCCAAGTTTCCTTCACACCGCGCCAGCCATCCATAATCGCCATAATCCAAAACAGTACAATCGGTACCATAAATGGCAGCTGTCGACCAACCATCTGACTGATTTCCATCGTATCAACACCAGACACTTGCCCAGCAACGATAATTGGAATACCCATCGCACCGAAAGCCACTGGCGCTGTATTTACGATCAGACAAAGACCTGCCGCATATAAAGGCTTAAAGCCTAAACCTACCAATAGTGCTGCGGTAATCGCCACAGGGGCACCAAATCCCGCCGCACCTTCTAGGAAAGTACCGAAAGCAAAGCCAACTAACAGCATCTGTAAACGTTGATCTTCAGTAATCGAAAGAATCGAAGAACGGATGATGTCAAACTGCCCTGTTTTGACAGAGATTTTATACAGGAACACCGCACCAATAATGATCCATGCAATCGGCCATAAACCGTAGAAGAAACCGTAGACCATCGAAGCCAATGCCATAAGCGCAGGCATGTCATAGGCAAATAAAGACACCAAAAGTGCCAGTACAACGGTGATCGTACCTGCCACACTGCCTTTTAAACGAAATACAGCAAGCGCCAAGAAAAAAAAGATAATCGGAATGAGCGCAATTAAACTTGATATCCATATATTCCCCATTGGGTCATATATTTGCTGCCATTGAAGCATTGTCATCTCCTTGAAATGCTTACTAAGATTTAATTATTGAGCAATATCAGCATGTGGTCTTTTTTCATTGGTATGACCAATATAAAAATCAAAGACATAAAAACTCATACTATTGCTGAAATACTCTGCAATTTTTAAATATTTCAACTCAATCATTCAAGCTTTTCTTATTTTTGGTATGACCAATACTCAATGCGAAAACGTTATTTTCCAGTTTGAATTTTTAACAACAATTTTTTAAATATCTGTTTTATAATTATTATTTATGAATAAATTCTATAAAATATACTTTAGTCTAATAACCAAGCTTTTTTTGACCTGAGTCTCATTTCAATGAAAAGTATAAAAACCAAATCAACACAATATTGGTATGACCATTAATTCAAATCAAATAGATTTCTTTATATTTACATCCTATTTCTTTCAGAAAACGTATTTTCCACCCGCAAAAACTAGATGAAGTATTCAACAATAGATTTCAACGATCATTTTTTTTCCAACTCATCGCTTGTATCTCATGATTTTTTAGAAAAACCGTGCAGAAAAGTGCTACAATCATGCACATATATGTATTCTTTCAGGCCACCCATTCTCGGTGCCTATATTTATATCGTTAGGATTAACAATGACTGATAATGCAACTATCTTGCAGAATGTCCCAGTTGGCAAAAAAGTTGGTATTGCCTTCTCTGGTGGTCTAGATACTTCAGCTGCGCTTTTGTGGATGAAACAAAAAGGTGCGGAACCTTATGCTTACACAGCAAACTTAGGTCAACCTGATGAAGACGACTACGATGCGATTCCAAAAAAAGCGGAAGCGTATGGCGCAGTTAAAGCTCGCTTAGTTGATTGTCGTTTACAACTTGCTTTAGAAGGTATTGCGGCTATTCAATGTGGCGCTTTCCACATTTCAACTGGTGGTATGCCTTATTTCAACACGACTCCTCTTGGTCGTGCAGTTACAGGTACGATGCTTGTAACCGCAATGAAAGAAGATGACGTAAACATCTGGGGTGACGGTTCGACTTATAAAGGTAACGACATTGAACGTTTCTATCGTTATGGTCTGTTGACTAACCCATCGCTAAAAATTTACAAACCTTGGTTAGACCAAACTTTCATTGACGAGCTAGGTGGCCGTGCAGAAATGTCACAGTTCCTGATCGACAATGGTTTTGACTACAAAATGTCAAAAGAGAAAGCGTACTCAACTGACTCAAACATGTTAGGTGCGACTCACGAAGCAAAAGATCTTGAATACCTTAATGCGGGTATCAAAATCGTAGACCCAATCATGGGCGTTGCGTTCTGGAAAGATGACGTAGAAGTAAAAGCTGAAGAAGTTTCTGTAACTTTCGAAGAAGGCTTCCCTGTTGCATTAAATGGCAAACGCATCGAAAACCCAGTTGAGTTCATTCTTGAAGCTAACCGTATCGGTGGTCGTCACGGTCTAGGTATGTCTGACCAAATCGAAAACCGTATCATTGAAGCAAAATCTCGTGGTATCTACGAAGCTCCGGGTATGGCGCTTCTTCACATCGCTTATGAGCGTCTTGTGACTGGTATTCATAACGAAGACACCATCGAACAATACCGTATTAACGGTCTGCGTTTAGGTCGTCTTCTTTACCAAGGTCGTTGGTTCGATTCTCAATCATTAATGCTTCGTGAAACTGCGCAGCGTTGGGTTGCTAAAGCAATCACTGGTACTGTGACTTTAGAACTTCGTCGTGGTAATGACTACACTATTCTAAACACTGAATCTCCTAACCTCACTTATGAAGCTGAGCGTTTAACTATGGAGAAAGGTGACTCTATGTTTAGTCCTGCTGACCGTATCGGTCAATTGACTATGCGTAACCTCGATATCACAGATACTCGCGCTAAATTAGGCATCTACACAAACTCTGGCTTACTTGCAGTAGGTACAGGTTCTGCAGTGCCTCAATTAAAAGACAAAAACAAATAAGATTTGTTGAGTCAAAAAAACCGCGCATTTTGCGCGGTTTTTTATTGCCGATTTCAGAGAAGTTCTCAATGTTATTAAACATTAAGCCACATGTGCTGAACGAATCGACTGATAGTAAATTTGATTCCGGCCTAATTGTTTCGCACGATACAACGCCTGATCGGCAATATTTAACAATTCATCCTTCGTCATATTTTCAGCACGATATACCGTAATACCCAAACTAATAGTGACGTGATTTGAAACCTGTGATTTGGCATGTGGAATTTCTAAACGATCGATTGCTTTATAAATATTTGACGCTACCGCATAAGCACCATGTGCATCTGTTTCTGGCAATAAAACCACAAATTCTTCACCACCATATCGCGCTACAAAATCCATATGTCGAATGGCATTTTTAATGGTTTTGGCAATGGTTGAAATTACATCATCGCCTTTTTGATGACCGTAGAAATCGTTATAGTTTTTAAAATGATCAACATCGATAAATAGCACAGCAAGCGAGGTGTTATTACGTCGAGATTGCTCATAAAAGGTATCAAGCATTTCATCAAAAGTACGTCGGTTTGAAATCTTGGTTAATTCATCATGCTGACTTAAATGTAAAAGCTCTGTGGTATGAATACGATGGATTTTTTCACTAATATCCGCGCGCAGCATATTCAAAAATATCATCCGTTCACGCGCACAGAGCATCTTACTGATTGCAAAACCCAATACACAGCTTCCAATCAGTACACGCCCCAACACCATCACATCAAATTTCACTTCTAATGAAAAAAGCATCAACATGGTGACCACAGCAGCCAACAATCCAGACATCAACATTTGGACTGGTTTAACCCCCGTCAAAATATAGCTCAAGATGTAAATCATACAAAGGATCATCATGGCCTGATGTTTAAGTGCTTCGGTATACACGGTCATGGTGAGCCAAGACATTGAAATAACAGCCCAAAACACTACAAACATACTGGCATGTGAAAAATAAGGCTTCAGACGGTCATAACGGGCAAAGGTATATAAAGCCAAAAGACACAGCGCACCATTGAGCTGACCGACCAAACAACGAATAAAATCATGCACAAAATGCTGTTGATCAATAATCCAGTAATCTCCGGGAATGATCAGCATCGTGAGCACAAAGTAGATCAACACTCCCATCCAAAAAAAATGACGTATGTTGGTTTGCGCACGATCGAGGCTTAAAGTCCAAAATTGAGTTTCCAGTTTTTTAGGAAACATTTCCCCTACACGACGAGTTTGCCGTGTAATCAGTTCCTCTATTTTTTCTTTATCGTATTGCAACTTTGCAAGGTTATACTTGTATTCCATTTCCAAGCATTTATCTAATTCTTTTAGTCATTTAAAAATACCACAGTTTTATTCTTTATTTATATCTGTTCAGTCATTTGTACAGAAATCTCGTTACCATTTTCACATTATTTGCATTATCATTTGTTTTATTTCCAAGCTTGGAATCGCTGTGAATACGATTACTCTTCTTCAGCCAGATGATTGGCATGCACATTTACGTGACGGTCTAGCCCTAAAGCGTACAGTTCCTGATTTAGCACAACAATTCTCTCGCGCGATTTGTATGCCAA
This sequence comes from Acinetobacter sp. YH12040, assembly GCF_013420005.1. NCBI lineage: Bacteria > Pseudomonadati > Pseudomonadota > Gammaproteobacteria > Moraxellales > Moraxellaceae > Acinetobacter > Acinetobacter sp. YH12040. The sequence goes on from NZ_VOZB01000007.1 coordinate 123,632, forward strand.
ACACCGTACCACCGGTAAAAACCGTTGAAGAAGCAAATGCATACCGTGAACGTATCATGGCACATGTTCCTGAAGGCGTTCATTTTGACCCGCGCATGGTGCTCTATTTCACAGACAACACCCCAGCGAGTGAAGTTAAAAAAATTAAAGAATCTGAGCATGTTAATGCCATTAAGCTCTATCCAGCAGGTGCAACCACGAACTCAGACAGTGGTGTCAGCGACATTAGTAAAGTCTATGGTGTGATTGAGCAACTCGAAGAACACCAAGTGCCGTTACTGTTACATGGTGAAGTGACACATAACCATGTGGATATTTTTGACCGTGAAAAACGTTTCCTTGATGAAGTGCTTTCTCCACTGTTAAAACAGTTCCCTAAATTAAAATTGGTGCTAGAACACATCACTACTAGTGAAGCTGCGCATTTTGTATTAGAACAAGACCGTAATGTGGCTGCGACAATCACACCGCAACACCTATTATTTAACCGTAATGACATGTTGGTGGGTGGCATTAAACCGCATTTCTATTGCTTACCGATTTTAAAACGCCAAACCCATCAGCAAACTTTGCTCGAAGTTGCGACCAGTGCAAACCCTAAATTTTTCTTAGGTACAGACAGTGCGCCGCACTCAAAAAATGCTAAAGAAAATGCATGTGGCTGTGCAGGATGTTATAGTGCACCAACAGCAATTGAGCTATACGCTCAAGCATTTGATCAAGTCGGTAAAATCGACCGTTTAGAAGGTTTTGCAAGCCACTTTGGTGCAGACTTCTACGGACTCCCTCGAAATACCAATACCATTACCTTGGTAAAAGAAGATCAAGTGATCCCTGAAAGTTTAGACTATTTGGATGGCGAAAAAATTATTCCGTTGTATGCGGGTAAGACCATCCAATGGAGAAAAGTGTGACAGATGAAACTCGACCAGTCATTGGTCAACGTTTCCGTGGATTCCTACCTGTTGTTGTCGATGTCGAAACAGCAGGTTTTAATTCACAGACCGATGCCTTACTGGAAATTGCAGCTATTCCTATTGTGTATGATGCAGAAGGTAATTTTGTACCGGGTGAAGCCCACCATGCACATATCAATCCGTTTGAAGGTGCCAACCTTGACCGTCGCTCACTGGATTTTATTGGTGTAGATCCATTTAATCCGATGCGTATGGCCATGGCTGAAGATGAAAAATCAGCATTAAAGCGTATCTTCAAAGCAGTAAATGAAGTACGTCGTCAACAAAACTGCACTCATGCTGTTTTAGTTGGTCACAATGCACATTTTGATTTAGGGTTTGTACAGGCAGCTATTGCACGTACAGGAACAAAAAATCAAAATCCTTTCCATAGTTTTTCCGTATTCGATACAGTGACTTTGAGCGCTGTAATGTTTGGACAAACTGTGCTGGCAAAATCATGTATTCAAGCTGGTATTGAGTTTGATGGCAAAGAAGCACATTCTGCACTTTACGATACTCAGAAGACCGCTGAACTGTTCTGTTATATTTTGAACAAACTCGGCCCTCACCTACTTGACACTATGATGGCGGATCAATAAGATACCGCCATCTTCTAAACGTCCCTATCGTCTAGAGGCCTAGGACATCGCCCTTTCACGGCGGTAACCGGGGTTCGAATCCCCGTAGGGACGCCAATACTTCTTATCAAGCTTTTTCTTTTTTCTAATATTCATAACGAATGAATATTCTTAAATCATCACTATTTCTATCTTAATTCTCATTGACTGAATTTCTGTGTATTAAAAAAACATTTATTGCAAATAATTCTCATTTCTATTGATTATTCCTGTAAAGTTAATGATAATCGCTATCGTTTTTATCTGCATAATTGTTGACAGCCATGCGCTTTGCCTATTCTCCCCTTAATATCGCAATTTTGACTGCTTTAGCATCTCAAACGTATGCAAATGAAAGCCAGATCTCCGAAGAAATCAAAACCAATACGGTGTCGATGACACCTATTGAGGTTGAAGTCAAAGCCAAGCAAGAAGTAGGTAAAACCGCCTACACCAAAGAAGATTTAGAAAAAACACCGAATAGCTCAAAAAATATCACAGACTTTTTAAAAGTTAATCCAAATGTGCAGTTTAGCCGTGAACAACGTTCTGCAGACTCACAGGCTGAGCTACGACCATCCGAGATTTCTATTAATGGCGCGCAAACTTACCGAAATAAATTTGTAATTAACGGCGTCAATACCACCAATAACCTTGACCCTCTGGCAAGTGGCGACTCCTATTCAGGCAAACTAGATGGTGGCTCACAAGGGATGGCCCTAAATACCGATTTAATTTGTAAATTAGAATTGATCGATAGTAATGTTTCTGCAGCATACGGCGAATTTACAGGTGGTGTAGTTAATGCTGAAACTTGTGCCCCAAATACTGAAATTGGCAAAATCCACGGCTCCCTTACTTACGACTACACGGAAAGTGATTGGTCACGTTATCATTTTACCGATGAAGAAGAAGCTGCAGAGTTTGAAGATCCAACCTCATCAAATAATAAAGAATATAAAAAACACGGCCTAAGCCTGAATCTATACAGCAAACTCTCTGAACAATGGGGCATCAATAGTTATGCCTCTAAACGTGAATCCATCGTTCCAGTAATGAGTGGTTTAGAAGATCGCAGTAAAGTCAAAAGCGAGCGTAATAATATCAACTTAGGGACTACCCTTTTTTACACACCTTCGGACACAATCAAAGCGAAGTTTGGCTTTGATTTAGGGGATTTGGACAGTCTAAATTTCGTTGATAAGCGAATAAATTCAAAAAGTATTAGCAATACAGAAACGCTGACATTTTTTGGTGAATTAGAAAGTAAACTCAATAATTCAACATTAAAACAAAATATTAGCTATCAAACGCTAAGCCAAGCACGTGAAAATGATTCAACTACCGGCATTCTTTGGAAGCAAACACCAACTAAAAACTGGAGTTCCAATCCTGGTGAAGGTGCCACAAGTAGTGAAATTGAATTACATCAAGATACATTTTCGTATAGTCTAAAAAATGCGTTTGATACCATTCAGATTGGCAACAGCATGCAACAATTAAGCTTTGGTATGGGCTATGACTATTCTAAAGTTGCATGGGAACGGCCTAACGATGCCTATATGTATAATCAGCCTAAGACTTTTACATCTAGTTCAGGCATTAGCTGTACGGCAGGTGATATTCTTTGTGATGAAGCAACGGATGAAAATAACTATCAAGGCCAATATCAAACAAATGGCAAGTATTATCAAAAAGGTAAAGTTAATATTGACCAACAACGTGTGCATACCTTCATTGAAAACACATCGACTTGGGATAATTTTTCAGCGCGTTTAGGTTTACGTGCAGATTATGATAGCTTATCGAAAAATTTAAATATTGCACCTCGTACTGCCTTTAACTATAAACCGCTAAAAAATGATCTTCTGTCCTTCACTACGGGATGGAATCGATATTATGCAAACTATACCTTAGCCACTGAACTGCAAGATCAACTTGCATTTTTGGAATACAATTTAAAACGCACAAAAAATCAAACTGAAGATTATTGGACTCAAACTGGGTTATCAGATTTAATATTAGCTAATTCCAATGTTCAACGTGCCAATTTAAAGACCCCTTATGCTGACGAAATTGTGTTTGCCATTAATAGCCAAGTTAAAAACTGGAACCTTGGTCTGAAATGGGTGAATCGCGATAGCAAAGATGAAATCACAAAAAATCGTTTTATTGATCCAACCACCAGCAATACCATCGATCATTTTGAATATAGTAATAGTGGTAAAGCAAAAGCTGACATTTACACACTCACACTCAGAAATACGCTGCCAGTCGTATATAAAAACTCTCTGCACGGGTTTAACTTTGGCTTTGATTACACTGAATCAGAAAAAAATTATTTAGACTATTCTGAGTCATATAACGTTAACAGTAATACGGCTGCTGAAGATCGCGATATTATCTTTAACGGCAGCCTCATCCAATTTAATGAACGTCCTGTTGAAAATTTCAATCAGCCTTGGACTGCTCGTTTTGGTTGGGACATTGAGTTTTCAAATTTACCATTAAAGATTAATAACTTCTTAAGCTACAAATCTGAATATAAAGATACGTATAAACTAAAAAACAAAGTTGAACATGATGGTGTCCTGTTGGAAGCCTATGCTACAGATACGATTAGACCTCGATTTAGTTGGGATATGCGTACCACTTATGATTTCAATTTCGCTAAAGATTACAAAGCAATATTCGGTTTAACCATTAACAATATTACCAATCGACATAATATCTATACCACCCCAGGTATTAGTGAGTCGACCAACAGACTTAGATCTGAAATTGGGCGACAGTTCATTGCTGATGTCACATTTAAATTTTAAACTTCCCCTATCAAGAGCGCCTAAAAATGCTCTTGATTCATTTTCAAATAGAATAAAACATGAAAAAAATAATCTTACTCTTTGGCCTGTGCATAGTATGTCTCGGTATCTTCATCTACATTTTTAGACCCGAAGCCAGCCTACCGACAAATCCTTCAAATACTGTTGAGCATGATGCCAATCAGACAAATCAAACAGCATTGAATGATGACCAAGAATCTTTTATTCCCAAAACCAACGATCGTGACACTCAAATACAAGCGAAAAAACCCAAAAAATTGAGCGAAGAAGCAATACAGTATTATCGAACAGCAACCAAATACGGTTGGGAGTCAATCGTTCGTGATTTTGAAAATGGAACCATTCTAAAAAGTAAAATGCCTAAAGGGGAAAAAGAAAAACTTTGCGAAATTGCACTGAGTCTAAGTACTGTCGATCAAACCAAACGCTTATTTAAAGCAAATTGCAAACCACTCAATGGCCGTTCATCCTCTATGATTATTAATGGCGCATTAACCAATGCAGAAGGCAAAATAGATCAAAACGAAATCATTGAAAAATTAAAATTCTACAAATCGGAAAATGTTTTACAAACTCACGTTACGTATAAATTTGGCCCGTATGAAGAAAAAAGCTCTTTGCAATCTAACGCAATTGGTTGGGGACTAGAAGACGTTTCTGATTATTTGCTGAGTATTGGTGTCGATTACACGGGCGTGGATGGTAATTTAATTTTAGACAATATCAAAGGCCGTAACCCTTCTGTGAGTTTGGTTCAAAAACTACTGAATGCAGGAATCGAGCCCAATAGTAGCGTCTATAAACAAATAGAACAGAATGACTTTTCCACCATACATCCTGACGTTTACAATTTATTAAAAACACATAAACCATGAAAAACATCGTTATTACCAGCTGCCTGCTAATGAGTATGCATTGCTTTGCAAATGCTCCAGTGCCACAAAATCACGCTACCAATGCACCATCAGTGAAAAACATTCACGACTTTAAAAAGATCAAAGGGATGACAAATGATGCATCTCGTTATTATAAATTTATAAACATATATGGTTGGTCAGCCATAGTGCAGGAATTTGAAAATAAAAATATTCAAAGCAGTAAAATGAAAAATAAAGAAGTTAAAAAAATGTGTGACACAGCGCATCTTATACTTCCACTTCAAGATATCAAGCGACTGATTGCTGCTGATTGCAAACCCAGCTCAAACGATGTCACTTTTAATACCATCAATAGGACTTTAAAAAATGGCGATGGTTCTATTAATGAACAAGAAATTATTGCCAAGTTAGAATTTTATAATGCATTAGGATTATTAAAAACACATCAAACATACGGCCGTGGCTATCGTGCAGAAACATATAATTTACTCTACAAAGCTGCCGGTTTTGGTTTGCCTGATGTTTTTGATTATCTCCTGAATATCGGACTCACAGTAAAATATACCGATGGTAACTTACTGAATACACATTTTGATGGTCGCTCCCCTCAACTCGCTTTAACCCAAAAAATTTTAAAACTGGGTGTCGAGCCAAATGCTTCAACCATCACAATCATGCAACAACGGAACTTTAAACAACACTACCCCGACATTTACCAAGTCATCCTGTCTAATCTAGAACAGAAAAACCGTAAACTTTAATTAATTACAGTCTGACTGGTTTTGTTTATACTTCGGCTTGATCTATTTTGATGTAAGAATACCCTATGTTTAAAAAGTTGCTCTTGGTTTTAGCCATCTTATTTCCATCTGCACTCTATCTGTATATTGTGAGCCGCGATGACAACAAAGCCCCTGTAGCTGAACAAATTCAAGTACCTGCAACTTCCGAAGCCGAGTATCAAACTCCTGACCATTAATCCAATGGTCAGTGCTAAAGATTTAAATTTTAGATCAGTATTATCACATTATAAGAAAAATTCGATTTATCAATCATTTCACTGCATTCAATCATAAAATATACCTTTCGTTCAATTTTCATTTCACTATGCAATCTCCCTCTGAACCTTCGCAACACTCGTCTGCTGAAGGTAAAAGTCCATCGCTTAAACGTGCGATGACGACTCGACACCTTGTGATGCTCTCACTTGGTGGTGCAATTGGTACTGGTTTGTTTATGGGTTCAGGTGAAGTTATTTCACAAGCTGGGCCTTTGGGCGCTGTACTTGCCTACATTATTGGCGGTTTGATTGCCTACATGGTCATGCTCTGTTTGGGTGAACTTGCCGTACATTTACCTGTTTCTGGCTCTTTTGGTGCTTTTGCGACAAATTATATTGGCCCGGGTACCGGCTATATGGTGTCTTGGATGTACTGGTTGGGCTGGTCTGCCACCTTAGGTACAGAATTTACTGCGGCGGCTATTTTGATGCAGGAATGGTTTCCACAAACCTCTATTTGGTTATGGACACTGATCTTTGCAGCTGGCGTACTGATCTCTAATCTAAGTTCTACACGTGCGTTTGCAGAGTCAGAATTTTGGTTATCAATGGTGAAAGTTGCAACAGTGTTGATTTTCATCATCCTTGGTTTTGCCTGCATCTTTGGTTTCGTACCTTTCCAAGGCTATGAATCAGCTCCAATGTTCCACAATTTGACAGAACATGGTTGGCTGCCAAATGGTTTGTTCCCTCTGTTTGCCACGCTATTGATCGTGAACTTTGCCTTTAATGGTACGGAGATGATTGGTATCGCTGCAGGTGAAACTGAAAACCCTGAAAAGAATGTGCCTAAAGCCATTCATGCTGCGGTATGGCGCTTAATCATTTTCTTTGTCGGCACTATTATCGTTATCAGTTCACTGTTGACCTATACCGATGCAGGTTTAAATGTCGGTGGACATGGCGGCTTAAGTAGCAGTCCATTCGTTTCCGTATTTAACCTGATGGGCATTCCCTATGCAGAAGACTTGATTCGTTTTGTCATTATTACGGCTTTACTGTCTACAGCTAACTCTGGTTTATATGCTGCATCGCGTATGATGTGGGCGCTGTCTGCACAAAAACAATTACCACGTGCTTTCGGCAAATTAAGCAAAACTGGTGTGCCTTATATTGCTGTATTGGTCACTATGATCGGTGGTTTACCGGGTCTATTGTCAGAACAATTTGGCGCAGATGTCATCTTCAAGAACTTGATGGGGGTTGCCGCTTTCACCATGGTGATCGTCTGGATGAGTATTTGTTGGAGTCAATTTAACTTCCGTCGCCAATGGCTGAAACAAGGTCATAGCGTGTCAGAACTTAAATTCCGTACACCATGGTTCCCGCTGGTTCCAATTCTTGGCTTTGTCTGCTGTACCGCAACAGGTTTAAGTATGGCTGCAGATCCTGAAATGCTTTCAGGCTTTATTGGCTGTCTGATCTTTATGGCGGCGTGTTATGCAGGTTATTATTGGTTATATCACGATAAATAAAATAGTTAAGGTGGCTCATTAGCCACCTTTTTTTATGAAACTATTTCTCTTCCCTATGAGAGAAAAATTAGGGTTCCCATATAAATTCAAAAATGATTTGTGGGAGCAGTTTAATCCACAAAAACCACTGTACAAATTATAATTTAAGGAAATCGTTCAACTGCTTTTCGTTAATGAATTTTTATTCTCGCTCAACACCAAGATATAATCCCATACTTTCAACTCTAATGAGTCCTTTTCGGATTTTGCCCCCTTAGAAACATTAGCTAAAAGACACGCAGCTACTATTGCTAGAAATATTTGGATAGATACTCTCAAACTTGTATTAGATATTAATTCAACAAAAGTAAAGTTAAAAACTATTAATGAAAGTGGCAAAAGCACCCGACTTGAATTCATCTGTTTTTTAAATTCAGGAAAATCACGATTAATAACCAATAAATTTTGTTTGTCTTTACTCCACAACATTGGCTCAAAACATACATCCAATTTTTTTTCTAATTTTTCAAGTTCTACATCATCACTAGACAACTGATATCTTCGAACCTTTAAGATTAAATATAATTTAAAAAAGCTCTGGATATCTAAAAAATAATGAGAATTATCTAAAGATTTAAGGTGATTATACGTAATTCTACTTTCCCCATCTAAATCCCTAAATAAAAGTTCATCAATAATTCTTTCAAACTCTGATTTACTAATATACGAAGAAAAATTATTTGTATAAATTTCAAACCAATGCAAATAATTCAATAAAACTATATAGAATCTTTCATGGACTTTGCCCACATTAAATTGATTGATTTCAAATAAAATTCCAGAAATAAACTCATTAAAATTATTTTTCATTAAAAAAATTCTGTTTTTGTTTCATTTATATACATTTAGAATATAACAATGAAACTCTATTTTGACAAATATAGATGGGCTATGTACTATACACCCACCTCAAAACGTCCCTATCGTCTAGAGGCCTAGGACATCGCCCTTTCACGGCGGTAACCGGGGTTCGAATCCCCGTAGGGACGCCAATTCTTCTGTCAGCTCTGACAAACTTAAAGTTTATTTATCTATAATTTATATTAATTGATTGCATCATCATTGCATTCTTCTCTACAATTACTCGCTTCATTATTTGATTCTCCTTTTTCTCTATGCAGTCATCACATTCTCCGAATGATGCTTCGCATCAGGGCAATTCTGCGCCGTTAAAACGCGCTATGAGTACTCGACATCTGGTGATGATTTCGCTTGGCGGCGCAATCGGTACTGGTTTATTTCTTGGTTCGGGTGAAGTCATTGCACAAACGGGGCCTGTAGGTGCCATTATTTCGTATTTTTTAGGCGGTATTATCGCCTATATGGTGATGCTTTGCTTAGGCGAGCTCGCGGTACATATGCCAGAATCTGGTTCATTTGGCGCTTATGCTAAACGCTATATCGGACCGGGTACGGGTTATACCATCACTTGGCTGTATTGGCTAACATGGTCAGTAACGCTAGGAACTGAATTTACTGCTGCTGCACTTTTAATGCAGGAATGGTTCCCAGACAGCTCTATGTGGATGTGGACCTTAATCTTTGGTGCTTTTGTATTCTGCTTGAATATGATTTCAACCAAATGGTTTGCTGAATCTGAATTTTGGCTAGCCTTAGTCAAAGTGATTACCGTTGTTGCCTTTATTATTTTGGGTCTATTGGCCATTTTTGGTGTTTTAGGCTATCGAGGCTATGAAGCTGCACCGCTGTTTAGCAATCTCACTGCACAAGGTTGGTTCCCTGAAGGCTTGTTCCCAATCTTCGCTACAATGTTGATTGTTAACTTCGCATTCTCTGGTACTGAGCTGATTGGTGTTGCTGCGGGTGAAACCAAAGATCCTGCGAAAAATGTACCTAAAGCCATCAACACGGCGATTTTCCGCTTATTGATTTTCTTTGTAGGTACCATTGTTGTTATTACTGCATTATTGCCACACCAAGAAGCCGGCTTATCTGCCGAAGGTGTAAGTAGTTCACCTTTCGTAACGGTATTCCAGCACATTGGTATTCCTTATGCAGAAGACATCATCCGCTTTGTGATTATCACGGCTCTTCTTTCTGCTGCAAACTCAGGTTTATTTGCTGCATCTCGAATGATGTGGTCATTGTCCTATAGTAAGCAATTACCTGCGGTGTTCTCTAAAGTGAACTCACGTGGTATTCCTTATGTTGCAGTAATTGTGACCATGATCGGTGGTATGCCGGGCTTACTTTCTGAACAATTCGCTCCAGAAACCATCTTCAAAAACTTGTTAGGTGTCGCGGCATTTACCATGGTGGTGGTATGGATGAGTATTTGTTTAAGCCAATTCAACTTCCGCCGTCAGTGGTATAAAGAAGGTAAAACTGCAAAAGATTTAGCTTTTGCTGCACCACTCTTCCCAATTGTGCCGATACTCGGTTTTGTATTCTGTCTTATTACCTGTATTAGTATGGTATTTGACCCAGAAATGTTAACTGGCTTTATCTGCTGTATGATCTTCATTGTGGCGTGTTATATCAGCTACTACACCTTGTATCACAACAAAGATTGATCTGCGTTGTCATACCAAACACGATAAAAGAGTAACTTCGGTTGCTCTTTTTTTATGGCTATATTTTAATAAAAGTAGAATAAAAACTGGTCCGTCGATGAGGTGCAATATGCAGATCATCTTTATCCATGGCATGAATCAACAGCAACAAACTGCACGTTCACTCGAACAGCATTGGCTTGCACTGTTGTCTCAAGGCTTAAAGCAAAGCCATCAAGAGACTTTTTTATCGTATATACAGCACCATATGCGCATGCCTTTTTATGGGGACTTACTCACGCGTTATCACTTGCAGAATATGCTTCAGGACAGCACCTTGACACCTCAAACGTGGCCACATTTTCCGTTTATCCATCGCACTGAACTCCCAGAAAAATCACCAAAAGTACTTGAGCATCACGCTGTACAAAATAATCTACCTGACATCACCCTCAATGATGCTATTGGATTAAGCCAATCATTCAAATCGATCACTGCACTTGGCAAAGATCTTGCCCTACGCGATTTTGCAGTTTTAATGAATTATTTCCCAAAATTACATGCCACACTTTTGCATAAATTTTTGGTCGAAACTTATCTCTATTTATCCAATCCACACTTTATTCAGGCAGTTCATACTCGTCTGCATGAGCAATTACATCAAACGAAACCCACCCTGTTGATTGCACATTCGCTAGGTAGCGTGATTGCGTATCATTTTTTACTGTTACATCCTGAACTCAACATACAGCGCTTTATTACCTTGGGCTCACCTTTGGCTTTTCGTGTCATCCAAGCCCACTTACCTCAGCCTTTACAGCGACCTGATGCAATTTCAGGTGATTGGTTAAACTTTTATTCACATGATGATTTTCTCAGCGCTTTTCCACTGAGTCAGGCACCATTTGATTTTCAACCCGCCATTATTAACCAGCAAATTCAGACATCGATTGAACACCCACACGATATTGCTGGATATTTAACGCATCCAGAAGTTATTGCTACAATCTTACAAGTGTTGAAAAAATCGACATAAATAATGTATTTTTCAAACATTTTTAGCAAATTGTTTTAATTTTATGCACTCAACAACAAAAACTGAATTTATTTATAGAAAAGCGTTTGACACCCCCCGATTTTCACCCTAATATACGCCCACCTCTGAAACGTCCCTATCGTCTAGAGGCCTAGGACATCGCCCTTTCACGGCGGTAACCGGGGTTCGAATCCCCGTAGGGACGCCAATTTTCAGAAGTACATTTTATTAAGTCCCTATCGTCTAGAGGCCTAGGACATCGCCCTTTCACGGCGGTAACCGGGGTTCGAATCCCCGTAGGGACGCCATTATTTAGTCTAAAAACTTAGACTGAAATAAACGGTTTTAAAATTTGCTTTCTGTACTGTCCCTATCGTCTAGAGGCCTAGGACATCGCCCTTTCACGGCGGTAACCGGGGTTCGAATCCCCGTAGGGACGCCATATTCGAGTTGGTTTTAACCACTCATTATAAAGCTCAAGCATTGCGACTTGGGCTTTTTTATTGCCTTAATTTCTAAATATTTCTTTTAAAAGTTTTGAATCATAAATGGCCTTAGGGGCAATCACCTGCTCATTTAGCGGAATATTTTGACCATAGCGCTGCAGCATTAGGCGCTGCACTTCATTTTGTTTTAAATCAAATTGTTTCAGTTGTTGTAATGGAGAAAGTTCGATTCCCAAAGCATGCTGATAAGCTTTCCAAACAATTTCAGAACAGTAAATTGCACGATCATCCCATTCAAAATAAATATCATAGGGTTTGCCCAAGTACTTTTCTGCATGTTGTACCAACTTCGTTTTCTGCGGCACATTTAAGGGTTGTTTGAGCCTTTTCACCACATAGTGAGCATTCTCCCCACGCGCGATCCATTGATTTAAAGCGGTATATTGCACAGGTTGAATGGCTTCAAGCACCCACGTTTGGTTATTTTTATTTACGATCATGCCCATGTGACTATAGGGCGAATGTGTGGCCTTTTGAATGCTTAAACTTTGTTGTGACTTTGAGATATGAAAAATAATATCTCCCGTCTGAAATGTAGACTGGGCATAGAGAGCAGAACTGAGCCCCGAAAGAATGGCCGTTAATATTAAAATTTTAGACATTTTTATTGTAAGCAATATTGATATGAATGAAGGCAACCATAACATGAATATATGTCGGTTGCCCTGATTCTAAAAATTCAATGATTGATTAAGCCGACTTACGTGAATTGACTTGCCCTTTAATGACCGCTGTTAAATTTCCTTTAAGATATTTAAAAAACACTTTTAAGGGTGAAAGTTTAGGATTTGGCTGTTTGCCTTCACCAATCGATTTAAACTGAGCGGCGTACCAAATAATTTCCATAATCGCCATTTTATCAATCATCGGTATGCCAGTTTTAATTTTGTCCACACCGTAACGAACATCCTGACCCGCCAATAAACGATCAGCCAAATCGACTTCAACAGCAAATGGACGTGCAATACCAATAAAATCACAAGCTCCACTGTCTAGTGCAGCATTCATGCCTTGCACGGTTCTAAACCCACCGGTAACCATTAATGCGCATTTCACTTCTTTACGGATATTGTCCGCAAAATCGAGGAAATAAGCTTCACGAGCAATGGTACTGGCTTTACGTTTTTCTTCTTTAGCACCCGCCATCGCTGGCGCTTCATAGGAACCGCCCGAGATTTCAATCATATCAATCCCTGCGGCATCGATTGCCTTAAAGACCTCAATCACATCCGTTTCGCTAATCCCGCCGCGTTGGAAATCAGCAGAATTCAGTTTGACCGAAATGATAAAATCATCGGTCGTCGCTGCACGAACTGCCTTGTAGATTTCAAGCAAAAAGCGCATGCGATTTTCATTTGAACCGCCCCACTGATCTTGACGTTTATTGGTCAGTGGCGACAAGAACTGACTAATTAAATAACCATGCGCACCATGCAATTGCACGCCTTCAAAGCCTGCCTTTTCACAAATGAGCGCGGCACGTGCAAAACGCTGAATGATATCTAAAATTTCATCTTCACGAAGTTCGCGCGGTGTTCCAAAAGTTGTAGCTAACATCGGACTAAATGGCACAGCAGACGGTGCAACCGTTTCTTTATTTAAACCTTTAGGACATTGACGGCCCGGATGTGAAAGTTGAACCAATTGCACCATGCCGTGCTTTTTGCCTAACTCAGCCCACTGTGTTAACTGCGCCAAATCTCGCTCTGTTTCAGCGACAACAACCCCCGGCTCATTTTTAGCACGAAAATCCACCATGACATTACCCGTAATGGCACAGCCTAAGCCACCCTTCGCCCAAGCTTCATATAATCCAAAATGTAAGTGATTTGGCTGGCCTGCGGTATTGGCCAATGCTTCACTCATTGCACCTTTAATGATGCGATTTTTAAATGTGGTATTACGAATTTTAAAGCTTTCAGCTAAATGGCTCATGGCATTGTCCAAAATGAAATAATAAGTCCTGAGTATTTACTCTAAGTATTATTTTCTAAAGGTCAAGGATATTTTGACAATGACACTTGTCAAAATATCCATAAGTTTGATTTTAGTATTGGCTGGCTTCAATTAATTTACGGGTATAGCCCGTTTGTGGTCGCGTAAATAGATCTGCGGTGTCTTGAAACTCCATGACTTTGGCATGTCGCAGTACCAACACTTTTTGACACAAGGCTTTGACCACGTGTAAATCGTGACTGATAAATAAATAACTCATATTAAATTCTTGCTGCAAACGCCGTAGCAGCTTCACGATGGCTTTTTGTGTCGTCCGATCTAGTGCCGATGTGGGTTCATCGAGTATCAATAATTTAGGACGTAATACCAACGCACGCGCTAAGGCGACTCTCTGCCGTTGCCCACCCGATAATTCATGTGGATAACGCTGCTTAAATGAGCTGGCTAATTCGACTTTCTGCAAAGCTTCATCTATACGCTGTGCAATTTCATTTGCAGATAAATGCTGTAAGGCCAGACCTTCGCCAATGGTTTGCTCTACATTTAGCCGTGGATTTAAACTACTGAATGGATCTTGAAAGACGATTTGAAATTCACGACGTAGAGGTCTGAGCTGTTTTTCTGAAAGTTGATTGATGGCGTGTTGATTTAAAATAATTTCGCCATCACTTTCTATGAGCCGAGCAATAGCCAGTGCTAAAGAGCTTTTCCCTGAACCACTCTCTCCAACAATACCGATCGACTCACCTTCAGCCATTGTTAAATCCAAAGCTTCTACCGCAACGACATAATTTTTGATGCGGTTCAATAAGCTTTGTTTGACTGGGAATTTCACTCCTAACTGGCGTAATTCTAAAAGTGTTTGAGTTTGCGAAACCTGTATTGCTTTACCAAAATCATGGTCTAATAAATTTTGGGTATACGCCTGCTTCGGTTGCTCAAAAATTTCCTGAACACCACCTTGCTCCACCACTTGCCCACGATTCATCACAATCACATGTTCGGCATAGCGCTTGACCAAATTCAGGTCATGGCTGATTAAGATCATGGCCATATTGCGCTGCTGTTGTAGCGACTTTAATAAATTTAAGATTTGCGCTTGTAAGGTGACATCTAAAGCCGTAGTTGGCTCATCAGCGATTAAAATATCAGGATCTAAGGCCAATGCCATGGCAATCATGACACGTTGTCGCTGCCCACCTGATAACTCATGTGGATAACGCCTTAACTTATCTTCAGCATCTGGAATACCCACATCATTTAATAATTCTATAACCCGCTGCCGAGTTTTTGCCTTCGACCATCCCTGTAACAACAGTGACTCACCAACAATCTTTTCCACCCGATGTAAGGGATTTAAGGCCGTCATCGGCTCTTGAAAAATCATGGCAATTTTCTGCCCACGAATGTTTCGGTGCTGCTCAGGACTCAGTCCAAGAATATTTTGTCCATTCAGGCTGACGCTGCCTGTGACCTGCAGATCACTTGGCAACAAACCGAGTATAGCTAGGCTGCTAATCGATTTACCTGAACCGCTTTCTCCAACAATGGCTAACGTTTCACCTGCATGCAATTTAAAATTCAGGTCTTCAACCAAGACCTGTGCTGCATGTGAAATATGTAAATGTTCAACCGCTAATACGATGGGAGGTACATTAACTTGATGATTATTGACGTCTAGGATCGAATGCATCACGTGTCGCCTCCCCAATGTAAATCAATAAAGACAGCACGATCGCTAAGGTAAAGAATCCCGACAAGGCCAACCATGGTGCATTCAGATTATTTTTCCCTTGAAGCAATAACTCACCTAATGACGCTGCATCAGGCGGTAAGCCATAACCTAAGAAATCTAAGGCTGTGAGTGCCGTAATATTTGCCGTAAGCATGAAAGGTAGCTGTGACAAACTCGAACTCATCGCATTTGGTAAGATATGCCGAAACATAATCGTACTATCTGTAACGCCAAGACTCCGTGCTGCACGTACATAGTCAAAATTACGCGCCCGTAAAAACTCTGCACGAACCAAGCCGACTAAAGTGGGCCAGCCAAACAACAGCATAATGACAAAGAGCCAATACACACTCGGCGTAAACATGCTGACCAAAATCATCACCATGAATAGCATCGGGAGCCCACCCCAGACTTCCAAAATTCGTTGACCAATGAGGTCTATCCATCCACCATAATAGCCCTGTATCGCCCCAACGATGATGCCCAATATGGAAGAAGCAAAAGTTAATGCAAATCCAAACAGGAGCGACACTCGTAATCCATATAAAATACGCGCCAGCACATCACGCCCTTGGTCATCGGTACCGAGCCAATTTTGTGCAGTCGGTGCAGATGGCACAGGCACAGCCAATTCTAAATTCGGTGTTTGATAGGAAAATTTAATCAGTGGCCATACAGCCCATCCTTTATCATCAATCAGTTGCTGTACCACAGGATCTTTATAATCTGCCTCAGTTTCAAAAACGCCACCGAAAGCAGTTTCTGGATAACTTTTTAATACGGGAACGTATAAAGAATCATCGTATTTGACCAAGAGCGGTTTATCATTGGCAATAAACTCGACAGCTAATGACAACATAAAAATCAAGGCATAGCTGATAAAGCATGTAAAGCCTAATTTATTTTCTTTAAAACGTTGAAAACGCGCTTGCATGATCGGAGACATTATTTTGCCCCCTGCGAATCAAAATTAATTCGTGGATCAATCATTTGATACATGACATCGCTGATTAATCTTAAGATCAGCCCCATCAAGGTAAAAATAAACAAGGTGCCAAAAATCACTGGATAATCGCGCTGTACTATGGCTTCAAACCCCAACAATCCCAGACCATCTAAATTGAAAATAATTTCAATAAATAGATTTCCCACAAAGAAGATGCCAATTAATGCTTCTGGTAGACCAGCAATAACAATGAGCATTGCATTACGAAATACATGCCCATACAGCACACGTGATTCGGTCAAACCTTTAGAACGAGCAGCAAGAACATATTGCTTATTTAGTTCTTCCATAAAAGAGTATTTGGTCAGATAAGTTAAGCCAGCGAAACCACCAATTACCATAGCAAACAAAGGCAACGCCATATGCCAAAAATAATCTGCAATTTTGCCAAACACACTTAACTCAGCAAAATTCTCTGAAACTAAACCTTGTAGAGGAAACCACTGAAAATATGAACCACCTGCAAAAAATACAATGAGTAAAATGGCAAAGGCAAAAGCAGGAATGGCGTAGCCGATAGCCAATAAAATAGACGTGCTTTTATCAAATAGCAGACCATGTTGACGGGCTTTTTTAATGCCTAAAGGAATAGACACCATATAGATCAGCAAGGTACTCCACAAGCCAAGGGATAAGGATACAGGCAGCTTTTCCCAAAGTAGCTGGGTCACAGGCTTATCTTTAAAGAAACTGGTACCAAAATCTAGCGTCACATAGCCCTTTAACATGAGCCAAAAACGTTCGAATAATGGTTTATCGAAACCATATTGCGCTTCGATTTTTGCCACCATTTCTTCACTGAGGCCTTTAGCACCTTGGTATTTACTGCCTGTCGTCGCAGTTTCACCACCACCTGTGTTTCCCATACCTTGAAAGGACTCAGCTTGCTGTATGGCTTGTTCAACAGGTCCTCCCGGAGCAAGCTGAATTACCACAAAGTTAATCAATAAAATGAAAAACAACGTCGGAATAATCAGGAGCAAACGCTTTAATATATATGTGCCCATGTTGCTTTCACATTCCTTGTCCTTCAGGTGTATTCATTGCTGCCGTAGATATTGTGTTATGTGCTTGGTTTGAGCTGCATCACTCCACCAATAGTCAATCCCAACAGAAAGTTTAGGTTTGACATAAGGCTGCTTATACATATGCCAATAGGCAAACCAGTTTTCACTTTGCCCAAACATTGGGATTTGATAATAACCCGCTCTGAGCAGGCGGTCTAAAACACGCGTACGAATAATCAATTCTTCCCGATTTGGAGCATTGATCACCTGTTGAATGAGCTGATCTATTACAGGATTTTTAATCCCTGCGTAATTATAATTACCCACTTGGTCAGCTGCTTGACTGCCCCAAAGTTGAGCTTGCTCACCCGCTGGAGTGAGCGATTGAGGCATTTCATCCACGATCATATCAAAGTCAATATTTCGCATCCGCTCGGTGTATTGCGGTCCATCGACTTGTCGCAATAGCACCTGAATACCTAAACGTTTCAAATTTCGTATAAATGGCATTAAGGTTCGCTGCAAATCTTGTTGCTGAATCAAGATTTCGAATTTCACAGGCCGAGATTTTGCATCCACCAATCGGCCGTCTTGATAAAGATAACCCGCATTCAATAACAGTTGGCGTGCATGCAGCAGATTTTTTCGATTAAATCCACTGCCATCAGAAACGGGATATTGCCAATCGGATAAGACCCCCTGTCTTTGAATAGGATCAAGTTGCGATAACATCGGTTTTAAAATATCCAACTCTTGGATAGAGGGTTTCCCCTTCGCTTCTAGCACACTATTACTAAAATAACTCTGCAAACGCTGATACTGCCCATAAAATAATGCTTTATTTTGCCATTCAAAATCATAAGCATAGGTTAACGCTTGTCGAAAACGAATATCACTAAATGGCGCACGACGGGTATTAAATACGAGACTTTTTGTCGGAATCGGTCGTTCATGTTTAAAGCGATATTTGACAATTTTACCGTCTTTAAAAGCAGGAAAATTGTACGCTCCCACCCAATTACGTGCGGTCTTTTCCTCATATAACGTAAATTGACCTGCTTTAAAGCCTTCAAAGGCTATGTCTGGGCTGCGATAATATACATATTTCAGATGGTTAAAATTATAGCGACCACGATTGACGGCTAAGTTCTGCCCCCAATACTCAGGATTGCGCTTGTAGCGAATACTCCTACCTGCATCGATCGTCTCAATCGTGTAAGGGCCTGAACCTAATATGGGCTGCAATGTAATTTGAGTAAAATCTTTTTTTGCCCAATCTTTTTTGGAGTAAATCGGCATTTGCGCCAAAATCATGGGCATATCAGTGTTGTGTCCAGATTTAAAATTCATCCTTACCTGATATTTAGATAAAACATCTGTTTTGTCTAAATCCGCTAAATACATTTGCAAACCAGGATTTGACTTGGTCTGAAAAGTATCAAAACTAAATTTAACGTCTTCAGCAGTGAGTTCAGAACCATCACTAAACCGTGCTTTTGGGTTTAAATGAAAAATAACAAAATTAGTTTTTTTCGGGTCAAATGTCACCTTTTCGGCAAGCAATGGATACATCACACCCGGTTCATCTAAAGATGAACTCATCAAGCTATCAAAAAGATAATTGATACCTTCAACAGAACGCCCTTTTCCATTCATGCTGTTTAAATTATCAAAACTCCCAATACTCGAGGTCGTGATATATCCCCCTTTATTGGCAAGAGGATTGGCATAGGGCATTGCCTGTAATTGATGATATTGAGGGCTACTATGTATGGCAAGAAAAGGCGTGGTCTGCAACGCAGCCCACGCCCCTGTTGAAAGTATGCTCAAAGTCACACCAAACACGTAACGCGAAGTTGAAGCAGAATACATTCAACTTAACTCCTTAATGTTTGGACTCAGTTTGGTACTTTAATCACGTCACCAATACGTAACTGAGCAGACGGTTGCATATCATTCATTTCAGCGAGTTTTGATGTGTCTAGTCCATAGCGACTTGCCAAACCAATCAGCGTATCGCCGCGTTTAATACGGTATTCACTGATAGTTTTAGGGACTTGTAAATTTTGACCGACACGCAGTCCTGCACGGGGGTTCAAGTTATTTAATTCAGCCAATGCTGCCACAGTTAAACCTGTCCGACTAGCAATCGAATTTAAAGACTCGCCTGATTTCACAGTATAGCTTTCAGTATTTGTTGGTTTCACATTGCTCGTAGAGGATTTAGCTTCCGTTTTTTTGGTTTCAGTTGCTTTACTAGCTACATCAGCAGGGAGTTCACCATCTACTTTTAAACGCTGCCCTACACGAATCGCACTATTGGTATTTAGGCCATTTAATTCAGCTAAATAACGTAATTGAAGATGATATTTCTTCGCAATCACACCCAATGTTTCACCTGATTTCACCACATGAATATCGGTCGCATCAACGGAATTCGTTCGTGTATTGGTTTTGCTTTCAATTTTGGTCGCCTCAGCTTTGGTTTCTACTTTAACCGGTGCGACATCACCTGTTAATTTTAATTTCTGCCCAACGCGTAGACCAGAACTACGCTCTATACCATTTAAATTTGCGACATAGTCCATGCCTAAATCATAGCGACTAGCAATGCCTGTCAGTGTATCGCCAGACTGCACCACATATGTATCAGGAACAGTTGAACTTGCAGGAACTTTAATGCTTTGCCCAGCCATCAGCCCACTATTTACCGACATATCATTTAGACTCGCCAATTCTGACAAACTGATTTTTGACCGCGTCGCAATACTGTAAAGCGTATCACCACGCTGCACTTTATAGCTTTCAACTTTATACGCAGGATCAACTTTGACATTTTCAATGCGATTCACGACTTTGCTTTCGAGCTTCTCAACTTCTGCTACAGCTTGTAATGGCACATTAATTTTTTGCCCCACCATCAAGCTACTGCCAGCCGTTAAACCAGTTGTTAAATCTGCCAACTCTTGATTTGACAGCGCATAACGATCTGCAATGAGTTTTAGATATTCACCACGTTTTACCGTGTAGGATTTGGTTTGAACTTTTGCAGATTTTTCGACAACTTGAGCTGCTTTCTTGTCAGCTTCCAATTTTGCTTTAGATGCTGGCGTTTCTTTTAGGGATAATTTCTGCCCAACATATAAACCACTCGTGGTGGTTAAACCATTGTAGTCGGCGAGTTGCTTCGTACTTAAACCAAATTGACTCGCAACAGCTGTAAGACTGTCATTTGCTTTCACCACATAGCTATCTGCGATAGGCTTAGCTTTCGATTCTTCATTATTTTGCACAATCGGTTTCGCATCATATAAATAGATGGTCGTACCGACATACAAGGTCGAATCTGGCGAAATTTGGTTCCAAGCTGCAATATCACGCCAATTCACGCCATTTTTCATCGCGATCAACGCTAATGTGTCGCCCGCCAAAACTGTATAAGTACTGCGTTTACCTTTAGGTGGTACAACTACAATTTCAGAATCTGTACGAATGACATTTTTACCTTGGTTGCGTTTGGCTTCTTCGGAATCTGCACCTGTATTTTCAGCCACGCTTTTCGGGTAAGAGAACCCTTTCGTCAGTTCTTTACCTTGTTGGTCTGCAATTGACTGACTGGTCTGAATCGCAGTCAACTTAATCTTGCCATCATAAGGATCGACAATTTCAGTGCCTTTCGGCGCAATAGCTTTAATTTCCTGAACGACTTCTTCTTGTTCTGCTTTAGTCGCTACTGGTTTTAATACCTCATCTATTGTTTTGGTCTCACCTTCAGCTTTAATAGCCGCCATGATTTGCTCACGCTCATTTGCGCTGAGTGGTGGCTCGACAGACACGGCTTTCACAGGAGTCGAAGGTGTTACAGCGACTGGTATACGCGGCGCACTTGGAATATCACTATTCGATGCAAAAGCAGCCAAAGCAGATGATCCTATTGGCGTTTTGCCTTTCGTTCCTGATGGAACACTCGGCGTTACCGTTGCAGCGACTACAGGTGGTTTGGCAGAAGCTGTCACTGTCGGCTGAGTTTTAAGCGTAGGTGGCGTCACTTTAGCGGGCTGAATAGTTTTACTATTTAATTCCGGCGGAGTAACACGTGACGGTGTTATTTCAACATTATTTTTTGGTAAGTTATAAGTTGAATTACTTGCCCAATAACCTGATGAACCACCTGATTGTAATTTCTTCAAACGTGCATCGACTGATGGACTCACATCCGCAGGAATTAAAATCCGCATTGGGCTACTGCTGTCAATCACATCGCCACGATGCCCGGGATTTAGTGCATAGAGTTCTGCACGGCTTAAACCGGTAATAGATGCAATTTCATTTAAATTTGCAGGCCCTACAGCCACTTCACGAAAGTGTGGACGGTTGGCAATTGGCGGTAAACTTACGCCATAGGCACTTGGATTTTTAATAATTTGAGCAACTGCCAAGAAACGTGGGACATAGTTCATGGTTTCTTGGGGCAGTTTTAGCGACCAATAATCCGTTGGCAAACCTGCCGCACGGTTACGGTTAATCGCCTGTTGAATGCGGCCCGGCCCTGCATTATATGCAGCCAAAGCCAATTCCCACGAACCGAACTGGTTATGTAGCGCACCTAAAAACTCATAAGCTGCACGCGTTGATTCCACTACGTCACGACGACCATCATACATTGAGGTTTGTTTTAAGCCGTAAATACGTCCAGTACTTGGAATAAATTGCCATAAGCCCGCTGCGGCTGCACTTGAGGTTGCTGCTGGGTCATAAGAACTTTCAATCACTGGTAATAACGCCAACTCCGTCGGCAAACCACGACGTTCTGCTTCTTTAACCGTGTGATATAAATAACGGGACGCACGCGCACTTAAACGATCAATATATGGTTGACGTGAAATAAACCAACCACGCTGCGCTTCAATTCGCGTATCCCAGTGGTTCAAATCCATTTTGAAACCCACAGTCATACGCTTCCAGACATCACCATGCTTAAGTACTAAAAGGCGATCGCCTTCTACGGCACGCATGTCTGTTGCAGAAAGTAAATCTTCGAGTGAATCTAAACTATTGGCATCGAGAAAGTTTGAGCCAACTTGTTTACTTGCTGAGTTCTGCTTAGTCGTTTGCGATGAAGAACAGCCCGTCAGACCAAGAGCTGCGAGCGCAGAACCCAAGACTGTAAATTTAAAAATTTGTGGTAACGTAGGCTGCCAGACAGTCGCAGTTGATTTATACATAAAAAAATCCAGACAACTCATATAAAATTTATTTTTTAGATATGCCATTGTAGTGAAGCAGAACACAGACACAAGGCGTTAATTTAACGCTATTTCAGTATAAATGTTACAAGAAATTAAAAAAATCGCCAGAAATGGATTTCTCTCTGTCATTTGCGTTATACAATATACGGTTATGAATGCTTGTTTTTCTCCGGATTTGATTTATGTCTCAAACAATCACGCTTTATGTTGATGGTGCATGTAAAGGCAACCCTGGCTTAGGGGGGTGGGGGGCCTATATCATCCGTGAAACTGGAGAAGAAAAACTCTGCGGCGGCGAAGCTGAAACCACCAATAACCGTATGGAATTGACTGCTGCAATTGAAGGCATTCAACACTGTCCGTCCGATGCAAAACTGATTATTTGGACAGACTCTAACTATGTCAAACAAGGCATTACCGAGTGGATACATGGTTGGAAAAAGAAAAACTGGAAAGATGTTAAAAATCCTGATCTGTGGAAATTACTGGATACAACTTGTCAGGGTCGGGAAATTGAATGGAACTGGATTAAAGGGCATGCAGGCCATCCGGGAAATGAAATGGCTGATCAATTGGCCAATCTAGGCGCAGAAAAAACCCTCGAACGCATCAAACAAGCAGCATCTACAGCTGAAGCACCTAAAAAAAAAGCTGAACCTGACTGGCTATTAAATGATCCGTTTGGACTCGAATTTGCTGATAGCGATGATGACGAAGAAATCTCTGAAGAAGCAATGATTGCAAATGAAAGCATTATTGATGCTTCAATTCAGGAGTCTTCAATTGCTCAGCCGCTAGAAATTGCTCCGTCACGTGAAATGACTACTGACACAGCGATCAATGCAGAGCAGATTGATGACATTACGATAGAACAACAAGCAACTGACACTGCTTCAACGTTGAATGAAGCTGCCCCTATCCAGTCTAAGCAAGCTGCTGAAATCCATCCAATGATTGTCATTACACCTGCAACAGTTGATGTATCTGGCCCACGACAATTAATTTTGGATACGGAAACCACAGGTTTCTATTTCCAAGATGGCGACCGTATTATTGAAGTCGGTGCAGTGGAAATGATTAACCGCAAACTGACCGGTAGCTCAATTCATATTTATATCAACCCGCAAAAACCTGTCGGTGAATCTGAAAATATTCACGGAATCAGTGATGACTTTCTAAAAGATAAACCACTGTATGCTGAAATTGCTGATGTCTTATTTGACTATCTAAAAGGCGCAGAAATCATTGCGCATAACGCAACCTTCGATATGAACTTCCTTGATATGGAGTTCAAACGTGCCGGTTTTATGGCCTTATCTGAAGTTTGCGAAGTTACCGATACCTTGGCTATGGCCAAAGCCAAGCATCCAGGCCAGAAAAACTCACTCGATGCATTAGTGCGTCGTTACGAAATTCCACAACGTGACCGTACCTTCCATGGTGCGTTACTCGATGCGGAAATTCTGTCTGACGTATACCTAGCAATGACGGGCGGTCAGGTTTCCTTTGATATCGATGCCCTGACCCACTCGCAAAATGAAGATGGTTCGCAAACCCGCGCCGCTGTTGAAATAGAATTACCTGTGATTTTACCTTCAGCAGATGAACTTGAAGCCCATGAGACATGGGTCAAACAATTTGAAGAAAAACATGGTACACCTTGCCTTTTTGCGAAATAAAATCTAAATTTCGTGTTACTTTTTGTATATAAACAATTCTTACATACGCTATAGTAAAACCATAAACATGGACCGCCTTAAGGGGCGGTTAATAAACAAGATAAAACATCTAGGAAAGGTGCAGATACATGTCTTACCAAACCTCTATCCATTTTGATCCAACGGCTTTGCTGATAATAAAAAATGAGGTTGATAACTCAATCAAGTTAGTCGAATCAGCAGTCAGCACCTTAGTTGAAGATCAAACTTTACCTTTCGGGATTGATGATGCACTGATTCAATTTGAACAATGTGCTCAAGTACTAGCTTTAGTTGATATGCCAAGTTTGGCAAAAATCGCTCAATATTCAGCAGAGTTAATGCGCAAGATCATGGGGAATCCTGCGCAAATTAACACTCAAGAGGTCATCGCACTGAGCGAAGGCACGACCATGCTGAAACGCTACATCGAATTTATCTGCCTACGTGAAGTTAAAATTCCACAATTCCTGCTGGACAGTCTTAATCGTCTAGAACTATCTTTAGGTAAACCTCTAACGTCGGAAGGCCAACACATTGAGTCCCTACTCGATTGTATTACTCCTGACTTTGACCTACCTCAAGCTCCTGCACTTGAAAAATCAAAATACGTTCACCGTCTGTATAAGTTGGCGTTGAATAAATTGATTAAACAAGAAGAAACTGAGCTGGATCTGCAAGCGATTAAATTGGTCGGTGCGTATTTAGCAGGTCTTTCAGACAAACATCCAAGCAAACAATATTGGAACTTGATTTTTGTTGCGTTTAATCAAATTGATCAAATCTTAATTACCGATGCTCGCTTACGTACCTTGGTGAGCATTGAGCGCAATATGGCTCAATATTTTGCAGGAACTGAGCGCTTTAAAGCATCCATTTCTGATTTAGCCAATGTCTTAAGTCTAAACATTAGCCAAGAAGATGACATTTCTCATCATATTCGTGGCAAATTAAATATCGGTGAAGACCTTCTTACCGACACCCAATTGCAAGTTTTCAGTCGTCATTTATATGGTCCTGACTTCGACACCATGCATACCATTGGTGAATTGGTTACGACTGAAATGACGCAAATTCGTAATGATATTGAATTTAACTATCAAAATATGACGCCTGAAAAAACCCAAGAACTTCAAGCGAAATTAAACGAATTGGCAAATATTTTCAAAGTCTTGAACTTAAATGAAGCGTATAACGACCTGTCGCGTCAAGCTGCGTCATTAGGTAATGCTGAGATTTTACAAGATGAAAGCTTTGCCCAGCAGTTGATGAACAATATCTTGTCTGCCATGAACTCGATTGGTGTGCTTGAGCGTCATCACACTTCTAGCCGCTTACAACTTCGTGTGAATAATATGAATATTTCACTCGACCGTTTAGATGAAGCACACGCTGCTCTGTT
This sequence comes from Acinetobacter sp. YH12040, assembly GCF_013420005.1. Classification (NCBI taxonomy): domain Bacteria; kingdom Pseudomonadati; phylum Pseudomonadota; class Gammaproteobacteria; order Moraxellales; family Moraxellaceae; genus Acinetobacter; species Acinetobacter sp. YH12040. The sequence continues at coordinate 149,610 of NZ_VOZB01000007.1, forward strand.
AAATGAGACCAAGGTTTTAATTGATGCTGCTAGCCAATCTTTGGTTCAGTATTTACAAAACCAAGATTTGACACAACTTGAAGCGACTGCAACTCAATTCCGCGAAATTGGTGGTGCAATGTTGTTCCTCAATGCAGATGCAGCTCAAAATGCGCTGAATTCAACAGCTCAATTCATTTTGAAACGAGTTGAATCATCAACAGCGATTGATGCAAATGAAGTGAATCAAGCATTAGATTCATTGGCAAGCGCAGATATGTTGATTGACAATTTAAAGAACAAACAACCTGTTTTACAGGGCATGTTTAAGGTAGCATTGGACAGTAGCGAAAAACTGAAATCAGCAGCAGCCTAATGTCTAAATTGTCACTTGCGTATATCTTCAAACAACAGCAATTGCTGGTCGATGAAAACTTTCAACTTCCCGAAGTTGAGCAACTCGCAAGTGATTTAAATATCGGCACGGGTGATCAAGTGATTGCCCGTGATCTACTTGAAAATGAGCCAATTCCTGAAGGCTTACAACTCATTCCTATTCGCCAGCTTCTACAACTTTGGAATGTTCAGCAATTTGAACAAGCTAGCCGTGCTATTCAACTCTTAGAATGGCGCCGTAATCATAAATTTTGTAGCCACTGCGGTACAGCAACTCAAGTCCATGCCACAGAATATGCCATGGTTTGCCCTGCTTGCGGTTATCACCAATACCCTCGTGTCAATCCTTGTGTCATTACCGTCATTACCCGTGGTGAAGATGAAATCTTATTGGCAAAAAATGCGAAAAATGTCCGTGCTATGTATGGGCTGATCGCAGGTTTTGTTGAAGTGGGTGAAACTCTAGAAGAAGCAGTTCGTCGTGAAACTGAAGAAGAAGTGGGTTTAAAGGTCAAAAATATTCAATATCTGGCAAGCCAACCTTGGCCCTTCCCAAGTAATTTAATGATCGCCTTTAAAGCAGAATATGCTTCAGGTGAGCTTCAATTACAAGAAGAAGAAATAAGTGATGCGGCTTTCTTTAAATTTGATGCATTACCTGAAATTCCGTTCAAAGGAAGTATCGCCCATTCGATGATTATGCATGTCATCCATGGTTCTGCGGTTGCAGATGACACCCAAGCATGGTTGTAAACAGCTATTTTTAATAAAAAAGCAGTAAATAAAAAACCGCCATACTTGGCGGTTTTTTATTCTCAATCATTTAACCACAGACATTAAGGTGGACTAATTTCATCGAGTACACGCATGATTTCAGCTTTGGTTTTAAAGAAGCGACTAAATAAACTCGAAACTGAACCAATCATCGTGATGTGCCCAACGCGAGGGATTTGAATCAATTGACTATAGTTGCCTGAGGCTTTTAATCGACGATCAAAATCTTCACTATTGCTATGGCCAACGATATTGTCTTTATCCGCAGTGAATAGATAATGCTTCACTTGATTGTGCTCAACAAAATAATATGGCATCACTTGTTGATACGGTACATTTTGATCAAAGGCATCTGCACAAATCGGATCACCTTTATAATCAAAATGATATGGCCCTGCCAAACCCACGATTGCACGAATATTCTCTTTCACTTGTAGCTGATAAGGTGTCGGATGATACAGTGCAGACATGACATTAAATGCCCCTGCCGAATGTCCCATTAACACCACATTTTCCACTTCAATCTGCAACTTATGCTGAGACTGCGTCAAATAGTTTAATGCAAGGCTAAGATCATCAATTGAAGCCGGAAAAATATATTCAGGTGCGAGATGGTAATTGATGACAGCAACATCGAAGCCTTCTTTTGCAAAAGCCTCACCAATGAATCCATAGTCCTTTTTGTCACCATGCATCCACGCACCACCATGTACAAAAACGATGAGTGGACGTTGCGGACGAGGTGCTGACGTGCGATACAAATCTAGGCGATGGCGCGCTTTTAGACCATAAGGGATATTGTTTTGAACATGATATCCTTTTTTGGGTGTCAGTCGATTTAATGCATAACTGCCAAAATCATATAACCGAAAATTTCGGTATAAAGATTTAGCCAAATCCATTTTTTGCTGAAGCCGCAGAGACCATTGATTCATATTTTACAGCATCATTTCCGACATTTTATTGAGCATTTGGATCGACAGCATCCGGATCTATCGCAACAGGTGTTTGTACTTCAGGTTGCACATTGCCTACAGCAGGTGTGGTGTAACTAGAGTTAATCGAACGTGCCTGTGGATTTGGGTTCTGATCAATATTATCGATTAAAGTGACAATTCGCGTTACATTACCCACTTGTTGCAAGATTTGATTTAAGTCTGTGATTTCCGCGCTGTTTAAACGGCCCATCACATAAAGAACAGCATCTTCAGTATGAATGTGTACTTTGCTGTCAGATACCACAGGCGCTTTCATAATCAAACCACGGGTATTCGCAGTGACCGCAGTATCTTGCATGATCGTGCTATAGCTGATCTGATTACCCACTGTAATATAGTTATGTACAGTTTTGACATCACTCATTGAACGGACATTTTCTTCTGCCAATTCTTTTAAATGATTATCCGGCACTTGCCCAGTCAATAAGACATTGCCATGAAAACTTTCAATATTGACACGTGACTGTTTAAAACGAGTATCTAATTTATATAAGTTAATTTTTGCTGTTCGAACAATGGAAGAGTCAATAAAAACTTGTCCCAATGAGCGTGCGCCGCTTTCAGTTCCTACAGGTGCTGATCCTGTTCCATTCGAAATAAAACTCGCACAGCCAGATAAACTTGCGACACAAAGCATCGTTATTGCAATACGCTTAACCACTCAGCACGACTCCTCAAATTTCCACACGTATTTTTCTATGCGTTTACACAGTTTGTTTTATCAAAGATTAATCAACTCTTGATCAAAAGTAAAAGCATTTTCAATCCATTGCTGATGATACGGGTATTTAGAAAAGTCTTGCTGTAGTGTTTTTGCAAAGTGCTGATAAAAATCAAAACAAATTGCATCAAAGCGACAATAATAATTTTGAAAATGTGACTGTTCATTTAAAAAATGCAACGCAGTCTTCATCATCTTACGTTGTTTGTGAATAGAAATACTTTCAACGGCTTGAGCATAACGGGTATTCGAACGGGCTTTAACTTCGATAAACACCAATTCTTGACCACGTGTGACGATCAAATCAATTTCACCATAACGACTATGATAATTCTGTTGCACCTGTACATAGCCTTGCTGCTCAACCAAACGTAGCGCTTGCTGTTCTGCCCACTGTCCCAGATTCATCTGTCCTATATTCATCTGCTCTAAGTTTAGCTGCATCGTTTCATCCCTATAGTGAGATCGCTACGATGCCTTTTTCACTTCGCTCATAGCAGTGAGGAACACGCTGAATATTGTTTTGACTAATTTTGATTAGTCCTGTTCGCCCCTGAAATTCAATGCTTTTTAATTTCGGTTCTTGCAAATATTGTTTTGCAATATGCCATGTGTCCCCACCAAAAGCTAAAAGACGTTGATATGGCATATCTACTGGATTTTCCTCATAAGCTCGGATCAGGTCAGGCCAACGCGCGTCATGCAATGCAGGTGCATCACAAAATTTCAGCCCTACAGGAATGGGCTTTGTAGCTTCAATCGCATTGGCGACGCTATATAGTTTTGCTTTAGGTAGTTTTTTTTGACTGTTTAACCATTCATTTTTGCCCAGCAACAGCACCCCTTGATTTTTGTCTAGCTTCGTTGGGAGTTGTTCAACCACTTGAATAGGCACTGAACTTTGGCTGATTAAGGACATGAGCAATAATTCATGTTCTGCCTCAGTTGCGGGCTGACGTAACACTAACACTTGCGCTAATTTGTCTTTTTCAAAAACTTTTTGGAGTGCTAAAGCATCATCACGTTTCGATAGACTGTACTGCCAGACGTTTGGAATCTGGCTGGTCGTTTCATTTAAAGCCAACACGCGGACTTTAGGCTTTGCCTTTACAAGTGCTTCAACGTCTTGACGTGCTAAAGGGCCAATCACCAATTGAGTTTTTTTATTGACCTGTTGCTTCAATATCACTGCAATTTGCTTTTGATTTGAATCTACAAACTTAATGGGCACTTTGTAGTCTGATGATTGATATGCACTATTGAAACCTTGCTTAATACTGGATGCGGCTCGCGCCATAGGGCCAGATTCAGGTAGAATGACCAAGACGTCTGCCTGTGCAGCAGTAAACAGACTGCTTAAAAGGCAAAGACCCAAAATTTTGTTCTTATTATCCAACATGGAGAAACCTATGAGTGCTCAGTTATTTGTTGTTGCAACTCCAATCGGGCACTTAGATGATATTAGTTATCGTGCAATTGAGGTATTGAAGTCGGTTAAAATTATTGCCGCCGAGGATACACGAACTTCCGTACAATTACTTAAACATTTTAGTATCAATACGCCTTTAACTGCTTGTCACGACCATAACGAAAGCAACAAAATAGACCAGCTCATTGAACGCCTAGAAAAAGGTGAAAATATGGCGCTGATCAGTGATGCAGGCACGCCATTGATCAGTGACCCTGGCTTTAAACTGGTTCGTGCTGCACAAGAAAAAAATATTCGTGTCATTCCTGTACCGGGTGCCTGTGCTGCCATTGCAGCTCTCAGTGCTGTCGGTCTGCCCAGTGACCGTTTTAGTTTCGAAGGCTTTTTACCTTCTAAACAGTCACAACGTCTTCTAGCATTGGAAAAACTGAAAGACGAAACCCAAACCATGATTATCTATGAAGCGCCGCACCGTATTGTGGACTGCCTAAAAGATATGTCGAATGTCTTTGGTGCAGATCGTCCTGTAGGCTTTGCACGTGAAATTACCAAAACATTTGAAACCATTAAAAAAATGTCTTTGGGTGAATTGGTTCATTTTGTCGAATCTGATCATAATCAGCAAAAAGGCGAAATCGTTTTGGTGATTGGTGGTGCGACCGAAGAAAAAGACCTAGAGCAAGAAAAGTTAGACAAACTGCTGACGCGTTTACTTCAAGATTTGTCCGTTAAAGCTGCCTCTCAGTTGGCTGCAGATTTAACTGGGATTAAAAAGAAAGTGGCCTATCAACGTGCTTTAGAATTAACCCAAGCGAACGATTAAGCTTAATTTTTTTTTATTTTTAATTTGAACCGCTTATGGGACCTACGGGTTCCATAAGCGATCCCATACAATAATTTAAATAGAATGAAAAAAGTTGCTTATAACATGTCCATAAATCTGTCTGTCAAAAAACCGCTGATGTTCATTCTCTTTAATCTGGTTTGGCTCACCGCCCTTGCACATATTATTTATACTGGCATTCACCCCTATCCGCACTATATTAGTGGCGAGCAAATGACGGCCGATCATAGCGCGATTGCGATGGTCTGTGGATATTGTTCCCTCTATTTTGTAGTCGGTAATTTACTGAAACTGAGCCAATTTTGGGATAGGCATCGCTATTGGGCTTATGTCGTTTTGAGTGCGGTATTACTTTTTCAATCTTTTGTCGCTGCTGTGGCGGCCATGCATGCACCGCCGTATATTGCTGCATTCATTATCAATTGTATGTTTTTGCTTTTACTGCATTTTGTGTTTTATCCTATTTTCGCGATCAGTCGTAAATATATGAAGCCAAAGACGGCTTGAAGCGACTTCACATCTTATTAACGACTTAACTTCTTGAGCAAACATGCTACAGAGTTAAAAAATGAATGACGTTCATCATCGCACAAGCGAATGAAGCAAAAAAAACACCACATGACGTGGTGTTTTTTCACTTTTAATCTTTTGCCGATTCGTCTGGAGGGACTTCGGTAATACGACCACCACGCGCTAAGAACGCAGCAACTTCATCTTCAAGCGCCTGACGTTGTTTTAGTTTTGCAGTCACTGTTAATGTTTCAGCTTCAAAGGTGTCACCATCAGAGGCAGAATCAGCTGCGTCACCTGCACCTTTTTCAGCTGCTTGTGCTTCATCTTCATCAACTACTGAATCTTCTGGATCATCATAATCGTTCATATCAGTCATTGTGTTCTCCCCGCGAATGACTTCTGTTTGCCAGCGAATGGCTGGTTTTAAATTAACAGAAATTTAGCAATCTCTGAACATTTCGACTAGTACCCACAATCAAAAAATCGTATCTTTTTTAATCAAAATCGTAACCTTGTTTATACGACTGTCTAAAAAATATCTGACTTTGACCTAAGCTGTATAGATTGTATCTTTTAAAATACTCAGACCATTGGCTTGCGCCATAAACGCATCTTTTAGAATAGTCTGATTTTCCACTTGTTTTAAACCAAAGTTTCGCGCCCACACCACAGGTGAAAAAGTGGTGGTTTCTAACCAACCAATCGCGGACATACTATGCATCATGGCATCGTTTTGCCCTTTACGACGGTGTTCATATCGCTTCAAACTTTGTTCATGTGCCCACACACCACGTTTTTTATCGGTCAAAAGCACATCGCAAAGCACTGCTGCATCTAAACAACCAATATTCACGCCTTGTCCTGCAAGCGGATGAATCACATGGGCCGCATCGCCAATCAACGCCAGACCATCATGCACATATTGCTGCGCAGCTCGTGCCTTCAATGGAAATTTAGCACGCGGCGTTGCTTCTAAGACTTCACCGAGCATGTGATGACTTTCTCGAGTGAGCAACGCATTAAATTCAGCATCGGATAAAGCCACATATTCATCGGCGTAATCATCTGGTAAGGTCCACACAATCGATTGCCAATAACCGCTTTCCTCTTTTTTCAGACTCGCCATCGGCAAAAATGCTAAAGGCCCAGTTTCTAAGAAAATTTGGCGCGCTACATGCTGATGCGGTTGGGCGGTTTTAATTGCACAGCTTACACCGGCTTGTCTATAGTCCAGCACATCTAGATCGATGAAAGCTTGCTCACGAACAAATGAGTTTGCACCATCTGCACCTATCACTAGTTTTGTTTTGAGCTGAGTACCATCTGCGAGGTGAATGATCCACACACCAACACCACGCTCAACTCGAATGACCTTAACTTGGGTTTGGTAGTCTTCGAGCTGTTCTAGCATTTTTTCTTGAATGGCTAAATTCAATACGCTTGGTTCAACCATTGAACCTAAAGCTTGCTCAACTGATGGTGTTTGCTCTGCCACATGACCAAAATTGATTTCGCCATAGCCATTTTTATTCCACACCTGCATGCCTGTATACGGCTGCTGACGGGCAAGCTTTTCCCAAACACCCACAGTCTTGAGTAAATGAATGGTGGCTTGACTGAGCGCCAAAACCCGAGGATTCGCAACACTTTTGGTTTTTTCTGCATCTAAAATAGGTGCCGCATCCAATACCGTAGCCTGCACGCCGCCCTGCGCCAACAGCAATGCCGTTAAGCCACCGACCAAGCCGCCGCCGACAATCACGGCATCCAGTACATCTGTTTGATTTAAACTCATGCTTTTAGCCCCATTGCATAATTCGCGACCAAAGGCTTGATACCCGGAATGGTGTCAAAGGCAACTAACCCAGTATTGCGGATCAATTTTAAAATTGGGTTTTGGTTGCTAAAACCACGTACAACTGAATCACAGAATTTAATCACCCGCTGCTGATCGGTCAGGCGCGATTTTTCATAATCCAGCAGCATAGCTGCATCGCCCAAATCGGCATTTTTTTCAACTTGCTCTGTTAAATAACGACGCAGTACATATGCATCGCGCATACATAAGTTAAAGCCTTGACCTGCAACTGGGTGAATGGTATGCGCTGCATTGCCCATCAGCACCACACGGCCGACAGCTTGTTTTTCTGCAAGCACTTGGGACAATGGGAAGCTGAAACGTTTACCTGTTTTTTGGAATTTACCTGCACGGTCGCCATAGGTTTCTTGTAAGGCATCTAAGAAGTGCTGATCATTTTCATCACCCATCCACTCGCCTTCCGTCCCTTTAGGAACAGGCCAAACCACTGAGCGACGGTATTCACCCGGAAGTGGCAACAGCGCTAACGGGCCAAGCGGACTAAAGCGCTCAAAGCCGACATGAGCATGCGGTTTAGAGGTTTGCACCGTAGTGACAATCGCCACTTGGTCATAATCATGCACCGATGCACCGATGCCCAAGGCTTTGCGGCAGAATGAATCACGACCATCTGCGGCAATCACGATTTTAGATTGCAGCTTGAGCTGTTCTTCAGCACGCTGTGCTTCTATATATGCAAAGTCTGCATCTTGCGTCAGCGAAGTCACTTGTACGCCGTCAATTAATTCAATGAATTGTTCTTTTTTGACTTCTGTGAGCAGCACACGGCCTAACCATGCATTTTCAATAACTTGTCCAAAGCTTTCGACTTTTTCTTGTTCTGCTTTGAGTCTTGCCTTACCAAAACTGCCTTGCTCTGTAATATTCACTTCTAAAATAGGTGTGGCGTGTTCCTGCAAAGCATCCCAGAGACCTAGTTCTTGATAAATTTGCACCGTACGGCGTGACAAGGCGCTGTTTCGTGCATCAAAACTCGAGTGATAAGGCTCAAGGTTTGCATCATCATAATTGGGGTATTTAATGGCTTCTAAAAGTTTTACGCCAATTTTGGCTTTGGCCAACATGAGTGCCAGACTTAAACCGACCATACCACCACCAACAATGATGACTTCTTGCTGCATGCTTGTTTCCTTTTTTATCAAGTATTCGAATTTAGGACATTCACTCGAAATACATATAATCTGTAATGAATTTTATCTTACATCAAGGGCATGATTTTTTATAATGAAATACAAATTAGTTGCAGGTATTTGCACTGATTAAATACAAAATTAATCATCTCTTGCCGTAAATATTGATCTTTAGAAATGAGAAAATCACAATAAAAATGGCTGAGTCCATCAGTATGAGCCATCATTTGCGTAAATCAGCGTCACTTGAACATGTCATGTTTTGATGCATTCAAAAGGACGATATCAAGCTAACTACCTGATGATCAGCCTTTAGCCATTGCTCAATTAGTTGAATAAGTGATTGCAGCTGCAAAAACCAATTATGTTACACCATTCGGTTTAATGAGCTTTTCATTACACAACATTTTCTGGATATATTCCGCAGCAGAATATCCAGAATATGTAATTTTTGTTGTGTTATTGGCGCCTTATCCTAAAGTTGATGCACGTACCAAGCTTTAATTTGAGTTAGGTACAGAGCAACTCTAAAGCGATGTCGAGCACTATTATTCAAACAGGTTTTAGCGCCAACTTTACCTTGGCATGGTGTGAAAATACTATGGCGCAAACCTTAGAAAATACGCTGCAAACCAATAATTTAGAAAGATTTACCCACCAAGCTGAGTTGTAGATTCATACCGATATGACTGAGCCAGCGAAAAAAAAATCAACAAACAAACATTAGTGAATGGCTGTAATTATGATTATATGCCCCCGAGTGTATTGGTCAAATATGCTATAGATCTGATTTCACATGCTGAATATGCTGAACTGGCAACCGGACATTTGGCCGTATATGAAAAACCGGAAGAGTTTTTAAAATTAGCGACTGATTTTTTACAAAAATCTTAATGTTTGAATGAAGTTAAAAAGCCGATCTAATGATCGGCTTTTTATATTTATTTAATATTTTCCATGATTTGGTCAAAATATTGCGCTCATGCATTCAATTAATTTTCGTAGCTATAGATAAAGATATAGAACACAAAAGACAGAAATGATCTCCTTAATACGGAATAATTTAAATGAATGGCTTAAGCATTAAAATGCTGGATTAATTCCTGCAATCGAATTTCTGCATCTTGATTAAAAGCATTCGCCGCTTGGTGATACCAGCGTTTCGCCATCTTAAAATCTTGAGCTGCGCCGTTGCCTAGCTCATACATTAAGCCAATTTTATAGGGAGCAATTGCACAGCCTTGTTTTGCCGATTGCTTGTACAAGTTCATAGCTAGATTATAATCTTGATCAAGAATTTCGCCCTTTTCATATATTTCAGCAAGGGCCGTTCTTGCGTTTATATTTCCCTTTTCCACTGACTGATTCAGCAGAGCTAAAGCGATATGAACCTCTGTTTTACATGGTTTTCTGAACAACAGCACCGCTAACTTCAGCATCGCCGCATCATCACCCTGATCAGCCGCTTTTTGATACCATCCTTGTGCTGTAACATCATTTTTTTCGACGCCGCATCCCGTTTCATACATTTCACCCAATTTAATTTGGGCTGCAATATCCCCTCTTGAGGCTAAACTCAAATAATCATCATAAGTACGCTGATTGTTATACTTAAACTTTATTTTCTTTACTGGATTATAATCACTATCAAAGATTTCAAAACCGACATAGTTTTTAAAGAGTTCAATCAATAACTGCCGAACCAATTGAGTATGATAAATTAAATGATCCTTTTCGCTAAAATAATAATACTGATAATAGCTTTCCAAATCTTGATTGATTTCTTCTTTTAAACTGTTTAAATCAGTCGTCCATTTTTTTTGAACTTTGCCATTTTCAACATATTCGTATAAATATCTTGTTGAAAAGTTTAACCATTCCTTTTCAAAATCTTGTCTTTCTCCATCCATGTAAAGTTCATCTTCTTCCGCTTGAATGACACATCTGATTTCTGCACCCTCTTTATAAAGCGCATAGCTATAGCTTGAATTTGTGTCTGCAAAATCAAAGAAGATCATCCATTTCATCGGCAACTGACTGCTTAGCAAACTGCTCCATTTTTCAGGTTCAGTAAAAGCAAAATGTGCTAATCCGGCACTATTGATACAAACAATATGATCCGTCAGCCACTCTATAACTAATGCAGATTTTGAGTTTTCTTCAAAATAAACCAGCCAATCATTTACCAGTCTTTCAATATCCTGTTGATTGCCATTAAAGGGAATAACCACCCCAGCTTTTCTAACACCCATAATTATGATTAAAATAAAAAATTTATACGATTAATTTAAAAAGACTTATATCTAATTTTTGTAAAAAATTAACATCATAAAATCAACTCCATTGTTAATTACACTTGTCTATATAACTAGTATTTATAAGACTGCTTGTAGATAAAAAAAGCCGATCAACTGACCGGCTTTTTTTATTCATTGCAAGTTACTGCGCCATCAAGGCTTCAATGTCTTCCACCGACTTGACCACTGCAGCTGTTAAAACACGTGGACCTGCTTTAGTTACAGCCACATCATCTTCAATACGAATACCGATACCACGCCATTTTACATCCACTGTTTCATCATCTGGCGCAATATAAAGACCAGGCTCAACAGTCACAACCATACCTTCTTCATAGGCACGCCATTCACCGTCTTGTTTGTATGAACCGACGTCATGCACATCCATACCAAGCCAATGACCCGTACCATGCATATAGAATTGGCGGTAACTTTCTTTTGCGATGATTTCGTCAATATCTCCTTGCATAATGCCAAGATCCAATAAACCCTGAACTAAAATACGCACTGCAACGTTATGTGGTTCTTTATAAGAGTTGCCGATACGCACCGCATCAATCGCCGCAATTTGCGCATCGAGTACGATATTATAAAGTGCTTTTTGTTCAGGGCTGAATTTACCGTTGACTGGGAAAGTACGGGTAATATCTGAGGCATACAGCTGATATTCACATGCTGCATCAATCAGTACCAAATCACCATCTTTGAGTTCTTTGTCATTTTCCACATAGTGCAAAATACAGCCATTTTCACCGCCGCCGACAATGCTGTTATAGGAAGGCACACAGCCATTTTTACCAAAGACATAATTCAGTTCTGCTTCTAGTGCATATTCCATCATGCCCGGTTTAACCGTTTGCATGGCACGAGTATGCGCTTCTGCTGAAATATCCGAAGCAATCTGCATCAATTCAAGTTCGTCTTCAGATTTGTGCAGACGCATTTCATCAATAATACGATCAAGCTGAATCACTTGTGCAGGCGCACTTGCACCCTTACGTGATTCACCACTTGCAGCCGAAATCCACTGCGCCACACGAGCATCAAAATCTGGTTGCTGCCCAATACGGTAGAATAATTTATCTTTATTTTGTAATTTTTCTAAAATTTCTTCGTCTAATAAATCAATGGCATAAGCCTCATCAGCTTCATAATCTTCTACAGCCCCATCTACACCCGCACGGTAGCCATTCCAAATTTCCATTTCACGGTCACGTTCACGGCAGAACAAACTATAGCTATAACCTTCTTCTTCGCTATCAAAGGTTTCAATCACTGCAACCGCTTCAGGTTCAGCAAAACCTGTTAAATAAAAGAAACTACTATCAGCTCGAAATTTATAATCTGCGTCGCGATTACGCATGGCTTCTTTGCTCGTTGCAATAATTGCGATGCTGCGTAAGCCCATTTCACCTGCAAGGATGTCACGACGTTCCTGAAAATCTGCTTGAGTTAATTTCTTCATTTAAATACTTCTTATACCTGCTGGCTGATATTGTTTAAATTTTGATTCAATGGAATATGAATCTCTCAATCTATGTGAGGAATGTATAAAAACACGTAATACCTCACATAGATATAAGCAAAATTAATGCCTTAGCTTGGACGATGTGGGGTGAACATTTCAACCACATTACCTACTTGAGCCGATGAATTTTTAGCGCTCAGTTGTAGCAACGGTGTTTCTGAAACATCAACTTTGGTACGTCCCATAGACAGGCTCACTGGGATTAAACGAACAAATTCGTATAATTCCTGATAGCTTTCTTCACCTTCTTCATCATCATCTGAATCTTCAAATTCTACTGAAGCGACATCCTGTAAATGCTCAATCAATTCTTGTTCATTGGTGCGCAGATGACCTGCCGCCAAACCAAAACCAAGAACAACACCTGCACACCAATCTGCCAAGGCTTGCACACGCTCACCTAGCAAGTGATCATCATCTGGTAATAAAGGAAGATAGTCGAGTTCATCATCTGAAAGTGAATGAGCTACATCTTCTGCTTCTTCAGTCAACAATGCCACCGCATCTTCGTCTAATTCAGCTACATCAAGCGTTGCTAAAATTTGTTGCCACTCTTCACGACTCGGGGGTTGTGACACACAAACTATACCAGTGAGTAGACCATGTAACTCACTTGGGCTTGAAATTTCTTCAATTTTAGAAAAATTCTGGGACCAATCTGACCAACCTGAAATATCGTCTTGCATTCGCTTATCCAATCTCTATACTTCGTATATATTACCTTTGTTTGCAAGACTGTGCGACTACGTTATGTTAGAAGAATTACAGCGTCTCCAAGCGCATATTAGCGTTTTAAAAAAGCGACTGGCGCAATTTGAAAGCGAAAATAATGCCCTACAAGATGAGAAAAACTCGTCTGATGAGCACCATCATGCTCAAATTGTACATAAGAACGGTATTATCACCTCCAAACAAGAAGAAATTGATGCGCTGAATGAGCAATTAACTGATTCACGTGCTCAACTTCAACAGCTGAATACTGATGCAACTGCTTTGGCTGACCGATATAGCCGTCTTGAAAAAAGCTGTACTGATCTAAAAAATCGTTTTCAAGAAATTTTGGCAGAACGTAATGAGCTACGTATCGTTAAAGAAAAGATGCAAAATGAACAGCGTCATGCTCAACAAGAAATTCAAGGTTTGCAGCAAGAACGTGAACGTTTATTACAAAAAAATGAACATGCCAAAGCAAAAGTTGAAGCGATTATTCAACGTTTAGCTATTTTAGGTACAGCTCAAGATCAACATGCGCAAGAAATTCAACAATTGGCACATCCGACTGAAAGTAATGAGGAAGTTTGATCATGAGTGAACAAATTGCAGTTGATTTAAAAGTTCTAGGTCATAGTTTCCGTTTAGCAACGACTTCTGACCAACAAACCGATTTAGAACGCGCAGCACAATTACTGAATGACAAATACGATGAATTTCGTCGTAAAGCACCACGTATGGAACCGAGTAAGCTGATCATTATGGTCGCACTTGAATTAATGCAAGAAGTCTTGTCAATGAATAAGAGTTTGCAAGAATATGCAAACTGCGAACTTTTGTTGCAAAATATTTTGGAACAAGTTGAAGAATTGACTGATTAATCGGTGGTTTAGTGATTGTACTTTGCCCGATTGCTTCATTTTAAACACTTTGTCAGTGTTTGGTGATTTGCCAATAACGCTGAATTCGTTATACTGAGCACATCTCTGAGGTGTTCGCCAGCTAGGTCTAATCCCCTGCCGATACTTAAACTTATGGATGTGTTCTGTATATTCTGAGCGTATGCCCTCCTCGAGTGGGAAACCCAGCGAGTGTACGTCGCGTCCACCTTGAACTCATCGGGTTCAGGGTCACGACATTTGCAGCGGCATCTTCGGAGTGTTTATTTTCCAAATCCTGATTTAAATTACAAGCATTTGATTTAAAAAACATTTTTTAATTTACTATTCTATTTTCGTGCCCCTCTACTTTTGTTCTTCACCATAATTATTTCATTTATGTTTAGTTAGTTTAAAAGTTTATTTATTCAAGTTAATTCATTTTTTGAGTTGTTCCAGTTTAGCTAACTGTCTATCCAAAGCTCTGTCCATTTCAGGAAGTATTTGTCGTAAATATTGAATTGATGAAATGGCTTCATCCAATTTCACGACGCCTTTTTTAACCAAGTTATATTGTTGCTCGAGTAGAGCGAGTACTTGATTTTGATTCGGCTGCTGTCCCTGACTCATCAGCGTATTTATTTGCTGAAATTGTTGATATACCTGTTCACGTTGCTGTAATAGCTCAGAGTGCGTTTCACTGTCGAGTATTGATTGTTTGGAATTAGAACTTGAATGCTGCAATACATTTTCTGTAGTTCGCTCAGAACGTGTTTCAGTCACTTTTTGTTGATCTAACGGTAGCTGTTCATGAACCTCCTGCTGCTTTGGTTTTAATAACTGAATCATCAACAATAAAATCAAGCCAACCACTAACCCGATAACAATCCATTTCTTATACATAATTCGATCTCTAATCGTTCTTCAATTAAAAAATTCAGAGCCGATTTGACTCTGATTTTTCCATTTTCTTTTGATTTAAACTGTTTTACTGACTGCCCCATCCTGCTGGTGCATAACCTAAACGAACACGCTGTGGGTGATTGCCAACTGGAACTGTGATGACTTTTTCACCTGTTGCAAAATCAATCACGGTTACTGCATCTGTGGCACTTTCAGAAATGACACAGCGCTTACCATCTGGACTTTGTGTTGCCCAATACGGTTTGCCTGCAGCAATCAATTTCGCCGCGGTCAAAGTTTTACGATCGACGATGGTGGCATAATCATCCATCGTTCCTGCAACACATAGTTTTTCACCATCTCCACTGATCGAAAGCCCATGATGGCGTGAGTCATTTACCCATTTCGTGCGATCAGAGGGAATAGTTGTACTTCCCGGAAGCTGTGCAATGCGTGTGACTTTGCCTTGATTGAGATCATATTCGACCAAGCCATTAAAAAATGAGACTTGTGCATAGATTTTGGATTCGTCTTTGCTAAACACAATTGGACGCACAGCGTTCGATAGGTCTTTACGGCCAAAGGCATCCAATGCAGGACGAAAATCAATTTTCTTCAAGACTTTAAAATTATTAGCATCGGCAATGGTGATATAGCGTTTGCCTTTGGTAAAGTCTTGCCAAGATGCATCCATGGCTGTTTCGACATTACCAATGGCTGAATTTAAGATTTTAGTACCGTTGGCAAAATAGATATTTTCATGCGGTTTATCGCCCGTCGCAAAACGTCCTAGTTCTTTGCCCGTGTTGATATCGAGTACTTGTACGACATTCCCTGAAGATGCTGAAACAGCAACTTGTTGCCCATCGGGTGAAACCGCCATATGGTCTGCGCGAAATCCTTCAACTGGTGTGCGCCAATTGATTTTTCCTGTTGCTATGTTAATCGAGACTACATCTGCATAACTTGGGCGTGATGCAACTACCGATTTACCATCTGGTGTGGAATACATGTCATCGACCAATTGATCATTTCCCTCTCCTGCTGTATTACGAATATAGCTATAGGCAATCAATTTTACTGGGTTAAGGTAAATTTCAGTGAGCCGTTCTTTTTTGTCGGGCACCATATTGATGACACCAACTTTCTGATAGTTTTTTGCAGGATTGATGACTGTAACCGTACCATCCCAGTTATTGCCGACAAAAAAGACTTGCTGGCTATTGGGTGGAACGGGTGCAGTGGTTGTCGCTGCGAAAGTAAGTGGCGACACCGCAACCGTCATACAAAGAAGTGTCCTGATCCAGAGATTCTTTTTCATTTTTATTGTCCATTAATTTGTTTTTATGCATACCTTTTGAGCTACGTCATCAGATAAGTGTCGCTTTTTAAGCGCAAAGAAAGCTTATTCAATATACAAGTGTAGATATAGCGTATTTGTTTTAATTCCGATGAGTTGTTGATTAAAACCAAGTCTTCAATCTGCATTCACTTTTTGGGAAGCAAAAAAAAGCACCCGAAGGTGCTTTTTTAGTTCATCAAATGATTAGTAAATAATTTGATTATTGTTGATTAGGTCATCTAGTTCGACTTTGCTCGTTTGATTTAGCAAAATTACGAGATCTTGTGATTCGTATGTTTCACCAGAACCGTCACGGTCAATTGAAATCACAGCTGAATCAGTTTCTTCGTCATATTCTACTGTTACAAACTCTGCGAGATTCGCTTCAGTTGCATCATCAGAAAGTAATGATGAGATGTCGATTTGGTCAGTTGTAGAAAAATCATTTACGGTTGTTAATGCATTTCCACCCAAATTGTCGTCTGCGAGAAGGTCGAAAACAATATCATCACCAATAAGTAAACTTTCACTTTCTAATGAGAACATCGCAAACGATGCTGTCGCAGTCACTGTTTCCTGAATAGGAAGCACATTGTTACTGTTTCCTAACTCTGTTTCGAGCTGGGTTGTAAGTACATTTACATCTTGAATTGAGGTTTCAGGGACTGTAACTTTCACGACAAAATCTTCAACTTGACTACTTGAAGTGCCTTGATAAGTATAATACCCATCTGAATCTTTGCTTACTGATATACCATTTACCGAAACTTTGGCATCAACTAAAGCATCAAGAGCAGTAGATTTAAATTTCACACCATTTACATTCACATTTGCCTCTGCATCATTTAAAACTTCTGCATGTAAAGTAAATTGTAAAATTTTCTCTGGAACGCCTGCTTCCGGAGCTACTACACCAAGTTGATCCTGTCCATTTTGATTTTTCTCACCTGTCTTAGCAATTTGAGTTCCATCCGCAAATAGCATACCTTCCAACATATTAATTTGGAAACCACTTACATTTTGGACACCCGTAATACTCAAGTTAAAACCATCAATATAGTTGGTTGTATCAGAGTTGTTTAAAATCATTGAATTGACAGGATATTTTTCACCTGAATACGCTTCATCAAATACAATCCAGTCACTAGGTGAACCTTTAGAACTTGTAAATCCACGAGGCATTTTCTGCAAGAAATCTTGACTACCAACTTTTATAGAAAGTACATCATAAATATTCACCCAATTAATGATAACGATTTCAGAATTGCTATCATCACCTCTATAATTAGCAAATTTATCTAAAGCACTAGCAATTTTATTAAAGTCACCATCATTTGCTGGATCTTGAATAATTGCTTGCATCTCTGCAGCAATATCTACAATTTTCGCTCCCGCAACAAGATCATTAGAAACATAATTACCTTCAGCATCTTTATAAATCGTACCTAGGTTTGGAACGTTAATCACTGAACTTGACGCACCACCACCAGTTCCACCTGATGTTGACCCTGATACCGAAATTTCACTTGTTAATGTTGCTTTTAACTCAATGAGTTCAGCATTGCCAGTTACAGGAGTTGTAACTTTACCATCAGTAACTTGAAGACTTATCGAAGGCAATACAGCACCTGAATTTAGCTGATCCGCACCTTTCTGAGTTAAGGTTACAGATTGATCAGCCACTGATAATTGATAGAAACCGTCGGCACTAACTGTCGAGCCATTAGCAAATGTCACGGTCAGACTATCATTATCTGCATCCGATGCAGCATATGTAGCAATTTTTTGACCCGAAACAGCTGCACCAACAGTGACTACTTCTGGTTCAATTTCAATTTCAGGTGCTACGTTTGTTACAGAAGCAGGATATAAAATTACACCGAACTCTAGTTCTGAACTTGCAGTTGAACCATTCGATTTTTCAGTTGCAACAGATTCAAGCTTCACATTCAACTGTAAAGAATTACCTGTAACAACCAAACTTGGTGGTGCAATCGCCACTAAGCTTGAACCTTCGATACTCATGCTATCAGCGACAAAACTTAAATTGCCATTTGTATCCGCAGTTCCAAGCAATACTCGAGTTCCGTCCTCTGTAATAGCATAAATTTTCATACCTTCAACCAAACCAGAGAAATTCAGTGTTAAGCTTTCTGAACTATCGAGATCATTCAAACTAGTATTAAGTAGACCAAGAGAAATATCCTGTCCAACTTCACCACTTAGGTTGAAATATGGTCTATGGAAACCATTTTGATCTTTATCGGTACTACTTCCTTGAATCAAGTCAGATACTTGCCATTCCACAGAAGGATTAGTCTGTTGATAAAAATTATTCAGATCTGATACAGCAGCATCAAGACTAGGATAATAACTTATCTTATCACCATGTGACTGATCGATTAATTGGAAATCATAGTTACCCTCACCTGCTTGGTTATGCATGTAGAAATTAAAGGTATAGAACCCTGACTCTTTAGCGGTAAAGCTAAGGTCTACCGATTGGCTCAAACCTCCCCAACTCACAAATACAGGATCTTGGTTTCCAATAATCAACATACCACTATCATCTGCTTTACCTTTATAGCTATAAGTATGCCCAGCTTCCAAATACACATAACCTGTAATTGCAACGCCTTCATAGGTTGCTACACTTGAATCAACCAAACTTGTAGTTTCACTCGTGCTTGCAGGTGGAAGAGTTGTATTTTTCGAACTGGTTAAGTATTCAAAAACCGTTCTCAAGGTATCTGCTGGCATGCCATTACCATTACCTTGCAATAAATTATAAGATTTTCCATCAACAGTAACAGTTTTAAGATTATTCCAAGTTTGAATATTTAAATTAACAGCCGTTGGGCTCCAATCTAATAAATCTAATGTTAAAGAAGGCTTATCTGCCACTGCATCAACAACAATTTCCAATTCACCTGAAGTCACATGTTTACCATCAGAAACATTAAATTCTAGGCCTGCATATACTCCGCCGTCAGTTGCTGAAGCTTCGTTAGCATCTGGCGCAAATACAACTTTTCCGGCATTAATATCAGCATAAGATAGTGTTTGACCCACGTTGATTGGTGTTTTATTCCCAGCAGCATCTACGATTGTCAATACACCATCTTTTGGCAGATTTGTTACCGTAATAACAAGCTGATCATTTGCTGTATTTGCATCTGAAATACCAAAATGCGCCCATGTTAATGTCACACTTAGATCTTCTCTCGTAACCACTTGGGTTGTCTCAACTTCAGGAGCGATATTGTCCACTGGGACAGTTTTATCTACTTCCTCACCCGGATTACCTGATTCATCTTCATAGCTATCTGTTGGGACAGTTACTGTAACGTTACCATCAACCCCCGGAGGGACTTCACCAGTCACCACATATGAGCCATCTGGTTGTTTCACTGGCGGCGTAAATGGTACTTCGATTGGACCATTTGGACCTTCAACAATGATCTTCTCTTCTGTAATCGTCGATGGATCGACATCATCCGGATAAGTCACAGTGATCTTACCGTCTGGTGTAATCGTCACTTCTGCTTTTGGTGGAATGGTATCGACAGGTGTTTCTGTCGTTGTAACGTCATCACCCGGATTACCTGATTCATCTTCATAGCTATCTGTTGGGACAGTTACTGTAACGTTACCATCAACACCCGGAGGAACTTCACCAGTCACCACGTATGAGCCATCTGGTTGTTTCACTGGCGGCGTAAATGGTACTTCGATTGGACCATTTGGACCTTCAACAATGATCTTCTCTTCTGTAATCGTCGATGAATCGACATCATCCGGATAAGTCACAGTGATCTTACCGTCTGGAGTAATCGTCACTTCTGCTACAGGCGGAACAGTATCTACATCAGCAGATTTTTGATCTAAAGTACCTTTGTTACCTACATCATCTTGATAACTACCCCCTGGAACAGTCACCACGATACCAGTTTCAGTACCTTCAGGAACACGCCCCACCAATACAAGCGGATCATCTTGACTTGGGACAAATTCAACAACGATAGGATTACCAGACTTGTCCGTTACTGTGATTTTTCCAGTTTGGATGGTACTTGGAACCGTATCATCATCAAACGTTAAAGTAATCTGACCATTTGGTGTGATATCGATATCAACATTAGGTGCAATGGTATCTACTGGTTCAGTGACATCAACCTGAGCGCCCGGATTACCCGTTTCATCGGTATAACTACCAGTCGGAATACTAACTGTAATATCAGTATCATTTCCGTTCGGTACTTTACCTGTAAAGGTCTTGCCATCTGTCGAAGGTGTTAATTCAACCACTACTGGATCGCCATCTTTATCAGTGAAAGTGATCGTCGATGTATCAATCGAATCTGGGTTGGTATCTTCAGGATATTTAATAACAATGTCACCATTCGGTTGAATTGTCACAATTGCAGTTGGTACGTCGGTATCGACTTTGCCATTACCTGAATTTGGTTCACCTGGGTTACCTGATTCATCTTCATAAGATGTACCCGGAACGGTCACTGTTACTGTGCCATCTACACCCGGAGGAACTTCACCCGTTACCACATAAGAGCCATCAGGTTGTTTCACTGGTGGTGTAAACGTTACTTCGATCGGACCTTTTGGACCTTCAACAATGATCTTCTCTTCTGTAATCGTATCTGGATCAACATCATCTGGATAAGTCACTGTGATCTTACCATCTGGTGTAACAGTCACTTCGGCTTTAGGTGGAATGGTATCGACAGGAACCGTCGTATCAACCTCTTCACCTGGATTGCCTAAGGTATCTTCATAACTGTCTGTTGGAACTTTAACAGTCACATCACCATCTGTACCTTCAGGAACTTCACCTGTCACCACATATGAACCATCAGGTTGTTTCACTGGTGGAGTAAATGGTACTTCGATTGGACCATTTGGACCTTCAACAACAATTTTACCTTCTTCAATGCTGTCAGGATTAACATCATCTGGATAAGTCACTGTGATCTTACCATTTGGTGTAATGCTGATTTCAACTTCAGGAGATTGTGTGTCTACTGTTGCAGAACTACTTCCTTTACCACCTTTATTGCCAACTTCATCTGCATAAGAACCCGCAGGCACAGTTACCGTAACTTTGCTATCAATACCATCTGGCACTTGTCCAACAAGTGTTAAACCATTTTCGCTCGGCGTAAATGTCACAGGGACTTTATTGCCATTTCCGTCAACAATCACAATTTTTGAGGTATCGATGGTCGATGGTACAACATCGTCTTCATATTTCAGTGTGATTTGACCTTCTGGCGTAATTACCACTTCAACTTTTGGTGCAATCGTATCCACTGGGTCGGTTTTTACTGACGTCGTATTGTCGTTACCAGTAGTATCCTTGAAGCTGTTTTCAGGCACAGTCACTGTGATATTTTCATCAATCGCAGTTGGCACTTTACCTGTGTAAGTCAAGCCATCATTTGAAGGAACAAAATCAACCACAATGGTATTGCCCTTGCTATCTTTCACGACAATGTCAGTTGGATCGATGGTTGTTTTATCAGCATCAGGTGAATATGTAATGATAATTTCACCATTCGGTTCAATCGTCACTTCAGCCGCTGGAGATTCAGTATCAATTGCTCCTTGTTTTTCAACAGGCTCGCCTGAATTTCCTGTGGTGTCTTCATAAGAACCCGCAGGGACTTTCACTACGATGTCACCATCCGTACCTTCTGGTACTTCACCATTCACCACATATGAGCCATCTGGTTGTTTCACAGCAGGTGTAAATGGTACTTCGATTGGACCATTTGGACCTTCAACTACGATCTTATCTTCAGTAATTGTCGATGGATCGACATCATCTGGATAAGTCACAGTGATTTTACCGTCAGGTGTAATCGTCACTTCAGCTGTTGGTGTATCTGTATCCACATTACCCGGTTGAGCAACAGGCTCGCCTGAGTTACCTGTAGTGTCTTCATAAGAACCCGCAGGGACTTTCACCACGATTTCGCCATCTGTACCTTCAGGCACTTCACCATTCACCACATATGAGCCATCTGGTTGTTTCACTGGCGGAGTAAATGGCACTTCGATTGGACCATTTGGACCTTCAACCACGATCGACTCTTCTGTAATTGTCGATGGATCAACATCATCAGGATAAGTGACAGTGATCTTACCGTCTGGAGTAATGGTTACGGTTGCTTTTGGTGTGTCGGTATCAATCGTACCCGGTTGTTCAACTGGCTCACCTGAGTTACCCGTAGTATCTTCATAAGAACCCGCAGGTACTTTCACTACGATCTCGCCATCAACGCCTTCAGGTACTTTCGCAGTGTAGGTACCATCTGGTTGTTTTTCGAAAGTCACATCAGAAATTGGGCCTTTAGGACCTTCTACAACAATACCTGTCGTATCAATCGTGTCAGGATCTGTATCTTCTGGATAAGTCAGTGTGATCTTACCGTTTTCATCGATTTGAACATCAACAACTGGAGATTCGGTATCTACCGTAGCTGGTTGTTTTACAGGTTCGCCTGAGTTGCCCGTAGTGTCTTCATAAGAACCCGCAGGCACTTTCACGACGATGTCGCCATCGATGCCTTCAGGCACTTTCGCTGTAAATGTACCATCAGGTTGTTCTTCAAAGGTTACACCCGGAATCACTTCACCATCTGGACCTTCCACAATAATACCTGTGGTATCAATGGTGTCTGGTTTTGTGTCTTCTGGATATGTAATGGTGATCTTACCATCTGGTGTCACAGTCACTTCTGCTACAGGCGGAGCTGTATCCACTGTAACTGTTTCAGAACCTTCTTCACCTGGGTTACCTGCTTTATCTGAATAAGATGCTTCAGGCACTTTTACTGTAATCGAGGTATCTACACCTGTAGGCACTTGACCGGTATAAGTCAAACGATCTTCAGATGGCGTGAAATCAATCACTACTGGTTTGCCATCTAGACCTGTAATCACAAAGTCTTTTAGATCAATCGTTGCAGGATCGACATCTGGTGCAAATGTTACTTTGATCTCACCTTGTGGGGTGATGTCAATTTGAACTGTTGGTGCATCATTGTCTAAATCTGGGTTACGAATTGCAGGTTCTGAAGTCACTGTATCTGTTTTCGCAGTTGCAGTGATTGAGTTTTCCGGTTTGATTTCAGTTGCAGGAACTTTCAGTGTCCACTGACCTGTAGGCGTAATATCCGCAGGATCAACAGTATATTCAGTGCCGTTCACATCGACAGTAATAGCCGCATTCGGGTTCGAAATTGTACCGGTGATAATGAAGTTACCATCTTCATCAGTCAATTCAGCCATTTCTTCTTCATTAATGACATCATCACCCGCAATCACATTGATCGAAATCAATGGTAAAGACACAGTGTCTTTCGTTGGGTTGCCATCTTGGTCTGTTGTAGACGCAGATAAGTCATCACCATCTTTTAATGGAAGTTCAGTCGTTGTTGTCCACGTACCATCTGGACCTGCTTTCACTGGTGGTAATTCTGTACCATCAGGCAAAGTCACAACCACATCATGACCCGGCTCAGTTTTACCTGTAATCACGGTCACGTGCGTGCCATCTTCCGCAGTATTTGGTGTAACGCTGTCAATATTGACAGTAATTAAACGATCACTGTCACCCGAACCTTTATTGCCAGCTTCATCTGTATAACTTTCAGGAAGGACTTCAACAGTTACTGTTTGACCCGGTTCAACTTTGAGTTCAACTGACCATTTTCCAGTCACTGCGTCAAATGTTGGCTGACCCACAACTTGACCACCTGTTACTTTCAAATCAGCAGAGCTGAAGCTTTCAGGATCAATGTTCTCGCTGAATTCGAAAGTTGCTGTTGCTTTGCTATCAGTCGCTTGGGCTATGATATCTACAGTCACTGTTGGCGCAATAGTATCTACATCTACAGTTTCTTGATTATTTACACCTGGGTTACCCACCAAGTCAGTGTATGAACCTGTTGGAACTTCAACTGTAATTTGCTCATCCACACCTGAAGGGACTTTACCTGTATAAGTCAAGCCATCTTCAGAAGGTGTTAGCGTCACCTCAACAGGTTTACCGTCTTTATCAGTGATAATAATTGTTTCAGGATCAATCGATTTCGGATCAACATCATCTTCAAATTTCACCACGATATCGCCTGTAGGCGTTAAAGTGATTTCAACAGTTGGCGCGATGGTATCGACAGGATATTTACCTGTACTTGGTGTACCTGGGTTTCCTGTCAAATCTTCATAAGAGCCTGCTGGTACATCGACAGTCACTTTACCATCGATACCTTCTGGCACTTTAGCGGTATACGTTAAGCCGTCTGGTGATGGCGTTAACTCAACAGTGATCTCTTTCCCTGTAGGATCTTTCACCACAATCGCATCTGGTTTGATGGTTTTCGGATCGGTATCTTCAGGATAAGTCACGGTGATATTGCCTTGCGGATCAACCGTTACAGTCACTTCAGGAACATCAGTATCAACCAATTTACTGTCGATATCATATTGACCTTCATTACCTGTTTTATCTTGGTAACTGCCTTCAGGCACAATCACGGTCACTTTTGAATCTACATTTGGTGGAATTTGACCTGTCAGGGTTAAACCATCTGGAGATACCGTTAATTCAACTTTAATCGGATTACCATTTTCATCTGTAATCACGATGTCTTTTGGATCAATCGTAGTTGGATCGACATCGTCTTCATATTGAATAACAATCGAACCTTGTGGTGTTAAAGTGATTTCAACACTTGGACGGTCAGTATCGACATTGCCTTGAGTTTCACCCACTTTACCCGGATTGCCAGTCAAGTCTTCATACGAACCTTCTGGAACGGTAACAGTCACTTGACCGTCAACACCTTCAGGGACTTTAGCGGTCACAACAACAGTGCCATCTGTTTGTACTTCAGGCGTACCAAATTCAACAGTGATTGGGCCTTTAGGACCTTCAACCGTAATCGTGCTAGTACCAATAGTCGTTGGATCAGTATCTTCAGGATAAGTCAGGATAATATCGCCATTCGGAGTGATTTCTACACCCACTTGTGGACGATCTGTATCCACTGAGCCTTTGCCTTCGCCTGATTTACCCGGATTTCCTGTAAGGTCTTCATACGAGTTTTCAGGAACTTCAACCGTTACTGTACCGTCGATACCTTCTGGCACTTGACCTGTATACGTTAAGCCATCTTCTGACGGTGTTAAAGTCACAGTGATTTCGTTACCTTCAGGATCTTTCACCACGATCTTATCTGTCGTGATTGTTGTTGGATCAGTATCTTCAGGATAAGTTACGACAATTTGACCTTCAGGCGTCACAGTCACTTTGACTTGCGGACGGTCTGTATCAACATCACCTTTGCCTTCACCTGCTTTACCCGGATTTCCTGTAAGGTCTTCATACGAGTTTTCAGGAACATCAACCGTTACTGTACCGTCGATACCTTCTGGCACTTGACCTGTATACGTTAAGCCGCCTTCTGACGGTGTTAAAGTCACAGTGATCTCATTACCTTCAGGGTCTTTCACCACGATCTTGTCTGTTGTGATTGATGTTGGATCGGTGTCTTCAGGATAAGTTACGACGATTTGACCTTCAGGTGTCACAGTCACTTCAACTTGTGGACCATCTGTATCGACATCACCTTTACCTTCACCAGCTTTACCTGGGTTACCTGTAATGTCCTCATAAGAGTTTTCAGGAACTTCAACAGTGACTGTGCCATCCACACCATCTGGAACATGACCTGTATAGGTTAAGCCGCCTTCTGACGGTGTTAAAGTCACAGTGATTTCATTACCTTCAGGGTCTTTCACCACAATCTTATCTGTTGTGATCGACGTTGGATCGGTATCTGTAGGATATTCAACAATGATTTGACCTTCAGGCGTTACCGTTACTTCAACTTGTGGACGATCTGTATCTACATCACCGTCACCTTCACCAAGTTTACCTGGGTTACCAGTGATGTCTTCATAAGAACCTTCTGGCACTTCCACAGTGACTGTACCGTCGATACCTTCTGGCACTTGACCTGTATACGTCAAGCCACCTTCAGATGGTGTCAAAGTCACAGTGATCACATTGCCCGATGGATCTTTAACAACGACGTCTTTTGGATCAATGGTCGCTGGGTCAGTGTCTTCAGGATAAGTCACGATGATTTGACCTTCAGGAGTCACTGTCACGTCAACTTGCGGACGGTCTGTATCTACAGAACCTTCACCGCCACCGACTTTACCTGGGTTACCTATAAGGTCTTCATAAGAACCTTCAGGCACGTCTACAGTCACTTTACCGTCGATACCTTCTGGCACTTTACCTGTATACGTTAAGCCATTATCTGATGGTGTTAACGTTACAGTGATGTCATTACCTGATGGGTCTTTAACGATAATGTCTTGAGGATCAATAGTCGTTGGATCAGTATCTTCAGGATAAGTTACGATGATTTGACCTTCAGGCGTCACCGTTACTTCAACTTGTGGACGATCTGTATCCACATCTCCTTCGCCTGTTCCAGCTTTACCCGGATTACCTGTTAAGTCTTCGTATGAATTTGTAGGAACTGAAACCGTTACCTTACCGTCAATACCTTCTGGCACTTGACCTGTGTACGTTAAGCCATCTGCAGATGGTGTTAACTCAACAGTGATCACCTTGCCTGATGGATCTTTAACAACGATATCTTTTGGATCAATAGACTTCGGATCAACATCATCTTCATAAGTCACCACAATTTCACCTTGCGGTGTAATGGTCACATTTACTGTAGGTGAAGTTGTATCAACAGATTCACTTGCAGAACCTTTAGTACCATTGTTACCACTGAAATCTTGATAACTGTCTTTTGGTACAAGTACAGTCACTTTGCCATCCACTGGGCTTGTGATTTTACCTGTAACGGTTAAGCCATCTTCAGACACTGTGTATTCCACAGTCACTTTCTTACCGAACTGATCAACCACTGTATAATCTGCAACATCAACCGTTGAAGGATTAACATCAGATTCGTACTTGATGGTAATCAAACCTTGTTCTGTCATTTCAACAGTCACAGAAGGTGCTTGATTATCTAAACCAGGTTGACGTTCAGCTGTATTTGACGTTGCTGTATCTGTGGTTGCTTGTGCAGTCACGGTGTTGCTTTCTTTCACATCTGCAACTGGAACACGGATGCTCCATTGGCCTTGTGGAGTCACAGTCACTTGTGAACCGCTATAAGGCGTACCATTAAAGTTCACAACCAAATCTGCTGCTGGATTACTGATCGTACCTGTCACTGTAATAAAGTTTTGACCGTCTACAGTTTCAGTTAAATCAGCCAATTCTGTTTCATTGATGACATCATCACCCGCAATTACATCGATGTAAACGAATGGCAATTCAACTTCATCACCAGTGCTGACGACATCACCGTTTTTATCTTCATAAGTGGTTGTCGCAGAAACTTCGTTACCATCTTTCAAAATACCCGGAACGGTTAATTCCCACAGACCATCTGGACCTGATTATACTATCAATGGTGTATCTTGACCCGGAACGAGCACACTCACTTCGCTATTGGGTTCAGTCTTACCTGTAATAACAGTAATATCATCGCCATTCGAATCTGTATTTGGCGTTACACCGGTAATTTTAAGTGTAATCAATTGATCTTGATCACCCTTACCTGTGTTGCCCGCAACGTCGCTATAACTGTCATCTTTCACTTCAACAGATACGGTTACACCTGGCTCAGTTTTAAGTTCAACAGTCCACGTAAATTCATCGACTTGGGTAATAGTGCCAACAACCTTGCCACCTGTAACAATCAAATCATTCGTAGAAAAAGTTGCAGGATCAATTTTTTCTGTAAAGGTAAATGTAGCCGTTGCTGAAGTATGGTTCGTAGATGAAGAGGTCACTGTTACAGCAACTTCAGGCGCAATCGTATCTACAGTCGTTGTGTCCTGACCTTCAACACCCGGATTACCTGTTACGTCTTCGTATGAACCTTCAGGTACAGTCACAGTAATTGTGCCGTCTACACCTACAGGAACTTTACCGGTTACAGTGATTGAACCATCTGATTGAGTCACAGGTGTACCAAAGTCAACCACGATGTCATTGCCATTTGGATCTTTGACTGTGATTTTATCAGTGGAGATTGAAGATGGATCGGTGTCGTCTGGATAAGTCAGTACGATGTCACCATTTGGTGTCACGCTTACTTCAACTTGTGGACGGTCTGTATCAACTGGTATACCTTCGCCACCATTGGCTTGACCCGGTAGACCTGGGTTACCCGCGGTATCTTCGTATGAACCTTCTGGTACAGTCACAGTAATTGAACCATCAACACCTGCAGGAACTTTACCGGTTACAGTGATTGAACCATCTGGTTGTGTCACAGGTGTACCAAAGTCAACCACGATGTCATTGCCATTTGGATCTTTGACAATGATTTTATCTGTGGTGATTGAAGATGGATCGGTGTCATCTGGGTAAGTCAGTATGATGTCACCATTTGGTGTAACAGTTACTTCAACTTGTGGACGGTCTGTATCGACTGGTGTACCTTCACCACCATTGGCTTGACCCGGTAAACCAGGGTTACCTGCGGTATCTTCGTATGAACCTTCAGGTACAGTCACAGTAATTGAACCATCAACACCTTCAGGAACTTTACCCGTTACAGTGATTGAACCGTCTGGTTGAGTCACTGGTGTACCAAAGTCAACCACGATGTCATTGCCATTTGGATCTTTGACAATGATTTTATCGGTCGTAATAGAATTTGGATCAGTATTCTTCGGATAGGTCAAAACAATCGTGCCATCAGGCGTAATGCTGACTTCAACTTGTGGACGTTCTACCGGTGGTTTTGATGAACTGCTACCACCTGAACCACCAGCCAAACCAATCCCGCCAGCAACTAAACCACCACCCACTAACCATGGTACTAGCCCACCAAAACTAGAAGATGCTGGTGGTAATAAAACTTCTAAACCTGCAATTTCTTTAAAGCTCGCAACACCATTCGTAAAATCGAACCATAAGAATGCACATTCATCATCTTCAAATACTAAATCAGAAACTAAACCGTCTTCATATTGTGCAAAAAAATTCTCAATGGTAATTACTTCACCATTTTTCAATTTAATTATTAATGTATTACCGTCTTGTAAAAATTCTTGAACATCTTCTCTATGTAATTTGGTTTGAATTATTGATGCATCTTCCAAAACAATACGGTTAGCAGACAAGCTGACCTTATTCAGAGTAATTTTGTCAACTATAACCAATTCTTTCATATTAATTCGCCATTATTAATTTAGTAACATCTAGTAACGAGTCTAACAAAGTGTTATTTTTTCCTCAATAAAGTTCTTTCAATATATTTCTTTAAATAATGTTTTTAATATTATTTAAACGATTATTTATCCTTATTACATTACTCGGAATACATTATGTATAAGACTTTCACTACCATTGCGTTAAGCGCATCACTTGTTGCATGTTCAACTTTTCCTGGCGTAAATAAGTATGCAAAACCAGATAATTTGTTGTTTCAAAACAATAGGATTGATGCATACAAAATACATGTTCAACGTGATGAAAAATTATGCGCAGATGATCAAGCTAAGAACCAAAAATGTGCAACTAAGCTCTATATAGATGAATTTAAAGCGGGTGATTTTTATATTAATAATTCTGCTGATTTTTATTTAAAAGAAGGCGAATACCAATTTAAGGTGAAAAATTGTACAAATCATTGTGAAAATTATTCAGTTAGCTATTGTGTAAACGAAAAGTCACTTTTGAATAACTTATTACTTACAGTTGATAATAACGGCAAACCTGTTATATTAAATAATGATGGCACTAGGATTAATAATTGCCCGATTAGAGAAAATGCTCTAAAAAATGTAATAAAACCAATTGAACCGAGTTTAGATAATATAAACTTAGCTGCCGATTCTTTATTTAAATTTAATGGTGGCAAACTAAACGATTTACTTCCTGCAGGTAAATCAAGCTTGAATGAACTAGCAACTAAACTTAATAACCAATATGCACGTATTGATATGATTAAGCTTACCGGACATACCGACCGTTTAGGCAGTGAAAAATATAATCAGCAACTTGCATTGCAACGTGCACTAACTGTCAAAAATTACTTAATGAACCAAGGGATTGCTGCTGATAAATTAAGTTTCGCTTCAGCAGGTGAAACTCAGCCTGTAACCAATGGTTGTTTTGATGTGCAAGATCGAAATGCCTTAAAAGCTTGCTTACAAGCAGACCGCCGTGTTGATGTGCAAATTCTTGGTATAAAAAAACCTTAAATAAGTATGCGTTCCTTAAGCTAACTAGTGTTTAAGGAACGCTTTATATAAAAAAGATAAAACCTATTTTTTCGGACTTTTAAGCTTGAACGAGTTAAAATGCCTTGAGAATTTTGTGCTACTTTGAAATGAATCATGACTTTCAGCACCACCAGCCTTCGTAAACAACTCCGCAAGCAGCGTCGTAGCCTAAACCTATGGACCCAACGACAAGCTGAACAACAAGTCCTACAGCGTTTAGTCAGACTCAGTCATTTTCAGAGCAGTCAGCATATAGGCGTGTATTTACATGCATTCGGTGAAATTCACACTCAAAAGATCATCCACTACTGTTTTGCGCATCAAAAACACGTGTATTTACCCATGATTTGCAACATGAATCAGCAACTGGTTTGGGTTGAAATCTCACGTCATCAATACATCAACAAACGTTTTTCTCATCACCCACTCGGTATGAAAGAACCGATGGCAAGTCGTGGGAAGCATGTTTCTCATCTTGACCTTTTAATCATGCCCTTGCTGGCTTGCGATAAGTACGGCACACGTATTGGTATGGGGGGTGGCTTCTACGATAAAACATTAGCAACAGCCCACTCTACCCCCTACCGTTTAGGACTTGGTCATGATTTTCAACTCATTCAAGACCCCTTGGTCCGAGAGGCATGGGATCAACCGCTAGATGGCTTTATTAGCCCATCTCAAACTTTAAGATTCAAACGTTAATTTGATATTTTTGACACTGAGTTACACTTAAAAATCACATATTTAGTCATTTTTTACACATTTTAATTGGCATGACCCTTGTAATTTAAAAAATACACATCACTATAAAAAACATGGCAACACCGTTGTCACTCATTAGGAGTGCCCATGTCTGAGATTATTATGAATGAAGAAAGCTTGGAAACTACAATTCCGAGCGTATTACCGCTCTTAGCGCTACGAGATGTGGTTGTATATCCTCACATGCAAATTGCACTGTTTGTGGGTCGTGAAAAGTCGATCAATGCAGTCAATGTCGCACGTGACAGTGACAATCTTGTATTCGTAGTTGCACAAAAAGATTCGCTTACAGAAGAAATTGATCACGACAATTTATATCAATACGGTACTGTCGCGAAGATTGTGCAAGTTGTGAATCATGAGAATGATGAAAACTGTATAAAAGTACTGATTGAAGGCTTATATCGTGCCAAGTTAGAAAAAATTATCGATACCGATGATTACCTGACTGCCGAGCATTCATTAAGCCCAATGACGGTTTCTGTTGACTCAGAAACTCAGAATAACCGTGTGGAAGAATTACGCACCTTATTTGCTCAATATGCAGAAGCAAAATTGCGTAACGCACGTGAATTGATTGCAGCAGCCAATAAAATTGATGATTTGCTGCAATTATTATTCTTCGTAGCAACACGCGTGCCTTTGAATATTGATGTAAAACAAAAGTTCTTAGAGCATGATGAATTTGAAGCACATTTAGCTGAGCTGATGACGTATTTATTACAACAGTCAGAAGAACAGCAAATTGAGCAAACCTTACATGATTCTGTAAAACGCCAAATGGAAAAGAATCAGCGTGAATACTTCTTAAATGAAAAAATGAAGGTCATTCAACGCGAACTTTCTGACATGAATGGCGGTGCTGAAGATGACGTTGCAGAAATTGAAAAACGTCTAGCTGAAGCCGATTTACCTGAACATGTACGCAAGAAAGCTGAAAATGAGTTCCGTAAGCTAAAAGCAATGCAACCTGCTTCGAGCGAAGCTGCTGTCGTGCGTAACTATCTAGAAGTTATTTTAGATACGCCTTGGAACAAAGCCAGCAAAGTCAGCATTAACCTTGCGAAAGCTCAAGATATTCTTGATGCCGATCACTATGGTTTAGACGACGTGAAAGACCGCATCGTGGAATACCTTGCTGTTCAATCACGTGTGAAAAAGCTTCGTGGCCCAATCCTGTGCTTAGTTGGTCCTCCAGGTGTAGGTAAAACTTCACTCGGTGAATCTGTTGCCAAAGCAACTGGCCGTGAATTTGTCCGTATGGCGCTTGGCGGCGTGCGTGATGAAGCTGAAATCCGTGGTCACCGTCGTACTTATATTGGTGCGATGCCAGGTAAAATTGTGCAGTCTTTGACAAAAGTTGGCGTAAAGAACCCACTGTTCTTACTCGATGAAATTGACAAAATGGCGCAAGACTACCGTGGCGACCCTGCTTCAGCATTGCTTGAAGTCCTAGATCCATCACAAAACAGCAAGTTCAATGATCACTACTTAGATCTTGATCTAGACCTTTCTGAAGTGATGTTCATCTGTACTGCAAACAGCATGAATATTCCAGAAGCTTTGCTTGACCGTATGGAAGTGATTCGTCTACCGGGTTACACCGAAGATGAAAAAGTGAATATTGCTGAACGTTACCTTGTTCCAAAAGCCATCAAGAATAATGGTCTGCGTGCAAAGGAATTAACCATTCACGAAGAAGCCATTCGCGATATCGTACAACGTTATACACGTGAAGCCGGTGTCCGTAGCTTAGAACGTGAAGTGTCGAAAATTGCACGTAAAGTGGTAAAAGAAGCAGTGAGCAAGAAAGCGAAAAATCTTCAAATTGAAGTGAATTCGAAAAATCTTCCTGACTACTTAGGACCACACAAATTCGACTTCGGTATGGCCGAAGAAGAAGCTGAAGTGGGTCGTGTAAATGGCTTGGCATGGACATCTGTTGGTGGTGAACTGCTAACGATTGAAGTTGCAGCAGTAAAAGGTAAAGGCAAGTTCATTACCACCGGTTCTCTTGGCGATGTCATGAAAGAATCGATCACAGCAGCGATGACCGTTGTACGTACCCGTGCAGATGAACTAGGTATTGAAGCGATCCGCTTTGAAGAAACTGATGTGCATGTGCATTTACCAGAAGGCGCAACACCGAAAGATGGTCCATCTGCTGGTTTGGCCCTAACTACCGCACTTGTTTCAGCGTTTACAGGCATTGCGATTCGTCCAGATATTGCGATGACCGGTGAAACCAGTCTTGGTGGCCGTGCAATGCGCATTGGTGGTTTAAAAGAGAAACTTCTCGCTGCTCACCGTGGTGGCATCAAGCTTGTCTTTATCCCACAAGACAACGTTCGTGACTTGACTGAGATTCCAGACAATGTCAAAGAAGGTCTAGAAATTAAACCAGTGAAATCGATTGATGAGATTTTACCTCTAGCCTTGGTTGATATGCCGAAACCTCTTGCAAAGACACCGATTGTCAAAGCAACTGAAGGTGGCAAAGCTGCTCGTCACTAAGCGCTAACAACTAGCAATAAAAGAAAAAAAGCCCTGTTTGGACAGGGCTTTTTTTATCCATTATTCATACTGAATATTCTAAACTTGTCGTTCAAATCCATCGCTATGACAAGACTCAAGACAATAGCTACAACCTTTAATTGGATAACTATTTCAAATTTGACGTCAAGATCAGTAATAGCCAATAAGAAAGTCTTACAAAATTTGTATGCTATTACTTGAAATATCTCCCTCTATCCCACATATATAGTAGAGAGATATACGCGCTGTATGTTTCTTTATTGGTTCCAATCACGTCTAAAAGCGTGATGATCATTGGAACAAGATGGTCATCTACATCTCCAGGTAGATGACCTTTTATCGCAGTCCACAGGCTTTCGGGGCTGCGTTTTTTATGTCATGTGTTTAAAGACATGCTATTTCAAATTTAAGATGGTTTTCACCAAACCATCGATCACTTGAGCCATTTTGTCTAAGTTTAATTTATCCAAGGTATCTTGCTCGGTGTGATAGTGCTTATTACGATAAAATGCAGTATCAGTGATCATCATCGCCGGCATATCAAATTGCCAATAATTCATATGATCTGAAAAATCCACACCCTGAATAAATGAGGGTGAAATCAAGCGTTCACATTGCAACTGCTTCAATGACTCCATCGCAGCACAATACGATGAGGTTAAGTCACGAGACTGAATATTCCCCACCGATGCAATAAAATTCGTATGTGATGGATAAATCCATTTCAGCCCAACAGGATATTCTTGGGTGACTTTCGGATCAAAATAACCAATCATTTCCAGAATATACACACCTGAAATTTTATTCTTTTCCTTTGCTACCGATTTTGCATGGATAAAACTGCCCATCGACTCTGTTCTAAAATATGGCGGTTCTTCGAGGGTATAAAATACAAATTCAATATTTTGTTTTAAACGCGCTTTTTCAGCCGAAAGAATCCGAGCAGCTTCGAGTACACCTGCAACGCCAGAAGCATTATCATCAGCGCCATGCTGCTCCTCAAATACATCGTAGTGCGCGCCAATGATCACTCGGTTGCTATGCCCTGCATTTAAGGGACAGACCACATTACGGTATGGTTGGCTATTTACGGTATAGGTTTGAAAACGGCAATTCACACCAAATAAACGCATCTGCTCACGAATCCAATCAGACACCCGATTTAACTCTTGAATGTTCTTATAGTTACGATATTCAGCTTCATTACCAATAATTTGCTCTAAATAGACTTTTAAATTATCCGGTTCAGCGGTTCTAATATTGTTGGCATACGCCGCAAATGAACACCATGCAAAAATTGAAAGCATTGCTGCTTGCTTGAACAAAAATAATTTACCGTCCTGCCATGTTTTTTTCATTGTTATTATTCCAATTTTCATCTTTGATCTAATCTGTTTATGCTGCGTATTTAAACAGCAAGCAGAACACGATTTCAATTGCAAATTGTGTCTGAACATACAAAGCGCAAGCGAACCGTTATAATGCTCTTTTGTATACTTTCAGGCGCTGTATGAAAATTCGTATTCTGACAATCGGTCAAAAAATGCCAGCATGGGTTCTGACGGGTTTTGAAGATTATTTCAAACGTATTCAGCCATTTGTTCAAACGCAGATCATTGAACTGCCTATGGCTAAACGTGGCAAGAACGACTCAGAAGCCGACATTTTAAAATACCGTCAAATTGAAGGTGACAGCATTTTAAATGCCATGAAATCGAATGAAGTGCTGATCGCCTTAGAAGTCGGTGGTCGTGAGTTTAGTACCGAAAAACTAGCTGAAACCATGAAAGGTTGGATGCTTGAAGGCAATGATGTGGTTCTAGCTATTGGTGGGCCAGATGGACATTCTGAAGCAGTGCGTAAAGCAGCAGCATGGCACTGGTCTTTGTCTAAACTAACTTTGCCGCATCCAATGGTTCGTGTCATGCTCATCGAACAGCTATACCGTGCAATGAGTATTAACCATAATCACCCTTACCATCGTGCGGGTTAATCCGAACTGACTCCAGTATCTACAGCAAGTACAGCGTTGCAACAATGAAACAAACCGTTGAAATTATCCGAATTGTTACGCTGAATAATTTAGTGCATGATCATCATATTCCTTTAAACAACCAACGGCGACCGCGATGAATTTACAAACACTTCCAGGTTTATTTATTTCCCATGGCTCACCTATGCTTGCCATCAATCCTGAGCAAGTCGGTCCTGCGTTGGAACGTTTAAGCCTGAATCTTCCAAAGCCGGAAGCCATTATTATTATGTCCGCGCATTGGGAAAGTAACGCACTAGAAGTAAGTACCAGTGCCCGTCCTGAAACTTGGCATGACTTCCGTGGCTTCCCTGCGGAACTTTATGATATCCACTATCCTGCACCGGGTAACCCAGAGCTTTCTGAAGAAATCCTTCATTTGCTTGCCAATGCAGGTTTATCTGCACATGCCAACAGCACCCGTCCACGAGATCATGGCGTTTGGATGCCGTTGTTGCATATGTATCCTGATGCCGACATTCCTGTAATTGAAATATCACTACCGATGACCATGTCTGCGCAAGAGATCTATAAAATTGGACAAACGCTTGCACCTTTACGTGACAAGCAAATCCTGTTGATTGGATCGGGCAGTATTACTCATAACTTACGTGAATTGGCTTGGGATGGACGTGCAGCAGCCGTGCCTGAATGGGCGTCTACATTCCGTAATTTTGTGGTCAATAAGCTCACTCATCAAGATTTTGATGCAGTTCTCGATTGGCAAAATATCCCATTTGTGCAACGCAACCATCCGACCATTGAACATTTTGCACCCATCTTCTTTGCGATGGGTGCAGGCCCCCGCTTCTCTATTGTTCACAGTAGCTTTAGTATGGGTTCGCTGGGTATGGATATTTATCGTTTTGATTAAACGTGAATAAAACGAGATAGCTTGACTTATTCATAATTCATATTAATAAGTTAACAAATTATTATTTATGGATACATTTTGCTACTTATTTGAGCTGAATGTATTCATATTTTTTTAAAATGAATGGGTTATGCTACAGGCTGAAATTCACTTAGAACAGTTAGCGTAATGAAATTAAAATATTTAGCGATCGCCCTCTTCCCTTTAGCCCTTGCAGCATGTCAATCAAGCGATATCCAAAAAGCTGGAGATTTAGCCGTGAGCGTATTACAACAACAAAATGCTGATAAAACTTTAGCTTCATATCAATGGAGCACCACCACTGAAAATGCACCAAAACCTTTAGTTTTAAATTTTCTAGAAAATGGCACTTTGGGTATTTCAACCAGCTGTAATAGCATGTCAACCCAATGGAAAGTGGAACACAATACACTTGTAACAGGTAACATTGCATCTACCATGATGGCGTGTCCTGATAATGCGATGAAACAAGAAGGACTTGCATCTTCACTCTTTAGTGACCGTAAAGCACCTTTTGTTTTAAATACTACAGATCCACAAAATCCAACGTTAACCATTATCTCTGCAACAGGTGAGAAACTGGTGTTCACTGGAAAATTAACACCTGAAACCCAATATAACTCACAAGGCGAAACGATTTTCCTAGAAGTCAGTCCTGAAACGAAACAATGTACAGGCGTTGCTCCACAAACTTGTTTGCAAGTGCGTGAAGTGAAGTACGATGAAAAAGGCCTAAAAACACAAGTTGATAAAGACTGGACCTTATTTTACGATCAAATTGAAGGCTTTAAGCACACTCCTGCAGAACGCCAAATTATTCGCGTAAAACGTTTTGAACGTAAAAACCCTGCTGCTGATCAATCAAAATATGCCTATATTTTTGATATGTCAGTCGAACGTGAAGCTGTAAAAGGTACCTTGTAAGTTACAGCCTATAAAAAGCCGAGGTCATCGCCTCGGTTTTTTTATCTTCACGACTGCAAACGCTAATCAGCCGTGCAAAGTTTTCAAATCACGATGTACTGTTCAGCCAATGCTTTAGCGATGTAAATTTAAAGCTACTACAAAAGCAAAATGCCCTGCCTGAATTCATCCTGACGAATCGCAATCAACAGACAGATATTTTTAAGCATACAGCGAATTACCTATTGACGCGATTTTGAAGCAGAACAATTAACTCAAAAGACGTGGGTTCTCGTAGAGAATACCGCTCTCCCGCCCAAATAACTTACACATTCAACAATGGCCGTATGACATTTTTAATGGCTGTAATCGCATTGGCCACAATTATGATGTAGAAAAGCATAATTTGCGTTTTATAGGAGATGTAGGGAGTACACTGAAGTTCAGCTCACAGTTACATCGGTCAGGGCTTTATTTTTAAACGTTTGCTCGACCAACCCTTAAATTTTCACTTCAATGTTATGGATAGCGAAATTCAACTTACCCTGATGAGCACTAATTAACAATCCAATATATTCCAAACCATTCAGCCATAAAAAAACCGAGGCTTGAGCCTCGGTTTTCAGTTCAACTTACGGAGAACTTAGTAAACGCCTTGAGCAAGCATTGCGTCAGCAACTTTTACGAAACCTGCAATGTTCGCACCGTTTACGTAGTTCACAGTACCATCTTCTTCAGTACCGTATTTCACGCAGTTGCGGTGAATTTCTTTCATGATCGCGTGTAGACGCTCGTCAACTTCTTCGAAAGTCCAACCCAAACGAATTGCGTTTTGAGACATTTCAAGACCAGAAGTTGCAACACCACCTGCATTTGAAGCTTTACCTGGTGCATAAAGAATTTTCGCTTCAACGAATTTCTCAACTGCAGCCAAAGTAGATGGCATGTTTGCGCCTTCAGCAACACAGATTACGCCATTAGCAAGAAGAGCTTCAGCATCAGCTTCATCTAATTCATTTTGAGTTGCACATGGCAGCGCGATATCACATTTGATAGACCAAGGACGTTGACCTTCCAAATATTCAAAACCGTGCTTAGATGCAAATTCAGAAATACGGCCACGCTTAACGTTTTTCAATTCCATTACTTCAGCAAGAAGTTCCGTTGTGAAACCGTCTTTTACGTATACAGTACCAGCTGAGTCAGAAAGTGAAACCACTTTCGCACCTAAGTACATTGCTTTTTCAGCAGCGTATTGTGCAACGTTACCAGAACCCGAAATCGTTACAACTTTATCTTTAAAGCTATCGCCACGAGTTTTTAGCATTTCCTCAGCGAAATACACAGTACCGTAACCAGTTGCTTCAGGACGTGCAAGTGAACCACCGAAAGTTAAACCTTTACCAGTGAACACACATGCTGTGTCGTTGCTTAATTTTTTCATCATACCAGCCATGTAGCCCACTTCACGGCCACCTACACCGATGTCGCCCGCAGGGATGTCAGTGTTAGAACCAAGATGACGGTATAATTCGATCATTAATGCTTGACAGAAACGCATGATTTCGCCTTCAGATTTACCTTTAGGGTCAAAATCTGAACCACCTTTACCACCACCCATAGGAAGTGTAGTTAAGGCATTTTTGAAAGTTTGTTCAAAACCTAAGAATTTAAGAATTGAAAGGTTCACTGATGGGTGGAAACGCATACCACCTTTGAATGGACCAATTGCTGAGTTGTATTGAACACGGAAAGCACGGTTAACTTGAGTTTGACCTTTGTCATCTACCCATGAAACACGGAACTGAATTGCACGCTCAGGCTCAACAAGACGTTCTAGCAAACCGTAGTCAGCATATTGTGGGTTCTTTTCGATGAATGGCCAAAGGCTCGTCATCACTTCTTCAACAGCTTGAAGAAATTCAGGTTGATGTTCATCACGTGTTTTAACGTAGTCTAGGAAGTCGTTAAGGCTGTTATATTTCAACACTTAATCCTCAGCAGATGTATGGATCAAAATTGATCACAATTTTGATCAAAGATATATTTTGGCGCAAAATATTAAATATCTTTTGTAACTAATCAGCAATAGTTTTTTTAAAAAATCTTTAAATTCTTTAAAGAACAGCGATTTAAATTGATTAATCAGATATTTTAGTTATAAATATTATTACTTTTAGGAATATTTTAATGAATTATTTTGCTCATTTATGATGCATCTATAGACCCATTTTTGCGCACAGCAATTCATACTGAAACATGCTAGAATTCAACGTCCTCTTTGGTTTTTCACTGCCTTCATTTCTACTCGCGACTACCCATGACTTCTGAAATTTCCCTCATCCAACAAATTGATGCCCTATTGCCACAAACTCAATGTGGACTTTGTGGACACCGAGACGGCTGCTTACCCTATGCCAAAGCCATCAGTGAAGGAGAAGAAGCCAATAAATGTATACCCGGTGGTCAACCTGTGGCAGATGCACTGGCAGCGTTATTAAATCGTCCACACTTAACAGCAGAAGCCAGCGTTTGGCCAATCCAAAGTGATGGACGCCCGCAACGGGTTAAAGCTGTGATTCGTGAGGATGAATGTATTGGTTGTACCAAATGTATTAGTGCCTGCCCTGTTGATGCCATTATTGGCTCAGGCAAATTGATGCATACCGTCTTGACGGATTTATGTACGGGCTGCGAACTCTGCATTCCACCTTGTCCAGTGGATTGTATCGACCTTGTCGAAGAGCTTGATCAAGTGCCATCTGAAGCCGCTCGAATCGCAGAACAGAATGATTTACGTCGCCGCTACTATGCACATATTCAACGTGAGGAAAAGCGCAGAATTCATCGTAAAGGCCCAGTCGTACGTGCTGAAATTGACACGGAACTTTTTGCCCAATTTTCGACCCAGACAGACTCGGTACCGGTCATTGAAGTTGTGGAAAAACCTGCTACGCCAGTTGTTCAACTCGATGCAAAAACCACCATTGAACTTGCTAAAATTCGAACACAAATCAAAAAGTTAGAAAAACAACTGAGTGTTCGAGACGATGCAAAAAAACGTGAGTTACTCCATACGCTCACGCAACAATTAACACAACTGCAAGGGGCTTAATCATGGCGGTTAAAAACATGACTAAGAAGCAAATTCAAACTTTTTTTGAACGCTTACGTGAGCAACGCCCCAACCCGAAAACTGAACTCAATTATAGTAGTCCATTTGAACTTTTAGTGGCTGTTACCCTATCTGCTCAGGCCACAGATGTCAGTGTCAACAAAGCCACAGATAAACTTTTTCCAGTAGCAAATACTCCTGAAGCTATTTATGCGTTAGGTGTTGACGGACTGAAGGAATATATCAAGACCATTGGCCTGTATAACTCAAAAGCGGAAAATGTCATTAAAGCCTGCAAGATTCTCATTGAGAAGCATAACAGTATCGTTCCGAATAATCGTGCAGATTTGGAAGCCTTACCCGGTGTCGGTCGTAAAACTGCAAATGTGGTGCTGAATACTGCTTTTGGTCAACCAACCATGGCAGTCGATACGCATATTTTTCGTTTAGGTAATCGTACAGGATTGGCTGTCGGCAATAATGTTTTGGAAGTCGAACACCGACTCGTCAAAGTCATCCCCAAAGAGTTTATTGTTGATTCACATCATTGGTTGATTCTGCATGGGCGTTATACCTGTATTGCCCGCAAACCCAAATGCAATGAATGTA
This sequence comes from Acinetobacter sp. YH12040, assembly GCF_013420005.1. Classification (NCBI taxonomy): domain Bacteria; kingdom Pseudomonadati; phylum Pseudomonadota; class Gammaproteobacteria; order Moraxellales; family Moraxellaceae; genus Acinetobacter; species Acinetobacter sp. YH12040. The sequence goes on from NZ_VOZB01000007.1 coordinate 191,144, forward strand.
TCGTGTCTGATGTATGTAATTGGAATGATAAGTATGAGTTTGGTGCATTAAGACCGATTAAAACCACCCAAATTGAAGATTAATCTCTTCAATTTCGGGGTAGATGGAATTTGTAAGAATCAATTGATCGAGTCGATGCTTAATTTTTATCTTGTTCTTTTTGTTTTTTATCAAGCTCTTGCTGCAGCTTTGGATGTAAGCGATATTGCTTCGGGCTCAGTTTAGCTTGCTCTGCTTCTTCCACTTGCACCTTACGCAACATTTTAAAGCTGACAAATAATAAGCCCAATAACACCGCTACAGCGATGATGACCATTATAACCAAAGCAAATTTCATAACAGATTCGCCCTAAAAGCCACATAAAAAAAGAGCCCCACTATGCAGTAGGACTCTTTGATTGTCAAAAATTCAAAAAACTGAATTATTTAGACTGATCTAAAATCGCGAACAAATCAGTTTGAACTTGATCGATTGGACGAAGACCATTTAATTTGTCATAAGTCGGTGCGTTTTCGCCAGAAGCTGCACGACCTTGGTAGAAACCAACCAATTGCTCAGTTTCAGCGTGGTAAGAACCTAAACGCTTACGAATTGTTGCTTCTTGGTCATCTGGGCGTTGAACAAGGTCTTCACCAGTTTCGTCATCTTTACCTTCCACTTTTGGTGGGTTGTAAACGGTATGATATACACGACCAGATGCTGGGTGTTGACGACGACCAGATAAACGTTGAACGATTTCTTCGTCAGGTACATCGATTTCAATTACGTGATCGATGCTGATCCCTTCGTTTTCAAGCGCTTCAGCTTGTGGAATCGTACGTGGGAAACCGTCGAAAATGCAGCCGTTGACACAGTCAGGTTGAGCAATGCGTTCTTTTACAAGACCAATAATAAGCTCATCAGATACAAGGCCGCCATTATCCATGACGCTTTTAGCTTGTAGACCTAATTCAGTACCTTCACGAATCGCAGCACGGAGCATATCACCGGTTGAAATTTGTGGGATATCGTAGCGCTTACAGATCAACTGAGCTTGTGTCCCTTTACCTGCTCCAGGTGGTCCGAGTAATATAATGCGCATAAAAAAACATCCTCATTTTAAACATTGTATATGACGCTATGTAGTGATCTAAACCCAAGATTCAGATCATCTTCCAGCATCTAATTATAAGAAAGCCACAAACAAATGTATTGTACCCGCGATAAAACCGGTTACACCACCCAAGACAATTAAAATCCATTCGTCTTCCTGAAATGCAGGACGTAATAGATTTTGAAATTCTTTCGGTGTTAGCTCACGAATACGGTCTCTAAACATTTGAAAGATTTTCTGTGCACGGCTCGCATTAAACGCAGGGTCGCATACAGGCACCATCGTAATTTCAATTGAGCGATCGATCAAGTCTGTCTTGAGTTTTGCGTACTCTTTTGGACCTAAAGACAACTGTAATGAGGTACGAACCAGTGGAGATTCCATAATTTCATTAATATGACGTTTCACAATGCGACGGGTCTTATCTTTCTTCCCGCCATACATCATTTCGGTCATGATGGATTTTAACGTAATTAAGTCTTCTGTGACTACACTTGCGAATACATCCGAAACTTCTTCTTGGCGTTTCATAAACGCCCCTTGAACATTGTACGTTCCAATACGTGGAATCACAGGTTTAATCCAAGGGAATTTACGATCTTTAGTTAATTCAAATAATTGCAAATACTTAACAGGGTGCGGCTCAATGGGATTAAATACCATCCAGATGGCAATCCAGTTGGTCAAAAAGCCCCAGATTGCTGCCCAAAATGGAACCGTCCAATGCCAAGGCACCACAAACCAAACGATCATCTGGAAGATACCAAAGAACATCCCAATCAAGGCACTGATATGCCAAATAAAGTTGATTTCTTTTTGACCAACTTTAAGAAACATACGCACCATCAAGAGACGATCCGCTTCCATTTGACTCACCACCATTTCACGCATGTCAACAAGTGACTCTACGTTCATGGTCAGTTCGGTCACGAGTTCTTTTAAGGTATTTGGCAGCTGTTTATGTGCTTGGGCATAAATACGGCGTTTAATCGAATACGGTAAGTTTTCCCAAAGCACCGCATTTCGGTCTAGCATGACTTCATCAATCAAATGTTCAAGTTCAAAGCCAACTTGTTCACCAATGATGCGCGCCATATCCTCAGGATCCATTGCATCCAAAAACTCGCGCAAGGAACCCAATTTAGACAATGTGTTATCCGTAATAATGCCAGAAATACGTCCAGCTTTTCTTGGCACAATCCCCTGCCATCCCACGGGTAATGGACCTAAATGGAATCCCCAGAAATTAATCGGGTAAAACACCATTTTCAGTGCCATCCAAACGTGTGCCCAGGTAACGAATGCGGTAACGGGGATAATACTCAGCACAGCCCAAAAATCGGGACGTTGCAAAAAGGTTTGCCACAATTCGTTAACGTACTCAAGCATGCATAACTTCCATATTTAATTTTATTCAGTGAGTGCGGTTATAAAATAAAGTTGATTATTTTCACTACAAACCAAAACTTAAAGTATATGAGATTTGTAGTCTCGGTTCGGTTTCCACAATCACATTACCTGATTTGTCTTCTAATTTTTCACCCGCACCCAAGCCTACACTAAACGTACTAATACGCTCGGCACTCAACATCACATAAGCAAGATCGATACCACCACCTAAACGCGCTTCATCTTCACCATCTACTTTCTTGGAGTCGATGTGGCCCGCATAAGCTCCGATATAATAACCATTTTTATCTTTGCCAGTGAAATGAACGGGGTAACGAAAGCCGACTTGCCCACCAGGTGTTTTATCATCGTTCAAGAAAACACCAGCTTTTGCATAGGCAATGCCATATGGGTTTACCCACTCACCATTCACGTGAATAATTTTTTGAGTAAAACCTGCTCCAACATTCCATGGTTGATAACCCTTACCTGTTAACTTTGCCTCAGGTAAAAATGAATTGTCATTGGCATGTGCGATGCTTCCGAGCATCATAAATGCAAGCAATGGATATAATTTATTCATTGTTTTCACAAACTTCCTTAGTATTATTTTTTGGAATATTCCTTTTTTATACGTTTCGACTTTAGCAGAATAATATGAACTGTTATACACAAAGCCCCATATTTTTCATGTCTGCAAAGTCAAAATATAGACTGCAATCACAGCAGAGTCGTTTTTATTTATCAAAAAAATGTCAGTTGCGCTAGAATATGCCTCTTCCGTTATTTTAGCTCTCAGTCTTTAAGTCGATCGCGTATGAAGCAGCATTATCCTTTAAAAAATGTCCAGCAAGAAAAGCGGATTTATCGTAATCGCGTAGTGATTTCGATAGGGATTGTCTCCTTCTTTATGCTGTTGCTTGTGGCACGTTATGCATATTTGCAAATCAAGAGTTATGAGACCTTTTCGACTGCTGCAGATCAAAACCGAATTCGACTGCAACCGCTTGCACCCTCACGTGGTTATATCTATGACCGTAATGGCGTGTTATTAGCCGATAATTATCCGGTTTTCTCGGCAACCATGAGCCGTGCGGATGTTGAAGACATTGATGATACCGTTGAGCGCCTAACGCCTCTGTTAGAACTGACTGATGAAGACATTGAACGTTTCAAAAGTCGGATTAAAACCTCTAAAAAGACTGAACGTGTTTCGATTAAACTGAATTTAAATGAAAATGATATCGCCCGTTTTAGTGAAGTGAAATATCAATTCCCAGGTGTCAATATAGAGACCCAAATGACTCGCTACTATCCACATGGTGAACTGTTTGCCCATGTGATTGGCTACGTAGGTCGTATTAATGACAAAGAACTAAAAACGATTGATAAAGATTTATACGCTGGCTCAAACCTGATCGGTAAAATTGGCGTTGAAAAATCATACGAAGAACTTTTACACGGTATGCCGGGAAATGAGTCGGTTGAAGCCGATGCCTTTGGTAATGTGTTACGTCATCTTGGTCGTAAAGATCCAATTCGTGGTAATGACTTATATTTATCCCTAGATTATGGACTGCAAATGGTTGCTTCAGAGCAGCTTGCAGGTCGACGTGGTGCGATTGTTGCGATTGACCCACGTACTGGGGAAATTCTTGCTCTTGTGTCCAGTCCTAGTTTTAACCCCAATTTATTTGTTACTGGCATTAGCAGCAAAGATTATTCTGAACTACGTGATAGCCTCGATCAGCCATTATATAACCGTGCTGTGCAAGGGGCTTATCCTCCAGGTTCAACGATCAAACCGATGTTTGGTCTAGGTGGTATTCATTATGGTCTAGTGGACTGGAGTACTGCCATTTCAGATCCGGGCTATTTCACGCTTCCGGGTGACAGCCATCGTTTCCGTGACCACAAAAAAACTGGTCATGGCTCAGTTAATTTACACAAAGCTCAAGTCATTTCCTGCGATACCTACTTCTATGTCTTGTCCTATCGCATGGGCATTGAAAAAATGAATACTTGGATGCGTCAGTTTGGTTTCGGTGAAAAAACCGGTGTAGATTTACCAAGTGAAAGTACGGGGCTATATCCAAATCCTGAATGGAAGCTCCGCACACGGAAGTCCAACTGGCTTAAAGGTGAAACCATTTCTGTCAGTATTGGTCAAGGTGCATTTACAGCAACACCATTACAACTGGCGATGGCGACTGCTATTACCGCCAATCAAGGCTCTCATGTTACACCTCACGTTTTGCGTGAAAGTAAAGGCGCTAAAGTCCACAAAGTCCATAACGCCCCGAATGGTCGCATTCAATTTAATGGTAAGCCAGATGATTGGATCAAAATGCGTGATGCCATGATTGATGTGGTTCAAACAGGGACCGGTCGTGGTATTCGTACCCCAATGTATCAAATCGCAGGTAAAACAGGCACCGCACAGGTTAAAAGTATTGCCCAAGGTAAACGCTATAACGAATCTTTATTGACAGAACGTCAGCTTGACCATGGTTTATTTGTTGGTTTTGCCCCTGCGGAAAAACCTGAAATTGCGATTGCCGTCGTTTGGGAAAATGGTCGTCACGGTGGTTCTGCTGCTCAAATTGCTAAACCAATGTTTGACTACTGGTTATTAACACGTAAAAAGAATCCAATTCGTCCTGCAGGCCATCAAATTAGCGGTGGTCTCATGACTGCAGGTCTAAAACCGAGTGAATTACCAAGCGGCTCGAATATTTTATCTGCCGATCCAAATGCAAGCCCAACTGCACAGCAGAACAATAGTGCAACTCAACAACCGAATAGTGCAAATACAACACCTCGTGCTGCCAGTGCCGCACATGCAACCGATGAGGAATAATTCATGAAAAATCAATTAAGAATCATTGGTGGTGAATGGAAGCGTCGTCAATTACCTTTTGCCAGTATTGACGGTTTACGCCCTACACCTGACCGTGTCCGCGAGACATTATTTAACTGGCTCATGTGGGATGTTCAAAATGCCAAAGTCCTCGACCTCTGTACAGGTTCAGGTGCTTTGTCATTTGAAGCACTCTCGCGTGGTGCAGCAGAAGCTGTTTTAATTGAACCTGATCGCACCCAAGCGAAATTCCTCATGGACAATTTAGAACTTTTAAGAGTCAGTAAACAACGCGTACAACTTAAAAACATGACGGCACAACAAGCCATTCCTAACTTGAAAGACCAATTTGATCTGATTTTCTTAGATCCCCCTTATAGTCTTGATTTATGGCAGGAACTTGCTGAGTTGGTCGATCCGTGCATTGCAGACAATGGTTTAATTTATATCGAAGCTGATCGTGATCTTGCTCAGTTAAAACTCCCGAGCAGTTGGCAGCAAATCAAACAAACCAAAGCTGGGACGGTGCGTGCAGGCTTATATAAAAAGGCTTAATGTAAATGCACACAAAAAAGGACGTCAATGCGTCCTTTTTTATTACTTGAAAATCATTAAACCTGTGGTCGAAGTGGACGCTGGCTGTTAAATCCACCCGGGGTTTTAGCTTTATCCACGGGCGTCACTTTAGGACGTTGTTGCTGTGGTTTTTGCTGCTGGGGCTTGCTTGTATTGGGTTTAGCTGGCGTCTGAGGCTTTGTGCTTGGACGCTGCACATTTGACGGATGCTGAGATGAAGGTTTCTGTACATTCGGTTTATGCGCATTTGGTTTATATATATCGTCTGGACGACTATTCGAATTCGGTCGTGGTGAATTTGGTCGATGTTGCGGGCTATTCACTCGACCATATGAACGGTCATAACGCTGACTTGAGTCATAGCGCTGTCCGTATGAACCCCCATATTGACCTGAATAACCATATTGATTCGAATGGTATCGGCCATCATCAAATGGCGCCACGACACACCCTGTAAATGTAACTGCAACCACAGATAGCAAAGCAACTTGTTTAAGCATGTGTAGCACTCCTCTTTGATGAAGGGCATTTTCACTTATCGAAATGAATTCAATCGGAAGTCTGTGTACATCTGCTGTATTTAAACATTCATGTTTTATTCATGGTTTGAGGTCCATTTTTTCCACATTTGCTCAGACAGCTACATTTATAACGAAAAATTAACTACAATGGCGCCACGTATTTCAAAGCTGTAATTTAATGACTTGGCTGATTTTTATTCTTGGTGCCATCTTTGCGGGATTCGTACAAGGATTAACAGGGTTTGCATTCGCCCTTATCGCAATGTCATTTTGGGTTTGGATACTCCCCCCGCAAATAGCTGCACCGTTAGTGGTCTGCGCTTCAATTTATAGCCACTTCATTTCATTATCATCAGAACGCAAAAGCATTCCGATCAATAAAAATATCATTTATCCCTATTTAATTGCAGGAATTTTAGGTGTACCGCTCGGTACGTATTTATTAGACAGCATTAATCCAGATACATTTAAATTGGTTTTGGGCGCTTTTTTAATGTTTTGGTGCCCAATTTTATTTTTTAATCCTAAATTTTCATTCATCCAAAAGACAGGGAAATGGGCGGATTCTAGTATCGGATATATTGCTGGAATCTTGGGTGGTCTTGGAGGCTTTTGTGGTGCATTACCCTCTGCATGGCTCATGCTGAAAAATACACCCAAAGCAGAACAACGCTATATTTTGCGGCATTTCAATTTAGCCATTCAGCTCGTCACACTCATTAGCTACCTGCTACAAGGGATCATCCATCGTGAACATCTCCCCTATTTAGCTGTGCTGTTGGTGATTATGGCTTTTCCCGTGATTTTTGGTGCCAAACTTTTTTATCACATTTCAGAACGCCAATTTAAACATATTGTATTAGGACTTTTATTTTCTTCAGGCTGCTTTTTGGTGACAATGAGTATCTTAAGCTGATAACTCAAAACCTAAAGATATTTATCCAAGTCATTCTAGAAAAACCCCTTCTCAGTTAGATATTCACATCTTGTAACAATGACATAGTTCACATTTAAATAAAAATTAGCCAAATGGTAAAAAAGTAATTAATTTTTCTGACGAAAATTAATAGAATATTGCACCTCATAATTTTGCTTAAAATAAAACCATGAAAAAGTTCATCCTGCTTGCAGGTGTAACTCTGCTTAGCGGCTGTATGTTTGGCACGTCCAGCGAAATTAAAAAAGCTGAAAAACTACTCTCCCATTTTCAATGCAATAATATTGAAAGTTCACATATGACTCATAGCTCGATTACAACTTTCCATGAAGAAAAACTAGCATCAAGCAAACAAAAAGTCGTGTCTTATATCGATAGCTATAAGCAAGGCGAAAAGTTATTTCGTATTCCGCTCATCGATGTGGTTGACCAGCAATACATTATTTATAAGGCGGCATGTCAAAATCTGGGCGGTATTCATCCCGACTTTAATGATTAAAATCAACATAAAAATCTAAACAGAAGAATCTAAACATAAAAAAGGACAGCCGATGCTGCCCTTTTTTATTGGTTTGTTGGATTAGTGATAGCGTGTATCGACACTGAATTTTTCAGGAAATTTGGCATGAATTTGCGCGTAAAAATCCATGATTTCAGCCATATCTTTTTCATAATCGCCTGTAGGATAAACAATTTTACCCACACCCGTTTTTTTCTGCGCATAGTCCATATAGGCTAAAGCAATCGGCACACCTGCTTGCATGGCAACATGATAAAAACCGGTTTTCCACTTCTCTTGTTTGGCGCGTGTCCCTTCAGGCGTTACCAACATGACTAATTTCGGATGATGCTTAAATAAGTCAGCCATGAGCTCAACCATACTTTGACGTGCTTCACCATCTTGTTTTGGACGTCGATTAATACCAATCCCGCCCATTGCACGTACAAAAGGCCCAAACGGGAATTTCATATAACTGTCTTTAATCGTGATACGAACATTTACCCCTAAAGCTTTCAGGGCAAGGCGTGCATAAAGTGCATCCCAATTACTGGTATGTGGCGCTGCAATCATGACACATTGGTCAATATTTAAATCCCAATGGTTATCAATTTGCCACCCCATTAAGTTCAGACTTTTTTCCGCTGTTTTTTCAAACACAATTTGCACCGACAGTTTTTTCTATGCCGCAGAGTTTAACAACGCAAAATAATTATAAAAGCCTATATTGTTCAGTTATTCACCAATTAATATATAAATGTCCTTTAGCGTTCATTTTTAGGTAAGTCACCAATATTTCTCCATTTACGAATTTTAAAAAATCAAATGTCCGTTTTAATCTATTAACCAAACACACAATTGTTAACAGGAATAGGCTATTTTTCTTGAGCAATAAAAGTCACGCTTAGCATTATATTGGGTACATACGGTGTATAAATCTCATGAAAAAACTAATGCTCGCTCTCTGTATGGTCAGTGCAACCTTAACGGCATGTTCAAAAACCAGCAATGAATCTGAAACTGCGACACCACCAGATAATAATGTCATTGCCAATACAGACGCAGCCTCAGAAAGTCCGATTGCAACAGGTGATAACACCGAAAATGCACTTGATTGGGCGGGTGAATATAAAGGGATTCTACCTTGCCATGATTGCAAAGGGATTGAAACTGAGCTTGAACTCAAACTCAATAAAAGCTATGAGCTTAGCCAAGAGTTTTTAGGTAAACCTGCGAACACTGAAAATAAAGTGAAAGGCAGTTTTAAGTTCTTGCCAGATCAACCTGGAATGATTCAACTTGATGCCGAGGGCGACAATCGAATTTACTTTGTAGGTGAAAACTTTATTGAGCTTCGTGGTGATAAAGGTGAAAAACTAGAAATGCCTGAAGTAAATCTTAAACTCACCAAAAAGCTTGATTAGTGTTTTACTCTAACTAGGATTTTTTAGATCGGATGATCAGTATGAATTACATCATGCTTCACAACCACGTCCGCACATATAACCTTGTATTACTGTGATACTTAAGCAATTGTTTTTAAAACTATTCCGTAATTACCACGCGTCACCTTAGTACACGTGACATTACCAATTTTCGTGAGTAACCTTGTGAGTAACGAAATTCTAAAAAGATGTTACTCACTTTAAAATGCTCAATGATCTTAAAATCAAACAGTTAAAACCAAAAGATAAGCTATATCGCATCGCAGATCACTCTGGTCTATGTATTGAAGTAAGAACATCAGGGAAAAAATTCTGGCGTTACCGCTACCGTTATTTAAACATCCCCAAAATGTTAACAATTGGTAGCTACCCAGAGATTAGCTTATCTTATGCTCGTGATAAGACTCGTGAGTATCGTAGTCTTTTAGCTCAAAATCTCGACCCTGTAACAGAGCAAAAGAAAGCATTTGATTCAGCATTGGATGCAATACAGCATACGTTTAAAAGTATCTCGAATGAATATTTAGAAAAATACAAAGATACCCACTCACAAGAATGGTATGAAAACAGGCTGAGATACTATAAAAAAGATATCTACCCTGTCATTGGTAATAAGCCAATCAAAGAAGTGAATTCAAATGATATTCGAGTGATTTTAGATAACACCATTACACGAATTCGCAAAAGCAAAAGAGGCACTGGTGAAGTTAAAGCAATCTATGTAAGACAAATCTGTGCTGAAGTCATGCAATATGCAATTATCACACTGAAAATAATCAACGATCCTACAATTGCTCTACGTAGCTATATCAAGCGCCCTCCTGTTGAGCATGCTAAACCCTTAGAAGAAAAAGATAAGAAAGTGATTCTAGCTTCAATCAATCAATATGGTGGTACTACTGGCACACAGAATGCTTTAAGGACTGCTTTGTATAGTATGTTACGTACGATAGAAATACGCAGGGCTAAAAAGTCTTTTGTTAATCTAGAAGATGCGACCTTAACTATTCCTCGTGTATCAAATGCACAGATTAAGGATGGTAAAAGGAATATGAAGAAGAATAGGACGCATGTTGTACCTTTATCTACACAAATGCTAGAAATTATAAAAGAACAGTTACAGCTTTACCCTAGCAGTATTTACTTATTCCCTGGGGATGATGGCATATCAATGTTGGGGAAAAATACACTCAATGAAGCACTCGTTAACATGGGTCTAGGCCATATTACCATGCATGACTTCCGTGCAACTGCATCCACCTATTTAAACGAGCAGAATTACAGTAAGGACTGGATTGAATTACAGTTAGCCCATGTAGATGGCGACATGTCCCGAGCTTCTTACAACCATGCAAGTTGGTTAAAAGATCGAAGACAGATGATGCAGCATTTAGCTGATACTATTGATCATTGGCATGAATGACTTCAAAAATAATACTGTTAGATTAAATCACCCATGACATCTAACAGTCTTTGGTTTTTATGACGTTCGATGAGCCTTGCCTTCATCCCTAAGGAAATAGGCGTTTCAACATCCAAAATGGGATGATCTCCAATAAAGAGCATTTCTGGAAAATCACAGCCAAAATGTGCCTGAATCACCTCATAAATTTGATATTCAGGCTTTATGGCTCTAACCTCATAACTGAATGCAACAGTATCAAAAAAATCAGGGAGCAATTTTCTAAGTCGTTCGCCATATGGCATCGCTAAATTGGAGCAAAGCGCAATTTTAAATCCACTTTCTTTTAAGATTTGAAGCATAGGCACTGTATCTTCAAAAAGCTCAATTGTGCTTAACTCCAGCTCAAGATCATTGTTGATCTCATTCAATAGTTGCTCTGGCAGTTCTGCTCCAAACAGCCTCGCTAATTGTGCAATATCAATAGGATTCGACATGATGATCTTGGCATCTTGTGCACTTGGTTTTCTACCATTAGCTTTTAGCCATTTCATCAATTTACGATATGGGGATAAGCTCGTACCAATTTTTACAAGCGTCCCAAAAGCATCAAAAATAATAACTTTAGACGAATGATTCATAATATTATCTATTAACACAAATATATTTAAGGGCTATTTGAGCTAGCCCTTAAGTTAATTATTCTCTCAATAAAATTGCGACTACAAATTAATGTTTCGAATTAACTAGATTTAGTAAGTCCACATATTTCGAGCCATTCACTACCTCTGAATTAGACTGAGCAATGAGTTTCAAACATTTTTGCAATTTGTCTAGGCTATAAATATCTTCTTTATCTATGATTAAACTAATAAAATCTAAAGCTTCTAAAGGATATTTTTCACATATTTGACTCTTCACCAAATCATCTAAAATACGATAAGGAAATTTTAGAGGCTTCAACCAATATTTAAGATTGACAAAAGAATTAGCAAAATCATCGCCATATAAAATTATTATTTCTGCTACCGACTCAGCAATCCTTAACGACATGCGATCTTTACTTTTTGGCCACACTTCCTTCCAAAAAATATCGATATTCCTTTTCCAATACTCCTTAGTTTGATCTTTATTTGCATTTATATAATCGACCAAGGCACCTGCTGCTTCATTCAGTGCTTCTTGAGGCAACTTATCAAACAAATTTATAAAGTCATTTAATACATATCCATCTAAGTCATTTAAAGCTACATATGTCAAAAATCTTATATATTGGTTTTTGTGCTCACCAAGTTGAGAATAATGACGTGCTGTTTCTAAGAAATCTTCCTTTATATTTACCAACAGTGGGGCGTATATACGTGGTGACCATAAGAAGCCTTCCCACATATTTTTTGCCTCTTTATGATCCCAGTTAAATAGAGGTAATAAATTTTTCTCTGTCCAAAGTTTATCGACCCTATAAAGCGGAATTAAATTAGCAGCTAAAATTACTCTACCATGTCTATATGATGTGTGTTCTACACTAGCTAACCTTGTGAATATTTCTAAGAAATTCTTAGGCAACTTTTCATTATCATTTGGTTTACTATGAAACCATAAGTTAATGAGTGTTTCTGTAATAACACCTACTGGGTGATTAATAGCAGCAAAGACTGGATTGTCATCTGCATCATCATTAGTATTTTGAGCGTATATCTCTAACACCTGCTCACAAAGCGCTATAAAAGTTTTATTATGACAATCTGTTGCTTTTGATGCCTCTTCCATCCACCTACAGAAACTGTGTATTACTTCTTTTAATAAATGATCAGGAATATTATGTATAAATGGAGCACCGTACATCCACACTCTTTTAGCAAATCGACGGTTACCCCAAGTTTGAAATGCCTGCTTCCATCTATTCAAAGGCCAAATATCTTTTTCAGCTAAATCTTTTAAAGCAAAAAGTGTTTGCATTGGGTGCTTAGTGCAGATCTTTACCCAATTATCTTTTCTGTTTTCATAGTCATTATCATCAGATGATTCTTCAGATATAGAGCGCGTCAATCGCTTTACAATTTCGGCTCTTTTTGTTGGGAACTCTTCGAATTCAGAATCACTATCAAGATTATTACGCCAACCACTACTCATCCAAAATGAAAACTCATCTCTTTCATCTTCGGCCAGTTTCCAATAAGGATATTGCTTACTTAGATCATCCAATTTCCCACTAGCATCTTTGCCTAATTTAAGTCCAGATAACTCTAATTTCGATAAAAGAAGCCACACAGAACGATTTAGTATGTCATTCCATTTTTCTACATCCAATCCATCCTTATACATTTCTCTAGGAGGGCCTTTAATAATGATAGACTCTAACTCATCTTTGAATTTCCCCTTAAGTTGATGCCCTTGTAAGACTAAAAGTCTTAAGACTTCCCTCTTGGTATCTGGAGCCCATAGCCACCATGTATTATCTGATATTAACCAATCGAACCAAATAGAAGGCTCAATACTTCCCTTACTTGCTGCAAATAGGGCTAAACGCTTGAACGTTGGGTAATTTAAATCAAACCAATAATGAGCAATTCTTGAAGCTTTCAAGGTATCTACTTCGTTAAGTTGTAACCATGAATCTCTTAATAATTCAATTAAAGCAGTCCAATTGTGAAAATTACGATTTTGTGGATGCTCGCCAATCGACGGTAAATGCCAATCCGAAAAATCATTCTTACAATCAATCTTTTCCAACTCTTTTAGTAGATCTAACCCATCTTTCAATAGCAATTGAAATTCTTCTAGAAAACTAGGTAACTCCTCTTTCCATCTAGATTTTTCAAACTCTACCAATTCTGAATGTACATGGTCTGAATTCAAATTCAGTTCAACATCAATTAAAGACTTACTATCTGTAGCATTTGATTTTTCAAAAGAAAGCTTTTCTTTAATTACTATTTTCGGAGCTAAAATTTCTCTTAAAGTTAATTTTAAATTTTTTGTTGCACCATTAAGTAAAAATTGTCGTTTCCAATCATATAAATCTAAACTGTTAGATGAACTTTGAACGTTGCCACTTAAAATGAGTCTCCATAGTTTTTTGGAGAATTCATCAGGTATAGCATTTGGGGCATGCACCACTATTTCATTCAGTTCATCTGTAGCAACTGACTTACTTTTAGCATCTAAATCACTTAAATGATAATTCATCAAACTAACAAAACTAGGATGAATTTTTCCTGCATGCCGAGATACCCAAAGAATAAGCTGCGGATCATTCAAATGTCTCAGTAACCATCTAGCAATTTGATACATTACTTTATCCCAATTGCCCATTGTCAAATATCCACTTAACAGTGACATTTTTGGAGCTAAGTGATATGGGGTAGGTCTATTTACAAAATTAAAAACTAATTTATCGTCAGCTTTGTCATTAGGAGTAATGCCAAATATCTGCAGATCTTTATGCGCATATCGATCATCTAAGAAAGCTTTAAATAACCATTCCAAAGAAGGAGCTGGATTATAATCTGCAAAAGTCTTAGCAGGTTCTCCCGAAGGATCCGAAAGGGCCCATAACATCCGCCCAACAAAATTATCCTGTTGAGTACTACCTGAAGGCTTAGCAAGTGCATTGCTTATAACTATATTTTGTTTACCTGAAACTCTATGTTGGTATGTTTTAGCCCAAGCATGTAATGTTTGGTGTAATAACGAATGACCAGCAGTTTTTTCATAGATAATTGGATTGACACCTTTTGCCTTCCATTTAACTGTGGTATCTGCAATATCACTTGGGTCTGAATCTGCAAAAGCCCATGCCTGAGGAGTGTTTTCACCTAACATTCTATCTGCAGCAATAGCATCCATCATGTATTTCATGACAGGATCATTAAGACTATAACCAACAAAACAAACTATGTAGTTTCTCAATAACTCACTAACAAAACGTGATGCCCATCTTTCAGTCAAATAAGCGAGTCCAAAATCTCCGCTCGTAATCACTAACCGATTCAGAGATGCTTCATCATAATTTTTTGGCAATTTACCATGTAAATAAACTATGCCATTCCATTTAGTCTTTTTCGGTACAGGCAACATTGGTGCGGAATATGTATGTAGTTTACCCATACCTAATTTTTTAGCAGCATTATCAAAAATAGCATCAAAGTTAGTTGTAACTAACTTTAATGTACCTTTACGATCGCCTGATAAAATTAATAGTGCCTGCTGTGTTTCTGTAGCACCTTTTTTTCTTAATTTTGGTTTTAAAGATTTAGCTAAAGCTTGACGCATAACGTAACGTCCACCCACTATATCTCGCTCAAGCAAATCTAAAGCAGTATCAAACTGACCATTATCTATAGCGACTTGCTGAAGATCGGTTGTTTTTGCACCAGTAGCTTTATAAATCTGATCAACCAACCCACCGAAACCTGGTAAGCCAGCTGGATATGAAATCCCAGCACCACAGAAAAACACAACTTTACCTTCTTCATGTGCCTGTAACAATTCATCTGGGATGTCTGGTCCATTGACTATAAATTGCATTGTTTTCTCATGTAATTTAAATATGATCTATAAATCTATTATATTGATAATTAATATTTTTTAAATAAACAGATAAGCTATTCGTTCTAATAAACTAATAATTATTTTCCCTCCAAAGATAATCCGTATCATTAATTTATTCTTTCCTGAATAGTAATAAATCGCCTACTTCTACATTTAAAGCCAAACAAATCTTATCAATCGTCTCAAAGTCGATACGCACAGATTCATCGTTATACAGCTTATAGAGCGTACTTTTATTGATACCAGTCTCTTTTACCAAATCTGCAACACGCATTTTTCTTTCAGCTAACAATACAGCTAAGTTCGACTTAATCATACTTTTTCCTATTTAAATAGTAAAAAATACTTGAAATACCGTAAAATTATGATAATTTACGTCTAAGGAATAAATTTTCCTACTTTCCTAGTACTTTTTATGAGGTTGATTATGCCATAGCTGCTGATAATTCCCCATATATTTTACGAAGAACAAAAAATTCAGGCCTGTCCAAACAACTTATACCTCTCTCGCCAAAGTGAACCATAAGTCGTGCAAACAAGCCTGAGATACCACCAAGACGTAAATCATGAGGTACTTACCAATGATAAAGAAAATAAAATATAAACGAAATCCCTATTTCCTTGTACTGCCTAATTCTGGCTGTCAGGAGATTCACCATGTTTGATAAATCAGTATTTGATGGTGTCGTCGTATGTGAAGCTGCCGATGCAATGGCAAATCATATTATCACTGAGTTTGAAATCCCTCGTTTAGATCGTTTAGCTACTAAGCTCAAAGTAAATAGCTGCTTCAATGACCATCAAGCCCTTCGCCTTTGGGCTGATCGTTTATGTGAAAACTATCCCATTACCAATGATTTCACCGTATACGACTTAGAAGATCTCATACAAACGGCTCGTATACTTTTTTTAAAAATATTTTCTTAATTCTCTTCTGGGGCATGTTTGAAATGCCCCTACCTTTTGTAGGTTTAAAATGAATACTGACGCAACAATTTGGATGCCACTGTATATTGGTGATCTTCAAGCGAAATTTACTCGACTTTCGAGCGAACAAGTGGGCGCTACCCTTTTTCTCATGATGGACTTTTGGAAGAATGGTCCTATACCAAGTGAACCCAGCATTTTGATGAGTGTGACTAAACTAACGAGTCCTAAAACCAAGAGCCTAATAACTACATTAAAAATCCTGAATCTTTTTGAAGAAATAAATGGATTTATTCAATCTAACTACATCACTACATTAAAAGAACAAGCCATTCTGAATCAGAAAATGAAATCTGAACGTGGGAAATTAGCAGCACAAGCTCGTTGGAATAAAAGCGCAAGTAATGCTGATGCATCAGATTCGGAATGCTCTAGCAATGCACAAGCATCACTTAAAGAATGCCCTTCACCTTCACCTTCACCTTCACCTTCACCTTTATCTTTATCTTCATCTTCATCTTCATCTTCATCTTCATCTCAAAGGCAGGATGATAAAAATGAAGAAAAACCAATTAATCGAAAATGGATTTAGGAGTAGATAATGAATATAGCTATTGATCTATTAAAAACTCCTAATGAAGTTTTAACTACCTTGTGCTCCAAACATGGTTACCCATTAATAAAAGTTGGTAATCATCAGTTATGCAAAGTCTGTGCGAAAGAAAATCTTGAACAAACGAATAAACAACATCAGGAAGAGTTACAGCAAAAGCTGTTACATCACCGTATTCATAGCTCAGGGTTAAATCAACGTTATTTGGAATGTGGTTTTTCTAATTATAGTGTTAGTACTACTGAACAGCAGCAAGTTGTCGAATGCTGTCAGAATTTCACACAGCAATTATTAAACGGATCGAAATCCAACCTTATCCTTTATGGCACACCAGGTACTGGAAAAACTCACCTAGGATCAGCGATCATTCGCAATGTTATCTATAAAACCAAAATGTCATCTCGTTATATAACGAGTGCTCAGATAGCAAAAATCATTATGAATTCATGGAGTATTGAAGACCAATCTGAAGAGCAATGGATTCAATTTTTTGCTGATTTTGATTTACTCGTCTTAGATGAATATGGGCTACATGATCGTCATTCAGCTCGTTTAGAACTTGTTCATAAAGTGCTATACAAACGCTATGACATGATGAGGCCAACTTTGATTATCTCTAATTTCACTCTTGAAAATCTAGAACGAGATCTTGATGTACGACTCTGGTCACGCTTACATGAAAATCAGCTCATTATGGCTTCATGCTACTGGTCTGACTATAGGATGAGATAGTTTTCAAAAGCCTTGGTCATTGCCAAGGCTAAAGCATAGTTTGTGTGGTGACTCCCTCATGGTTGTAACCACCTTTTTGATAGCTTTTTGGGGCTTAAGGCCATGTTAAATATTGCAAAATCGATTCAAGAACGGGTGAGAGCATTTCACCTTGGTCATGTCTTTTCTGTGGACGAGTTTAAACAACTTGGAAGGACTGAGGTCGTTTATCAGGAGCTCCATCGTTTAAATGAGCAGGGCGTGATTAATCGCATTCAGCATGGTGTTTATTATAAACCTGAACCAAACCGTATGTTAAAAGGGCGATACCTGAGCCCTGATATTTATGAAGTGGTCAAAGTGATTGCTAAAAAAAATGGTGAACTCATCCAGGTGCATGGTGGTGTGGCCGCAAATCGTCTTAAACTAAGCACGCAGGTTCCAGTGATGGATGTGTTTTATACATCAGGTTACTCTCACGAATTTAAGATTGGAGGCACTCAGGTAAGATTGCTGCATACTAAAAACAGCAAATTTTTCCAACATCCATTTAACAGCCACGTAGGAATGGCCATATCAGCATTACTCTTTTTTGGAAAAGAGATTGTTGATTTAAATATGGTTAAAAAGCTTGAAAAGACGCTTACATCCGAAGAGTGGATATTACTTTATCAGTCCTCTTTGCCGGCGTGGTTGCATAAGTTACTGGATGAGCAAAAGACAAATTTCTACTTTTAAGCCACCCAATTTAAATTAAAACCTTAGCCTGTTAAGGCTAAGGGCTGTCTTGTCACTCAAGATACTTAGACTATATCTGTAACTCAGACTGTAAGATCAAATGCATGACCTGTAGGATGTCTCATCCTAGTAATCGAATCATTGGCTTAACCAAGATTCAGATTCATTAGACTTATCACTTTGTTGCCTCCTATCTAATGGATGCATTGAATTTAATCTTATAGGTTCTGTGGTACTTGAATCAGGCTCTTCAGTGATTTGTAGGATTCTATCTTCTAGCTTCTTAATCGTAAGCGTCCGCTGAACACACCTTCTGAATTCATCCTATAAGCCTTAATTTAGTCCCCACTTAGAAACAAGTGGGGACTTAAATTTATGACTACAAATCATCAGACATCCATCGCATCTCTTGCG
>NZ_VOZB01000008.1:0-181060 GCF_013420005.1 Acinetobacter sp. YH12040
CATTTTTGGATATCATTATCTTGGGCAAAATATGCAATTAAAGATAAAATAGACTTTTTCATTTCTTATCAGAATAATCCTCAGGATAAGGATCATCTTTAATAACTTTTCGATAATCGTAAATAGACTCTAAAATTAATTTCTCTGATGTATCTTCATGTCATGCAGTAAATAGATATATTTCTTGAGGATTTTTAAAGCCATACAGATCAAAAACTTGTTCAGAGTTTTCACTGAGATATATTAACGAAGCTGCGGAACTTTTAATAATATACATAAATAAAAAGTAAAAATCGCAGAAAAGAATATTAAAAAATTTACTAGATCAAAATTTTGAGGGAGTACAATGGCTTTGTTGAACAAACCTATCTGTAAAGGCTTTTTCAGCGATATAATTTTCAAATGAAGAAACCTACACACAAAATCTACCGCACAACCAATTGGCCCGCATATAACCGAGCACTCATGAGTCGCGGAAATATTGCCCTTTGGTTTGATCCTGCTACGCAATGGTATGCGCCATCAAAAGGCAAACAAGGGCGAAATCAAACCTACTCCGACGCAGCCATCCAATGCTGCTTAATAATTAAATCCTTATTTCGTCTGTCTTTACGTATGGTTACTGGCTTTGTGCAAAGTCTGATTAAAATTTGCGGATTAAATTGGATAGCTCCAGATTACACCACGCTTTGTAGAAGACAAAAGCATATTGATATTGTAATCAGCTAACAAAAAAGTAGCGATGGGCTGCATTTACTCATGGACTCTACAGGCATGAAGTTTCGAGGTGAGAGCGAATGGAAGCGCAAGAAACATGGACCTGAATATCGTCGCCAATGGCGTAAACTTCATATTGGTATAGATACTAAAACCCTACAAATACGAGCAGTTCAGCTTACAACCAATAATGTCAGTGATTCACAGGTGCTTGGCGATTTACTTAATCAGATTCCACAAGATGAGCGGATTGACTCTGTTTATACTGATGGAGCTTATGACACCAAGCAATGCCGTCAGGTCATTGCAGATCGGCAAGAGAATGCGGTGATTCCACCTAGAAAAAATGCGAAACCATGGAAAGATACAAAGAGTAGCTCGCTAGAGGGAATGAATTATTTCGAACAATTAAACGTTTAGGCCGGACACTATGGAAAAAATGGTCAGGCTATCATCGGCGAAGTTTGGTTGAAACTAAGATGCATTGCATTAAATTATTAGGAGATAAACTCTGTGCAAGGAGTTTTGATAGCCAAGTGAATGAGATCCATGCACGTGGAGCAGTGCTCAACAGATTTACGGAATTAGGTCGACCACTTACCCAAGTTACGCCTTAAATTTGGCTCAATTAGGGGGGCTTTGTATTTCAAATCTTTGTGCAACAAAGCCTTTTAAAAGTAACTGTAGGTCAAATTTATGTCTTTTGTGCAGTTAATCGGTTCCTTTATGCTTTTAAAACCGTCACACCTATGCTTTTAAAACCGTCACACCAAGCGTTTATGTTATTAGTATTATTTTTTAGTGAACCAAGTAAAAAACATAAAAAATAGCCCTCCTATTATTCCTATACCAATGCAAGTAATGAAATATAATATTATCAAATGTGTTTCCATAATTTTATCATTAATAACATCAATCAACATCCCCAAGAGGAAAGCTGATATACCTAAAACTATTCCCTTTATGAAACCTGCTAGATAAGGATAATTTTCAGATTCATAATTGGATATAAAAAATGATAAAATTACTTCAACTAGAATTGTTAACATTTTATTTATCCTGCTTCTTATCATCAGAGGTGCTACTATTAATTGCTCTAGATGATGTTTGTTGTAATGCAAATTGATTTGCCCAAATTACTAATCCACCAGTATTTTTTCCAGCAATGGCTGTAGGCACACCCGTTGTACCAACAAATGGAACTTTAGCTGTTTGTGCCATCGCCCCCCCCCAAGCTCCAAAAGCAGCTCCCGTACCAACGGCAACTAAAGATCTAGATCCATCCCATTGTAAACATTTACATTTATACATATCTTTTGCTTGTAAACTACTATCCACCAGTACACTACCACCAGTTGTTTTTACCACAGCCTGTCCCACTGGCGTTGCCGATATATTTTTCGCATTTTGTAAAGCCGTTTTCGATAAACTCGGTATACTTTTTATTCCTTCTCGACCTACTTTTAAAACCACTGGTGCTGCCTCTTTTCCACCTACAATAGCATAAGGGGCATAACCCGCTACGGCTACAGCTCCTAGGTTATTATTTCTCATAGCACCTTGAGCCTTTAAATCCTGAGCGAGTTGCGGATCTTTAGCCAAAGGTGACATAGTATTTGGAAGTAATTTTGCTAATACTCCACCGTTACTGCTACCTCTACTATTATTGATTACAGGAAAATCATTTCTTTGACTTTCTGTAGGACTTACAGCAGGCGTATTTGCTCTTAAAACCCTCCCTTTTTCCGCATCACTTTGTATTAATTCTAGTTGGGTTTTATTATTTGGATTATTTCTAGATTGTTGCACCATATTCTTAATTTGATTGTTGCTTTCCTCGCTGGCAGAATCAGTTAACCAAAATAATCCATTATCTTTCCCACCCATCAACCCCATCGGATCTACCCACTGATTAGGATCACTTACATAACTACTGTTATTTTCTCCCCCAAACAAGCCTATTGGATCCTTACTCAAATACCTTGCACTATATGGCTCATAATAACGATAACGGTTATAGTGCAATCCTGTTTCACTATCGTAATATTGTCCTTGGAATCGGATATTGGTTTGTTCAAGTGAGTTTTCACTCGCTTTGATCTCTAAAGAAGTGCCCCATGTATCCTGTTTGATTTCCCAAACGCACTCACCTAACTCATTACTGAGTGTTTGTGGTGTACCCACTTGATCACAATGATAAAACATAACGCGTTCTAACTCTGCTTTATTCTTTCTCGTTTCTACTTTCCATACAGGGTCTTTATAGATGGAATAAGGTTCTGTTTGGAACCTTGAGTAGTCTGGTGTTTCAATTAATTTAATAAATCCTGTATAACCCGTTTGCAGCAGCGGTACAAAACTCTGCGGTTCATAGACATAATGCTTAGTGTAGTTTTCTTCAACAGCATTAGATTGCTGTGACTCCCAAATCATCAGGTCACCGTCCCAGCCGAATAAGGTCAGGGTTTGCGCATTTTGATTTTTCTTATATAAACGCCGTCCAAATACATCATAACCATATTCAGTCACCTGCCCCTGATGATCGCTACGAATCAATCTATTCAGGTTATCCCAAGTCAATTTTAATGTTTTACCTGCATGGCTGCTTTCAATCACATTGCCTTGCGCATCGTATTTATAGTTTTTACCCTTATATTGAGCAATCAAATTACTTTTGACTTGAGACGCCTGCGTGGCAATCGGGTCAATTAAATTCCCCGCAGGGTCAAAAGCAAAGCTTTCCGTTTTATGCACACTTTGACTCTGTATCAAACGGCCAACCGCATCATATTGATAATTCAGCTTGCCTAAACGGCTGTCGTTCACCTGCGTGAGTAGATAATTTTGATCATAATAATACTGCCGTTCCGCCTGATGCTGTACTCGCCCTAAAGTCTCTTGCTCTGGCTGAATCAGCTGCGAACTGAGTAAACCCACATCATTATAATTTTTGGTTTGAACCAATCCATTGGCGAGCATCCGCGCAGTTTCACGGTGTAAATCATCGCGCTGAAATGCCACCATGTCTTGTTGGTTAAAGGCGATGCCATAGATATGCCCGGAACCATAATTCAAATTAGTTTGCACTTGTCCATCGGGGCGGATGGTTTTTGTTAAATTACCTAACTCATCATACTCATAACGCAGTACTGCAGTCAGCGGCTTTAAATTTGGCACCTTGTAGTGCTGATGTTCACGTACCAATTGGCCAAGCGGGTTGCGATAAAAATCGATTTGACTGTCTTTATTCGTCGCCTTGCTCAACTGATGATTCAGGTTGTATTCAAATTCTTCTGTTTGGCTTACACGTGTTTGCACATGCGTATAGATTTTTGAAGCGATTGAGCCATCTGCATGATAACCCAATTGGGTCAGGATATTCGGTTGACGTATTTGAAACAGCTGACCATTGTCATTGTAACTATAATGCTTTTCTTCGCCATCAAAGGCTTGTTCATGCACCAACTGCCCAAAACGGTTATAACTAAATAAATATTCCGCATGGTTTTGATTGATCAGCTTTTGAATTCGACCTTGCTTATCCCACTGATAGCCAATTTGATGACGGTTCGCATCTATACGCTGTTCGAGCAAACCCGCAGCATTATAACGGTACTGCGTACTTAAACCTTTGGTATCCGTATGCTTGAGCAAGCGCCCTTCTTCATCATGCTCAAATTGTTCTTTTAAACCATCAGGATAGACAATTGCTTTAAGCTGACCTTTGTCTTTACCTTCTGAGCTGTAGATATATTTGACTTGCTGCGCATCAGCAGACTGCTGGGCCGTCAGTGCGCCTTCTTCATCGTATTCCCATGCGCTTTCTTTACCTGAACAATCGCTATATGCGGTCATTTGCCCCAAATCATTGTATTGAATTTTTTTAGCGCCGCCTTTGGCATCAATGATTTCGACAATTTGATTATCGTTGTTGTATTTATATTGCGTGCTATGACCTAAAGGATTAATTTCCTTCGTTACATTACCGTCTGCATCGTATTCTTTTTTCCAAATATGACCTTCTGGATCTTTAGTTTCCGTCAAATTTCCTGCTTCATCATAGGCAAAACGGATGATGCCTCCATTCGGCTGTACAATTTTAATCAGCTGATCTTGCTCGTTATAAATTTGTTCGGTTTCTAGGCCTGCAAAATCAATTTGACGGGTAATGCGTTTTTGACTGTCACGCGATAGCCATTTTTCACGGCCATCGGCTAAGCGTGTGCGATAGGTAAAACCATCTAAATCAAAGTAGTAATAGGTCGGCACATCATAAGCATCATATACAGCAACTTGGCGCAGTCGTGGATGCCACTCCAAACGGGTCTTAAAGCTGCCGTCATCTGCCCATTCTGCTATGGCTTTGGCATTCGCTTCTTTGGATTCATAACGAATATTTTGCCCACGCCTTGTACGGTCGGTATAACGGGTCAGCTGATGCGCATCATTATATTCATAGCTGCGCACGTGACCATTTTGATCTACAGCCTTAATTAAATTGCCTTGCGTATCATATTCATAACGTGACACTGGCTCTGCCTGTTCATCCACAAAAGCAGCGATAACTTTTACTTGATCATTAAAGGCAAACTTGAGCTGGTGTTTAGCTTTCTTCAATTGAAAATCAATACTTTGTAGATAAGCCTGCTGTTCAAATAGTAAATAACTTAAAGCAACTTTTTCATCTGTTTCTTCATTGAATTGCTGAATCAACTGATAGTGTTTTCCGCCATTAAAGCTGTGAAAATGGAAACTCCACGCTGAACCAAAGTTTAGTAGCAAATCTTCATTTTCTAAAGGTTCTACCGTAAAGCCTTCATAAGGCACCGTGTATGCTTCATAGGTAATTGAATCTGGTAGCTGATGCTTGCGCCCATTACTATCAATAAACAAATAGCCGTTTCTATTTTGGATGATGACATTCGAAAAAGGCATCATCCAACGCGCGCCCATGAGACTTTGATCAAACTCATGCATTTGCGAATTATATTGACGGCTAAAGCTAAAACCCACTTTAGGTAAATTAAAATCGGTGTGATTGACCCGTTCAGCACCTATAGCATAACTAATACTGTTATCAGTTGCTGAATCACTAGGTGTAGCATCCTCATTTGGAATCGAACAAGTCGAATCATTCAATGCGTCAGCCTGTAAAGCTAAAAACTCTAAAGTATCCCCTGTGGTGTGCTGCTCATGTTCCCCAGTTTGATTAATCGGCACACTGGCATTGGCTTTGTTACCTTGAGTTTTAATGGCTTTTAAGGTTTCTTGAATTAGCCATGCCAAACTGTATTTTAGACTTGCGTTAGCTTGACGTTGAATTTCATTTGGAAATGAACTCAATGCCTGAGTTGCTTGAGTTTGTAGCAGCGTGCCTGTTTGTTCTTTCCTTATTTTAGGTAGCATATTGGCAAGTGCGCTGGTTTTACTTAAATCAATCAGCGGTTTTGCCCAATTGCTAAATTGTTCTGCCGGATCTCGTTTTTCAGCACTTGCACCAAAGCTAATAGTCGGTGAAACCAGCCCCGACTGAATAGGTGCTGCAAAAGTGTTTAATATTGATGTTCCTAAATTTGTCGCACCTGAAAGCAGGCTAGGTAGTTTGGCCTGTGTTTCAGTCAGAAACTTTTCTAAATCTCCTGCCATTTGTGCATTTAAATGCAAAGACATGCGACGGATATCAGCTTCTTTGATCTTACCATTTTGCGGATATAAGCATTCAGCCATGAGTCCCAATAAAGGACGTAAAGCCATACGTACATGAGCTTCAGCTTTAGGTTCTAAATACAAACCTATCAGGTTCATACTCAGCACTGCTATTTTTTGTACAGCGGCATCCCCTTGTTCTTGCTCGGTGGCAAATAATAACAAGTCTAAAACTGCCCCAGATAATGCAAAGATATTCGCTACAGTCGGAACATTTGCATTAGCTTTTAGCTGCTCAAGGCTGGTATTTCCACACGCTTTTAAATAATCCTGAATTTGATGTGCTATAAACTTATGATCTTCAGTATGCGTCACACTCTCTAAATTGAAAATTGCCAATTCTACGGCTGGCTTATTTATTGTCTGTTGTTCTTTTTGAACATTTTGATCAGTTGTCATGTAAAAACCTATTACTCAAATTCTAAATATTTAAAACTGTGTTTGGCGCTAGCTTTAGCAAACGCTAACCATTGTTCTTTTTCGGTCGTGTAGTTTCGCTATAAGTGAGATAAGGGCTTGAATATTGCTTCCTATCTACCCAATCATCGTCACTGGCAAGGACAGGTATCGCTTTTTCTGGTGCAGCTTCCGCTACTTTTATTTCAGGCACTTTAGGCACTGCGACTGGTGCAGCTGTCACATTCGTAGGCGTTGCAGAGCCTTCTCGAATGGTTTCCGTATAAGTCAATGCGCGTGTGGAATAAGAAATTTTACGGCCCACTATATCCTTATCAATGGTTGCTTGTGAGTTCTGAACTGCGGCAGCAGTTGACCCAGAAACGATGCCGTTACTCATTCCACTTCCACCTAATACGCTGGATAAGCCTTGTGCACCCTGACCCAAACTTGCCATTTGTGAAGCAGAAAGTCCCAAGTTGAGTTTCGATGAAATTGCAGATAGTGCAGAGTTGGTGACTTGGTCTTTAAATTGATTTAATGCCTGTCCACCTAGATCTTTTAATGCATTTTTTCCTATATTTTTTAAAGAATCTGCATTTAAATTGAATAAGTTATCTTTAAGCTGTGAAGTTAAATTTTGCCCCAACGACCCGAGTGCATTCTGAATCAAGTCTGAAGCTCCCGGTACAACGTTTTCTGCCCATTGATAGTCACGCTTAAAATGACTCGCTGAATCCCAAGCACTTCGAGGATCTTTGTCAAACTCAACTTTAGCCGGTCCTGGTGCAATACCCGTTACTTGAGCAAAGCCATTGCCGTCTAATTTTCCTGTAACTTGCTTGCCCAAAGCATCAATCACTTTAAATCCAGTTCCGCTAAAGAAATCTTGACCACCATAGCTCTTGAGCAGTTCTAAGGCCCCTTTCATCGGATTAGAAGCAGGAAGTTGTGCAGACTTGCTAGCACTCGATGCTGGTTTAAATAGATGCTGCCCTGCATTTACTTCAAATTTACCGCCTGTCTTAGCAAGAATTCCCGAGCCATTTAAAGTAATTTGAGAAGAAGCTCCTGTGATCACAATCTCTTTCGGACTGCTAATCTCTATTTTGTCCTCAGTAGAAGAAATCGTAATTCCTTTTTTTGCCAAAATATCCAAAGCATCTGACTGTGCTTGAATTTCAATTTTGCTTTGCGCTGCAATGGCTTTAATACCGCCTTGTGCTGCAAATAAGCTAACCTTACCTAAAGCTTGTCCCACAATATTTTTTTGCGTACTTAGGTTAATGCTATCACCGGCAATTTGGTTGATCATGCCTGTTGCAGATAAATGAATATCCTCTGGTGTACTCAGTGCAATACCATCCACTGAGTTAAGTAAAAGAATGGCTTTTTTAAATTTAGCGATATCTTTTTCTATTTCACTGGCAAAAGCTTTGAGCTGTTCAACAGATTCAATTTCATCTGTTTTTTGTTGTTTTGCAATATCACTTAAAGACTTACTATTACTATGACTCGTCTCCAGCTGTGTTCTTGCAATCTCTGCATCTAAATGTTCACCATTGGCCTTTTCCTGTTTATAAGTCGACACCAATAAACCTTGTCCAGCTCGTACTGCCCCCCATTGATCGGTCCGCAGCTCAAAACCTTCACCCCGATCTTCACTTTCTGCTTTATCTTTTGGATGACTGAGCTTACCGAGGTTCAGTTGGCTCGCACCATGACTACTTTGCAGCTGGGTACTAATTTGCCCCGTGGTGTCATCAAAGCGTAATTGACCAAATCCCTCTCCCGCCACTTCTTTGGAACGAATTCCCGCAAGTTTTTTGGTATCGGGTAATTGTCCTTTATTGTCAAATTTAGTGGGACTACGCTGCGCTTCATGAATACGACCCACGACAAAAGGTCGGTCAATGTTGCCATCAAAGAAATCAACGACGACTATTTCACCAATGCGAGGTAAGAAGCGC
The DNA here is from genome assembly GCF_013420005.1 of Acinetobacter sp. YH12040. Lineage (NCBI taxonomy): Bacteria > Pseudomonadati > Pseudomonadota > Gammaproteobacteria > Moraxellales > Moraxellaceae > Acinetobacter > Acinetobacter sp. YH12040. The sequence goes on from NZ_VOZB01000008.1 coordinate 8,790, forward strand.
GCTCCATAACCTTCACCGGCCCAAGGCGTCAGTACATCAACCCAAGCCGAGTCTGTGTCATTATTATTCGCACCTGCACCGCCATCATGGCCATGATCATCGGAACGGGTAAACAGAAAACGAACTTTTATCCGCCCCCATTCATCAACATGGATTTCTTCACCGGCAGGCCCCACAACTTTGGCACGTTGGGGATGTGTTACTGGTCGATGTGTAAGTGGATTAAATTCAGGGACGGTCGTAATATTTCGACGTTGTAAAGCCAAGGTATTGGCTTGGCGTTCATCCGCATCGCTTTGTTTGACTTGCCACTGACTTTGATGGATCAGTTGTGTAACTTGATCGGTTAAGTCTTTGGGTAAATTATTTTGATTATAAAAAGACTTAGATAAAATCAAAAACTCTTGATCTGCACCACGATGCTGGTCAATCTCTGGATGCTCATCCAATTTGAACCAATAACCAACTTGCGTATCACGTACGGTACTTTTGGCAATAAATTGTTTGGCTTGAGCCGCATAATAATCACTAAAATTTTGATTGAGACGTTCAACTTGAGCACTATTAGAGGCAGTTGCAGCATCTTCACCATTCAGATCTTGCATCCATGCAGGGCTCACATGCCATGCCTGCTCTAAGCTTAAGCTCGCATTATCTTGATTTTGACTATGTAGGTGCTTGCTTTGTACTGCACCACCACCCTCGTCCTGTTCAAGCACATCTGCCTGCCACCTCTGCACATGTACCGACGTCGGTTGCAGACTGCGCTGACCGATAAAACTGGTCATACTGTCATTTTTTTCAGTCGCACTACTGCGATGAAAACGGATATTACGTCGCTCCAAAGCTTGATATTGACTATTATCATCAATCAAACGTAGCTTTTGGGCTGCGATGGGTGCCGCAGACGATGTTACAAAAGATTGAGCTTCATCAACCAACCAATGAATGCCTTCACTGCGTAATAAGCGGGTAATAAAATCATAGTCGGTTTCATTACTTTGCATCATGAATGGTCGAACGTCATACTCTTTTTTTAAGCCACTTAAGTCCAAACTTAAGCTCGCTGCAAAAAGTGGGCTCTTTTTTTGCCATTCCTTAAAAATAATCTCGACCACATCTTTGACCGATTTATTCATAAACACACGGCTATTACGACGCTTATGCCATAATGCCGTTGCATCTTCTAAGGTCAACTTATATAGCGTTAATGCACCATCACTTTGGCCTTGAAATGCTTCAGTAATGATCCCGGTAATACGAAAAAGTTGCCCAGCATCGGTCACCTGATCGATTGCGACTTGCGTGCCAATAAATTGTTTCAGTTCGAGCGTGGCAGAAGTTGAGAGACAGATGAGCTGAACATTCAAACCTTCACTTAAGGCATGTTCCCCATCAATACGTTGCAAGAATACTTGTTCATTCAGCGTGGTATTGGAAAATTGAATATGCAAGGCACGTTTTTGTGGACTAATGCCCAATTTCTCAAGTGCAGAATAAATATTGTTCAGCATCGTTATTATCTAAAATCAGATTTTTATAAAATATGCGGGGTATTTAATCAAAAAAACTCATATTTTTCTAGGCATAATCTGCCTGCTTTTTTGGGTTTTATGTAAGTAAAAATTCAAATTTCTACATCAATTCTTTATGTTATTTTTACTCTATTTATTTCTGCATTAAAAAAATGTAGAGACCATCAAACTAAACTTCAGGTCTCTTCATACCACCTTACTGCCTTGCATCACGATTAATTGGTATTTAAAAATGCGTGAATATTCTCCAATTGTTCTTGTGCTTCGACATAGCCTTGCAAGGCCGCTTTTTCCAAATATTGCTGTGCAATTTTAAGATCACGCTCTACGCCCATGCCATGAATATATAAATAGCCCAATCGCGTTAACGCCGCAGCACTCATCCCCTGAGCAGCTTGTGCATAATAACTATGTGCCTGAGTTAAATCTTGCTGCACACCCAAACCATGTTCTGACATTTCACCAAGCTGGTACAAGGCAGTCACATTTCCTAATCCCGCCGCTTGCGAGAAATACTGCAACGCTTGTTGGAAATCTTGTGTTCCCCATTGTCCTTTTAAATTAACTAGACCTAGTTGCGTAAGTGCATCAGGATGACCTAATTTTGCCGCTTTCAACAATGCCCGCTGGCTTTGAGCTTCATCAAACTGTAGATCAGGCAAGATATTGTCCACGGCTAAACGGTAGAGATACCAAGCAGCATCCTGCGAACCTTGTTCTGCGGCTTTTTCCAGATAACTCAGACACTGATCACGATGTGCTAATGGATACTCTGGCAATGTATAAAAACGTCCAATCACATAGTTTTGATCAGCGACACAAGTAATGGACATATCATTTAAATGCCTAGCAGCTTCAATTAAAAGTTGCTGCGCTTGCTTGATATTTCGCTCAACACCGACGCCGTGTAGATAGCATAGGGCCAAACCAACTTGGTTAATCAATAAGGGTTTGAATTGATACGCTGTTTGATATAACTCAAATGCTTTTTGTGGATCATCACTAACCAAATACTTTTCAAAATATAGCGCTGCAATAAGACTAATCGCTTCAGCATCTTTAAGTTGAGCAGCTTCGGTCAGAAAGCGAAAACCTAAAGTTTCCTGCTTCTCCAAGTACCAACCATGAAAATGTGCAATGCCTAATAATCGGCTGGCTGCTGCAACTTTGTGCTCTTTGGCCTGCTGCAAAAGGTCATGATAAACCCGCTGACGCTGATCGACGTCGATTTTACCCATCAATACTGCTTGATAATATTCATACAACTGCTGCTGGTGCCCGAGTAGCAATCCTCGCTTTAAATATTGCAATGACTTTTCATCATTTTGCGCAAGATACTTTCCTTGAGCATAGAAATGCTGCAATTGCTGAATAGCCGCCATATGGTCTTGTTGAGCAGCTTTCAGTAAATATTCCAATCCTAGAGCAATATTTGGCGTGGCTTGGTTTAAATAGAACTGTGCCAATTGATACTGTGAATTGGCATGTCCATTGTCCGCATTTTTTTGCAACAAATCTAAATGTTGCTGCTCGGCATGTGTCTGATCTTCTGGGTTTAATTCAGCGAGTCGATATTGCGCATCCAAATGACCGCGTGAAATCGCATGTCGATACCAATACTGCGCTTTTTCATGATTGGGTACACCGCCATAGATACCTTCTTCAACTTGCCCCAACACATATGCAGCATCATCACTACCTAAACTATTGGCTTTTTCCAATAAAGCCAGCGCATTTTCCACACTGACTTCTCGGCCTAAGCCTTGTAAATGCATCTGCCCCATAGCGACATAGGCCTGCGGAATTTCATGCTGTTTGGCCAAATTTTGATACAACTCATAGGCACGCGCATAGTCGGTTGGTGCATCAAGCATTAAACGTTCTGCAAATTTCAGCTGTGCATCTAATTGGTCTATCCACAAGTCATGCCCAACCGCTTTAGCCTGATCGCGTTTTACTGGATCGGGTCTTTTCCACATCCAAAACGCAAGTGCTCCCATCCCCAAAATTAGTATCAGTAAAAACCACATACTCGCCCCAAAAAAATCAATATTTTAATTATTCCAACATTGTGTCTGATTTTAATTCTATATACAAAAAAAGCACCGAATTCGGTGCTTTATTTTTTTCAAAATGAGATAGCTGTCATGCTTTTGCTCGTTTTGCATCAAGTTTTTTGAGCACCTCTGACACAGCCACCATCGCAAAGCTGGACGTCACGACTACTGCTGAACCATATCCACCACAACGTAAGCCCGCACTTGGACAAACATCAGCACTGGAAAATGGATTATCAATCGAATAAACACAGGTAATCCCAAACTTTTCTTTCGGCTTTTTACAAATGCCTTTGCCGCGTAATTGTGTGCGCAATTTGGCTAACATCGGGTCTTGCTCTGTTCTTGATAAATCTGCGACTCGGATTTTCAGCGGATCAAGTTTACCCCCTGCTCCACCGGAAACGATCAACGGAATTTTATTAAAACGGCAATGTAGCATTAAGGCAAATTTGGCCTTCACATCATCAATACAATCTAAAATTAGGTCAGGAGCACCTGCCAAAATTTCTTTGACATTTTCGGGTGTGAGATAATCATCAATCAAATTTATTTTGATTCGGGGATTAATCCCACGGCAGCGCTCTGCCATCACTTCAATTTTTTCATGTCCCAGTGTCGTGCTCATGGCAGGCAATTGTCGATTAATATTCGATGCAGCAACTACATCCATATCGACCAAGGTTAGCTCACCAATACCTGTACGCGCTAAAGCTTCGACCGCCCATGAGCCTACTCCACCGATCCCAATCACCATGACATGACTTTTTTCATAATGATGAAAACTTTCATCACTATATATTTTGGCTACGCCAGCAAAACGGCGGTCATATTCATCATCTTGGAGCAGTTCAGTCATAGGTTTGGAAGCTGTGTTAAATCAGCCGCCATTTTAGCAAATTCGCTACTTATTTTCTTTGATAAAACGCAATTCAGCAGACAGCGCAACAGAGCGGCATTCGCATCAGGTCTAAATCCATCAAAATAAACATTTACAGTGAACGGAGGTCTGCTTTAAAAAGTATAACCATAAATCTAAAACTCAAGTGTGTATTGCCATGGACATCCATCCTCTGCCAAATAATTTAAAAATTACCGATGACAAAAATGAAATGGATTTAGACACCGTGCATCGCTTTTTAAGCCATACCTATTGGTCAAAAGATATTCCGAAAAATGTGGTGAAAAAAGCGATTGAAAACTCTTTGGCCGTGGCTCTACTTCTCGATGATGAACTCATCGGTTTTGGTCGTGCTATTACGGATTATGCAACTTTTGCTTATTTAGCCGATATTTATGTCGCCGATGAGCATCGAGGCAAAGGCTATTCAAAATTAATTGTGAGTACTTTATTTGAAAAATGTGGCGCCGCAGATCTAAGACGCATGTTACTTGCAACGGCGGATGCACATGGTCTATATCGTCAATTTGGCTTCACTGATTTGGCTCAGCCTGCAAGTTTTCTCGAGATTCATCAAGCCAACATCTATCAACGATAGAGAAAATATCTCGGATAAAAAAAAGAGGCTTTCGCCTCTTTTTCGATCTTACAACCTTAGTCTTTATTCATAATAAAGAAATATTCACGGTAGTATTTGAGCTCTGCAATCGAGTCTCGGATATCATCCATCGCTAAATGTGAAGCATTCTTTTTCAAGCCACCCATGATCTCTGGGCGCCAGCGTTTCGCCAATTCTTTCACTGATGATACATCGAGATTACGGTAGTGGAAGTATTGTTCCATTTCAGGCATCAAACGATGCAAGAAACGACGATCTTGGCAAATTGAGTTACCACACATTGGTGATGATTTTGGATTCACCCATTTTTTCAAAAATTCTAAAGTTTGCTGTTCAGCATCTTGTGCTGTCAATTTACTACGACGTACACGTTCGATTAGGCCTGATTGACCATGTTGGCGAGTATTCCATTCATCCATTGCATTGAGCACACGGTCAGACTGATGTACCGCAAGCACAGGCCCTTCCGCCAGAATATTTAAATTATCATCCGTCACAATTGTTGCAACTTCAATAATCTGGTCGTTATCTGTATCTAGACCTGTCATTTCAAGGTCAATCCAAATCAGGCGTGTATCAGGTGTGCTGCTCATAAATGTGCAATCTTATTAGGCTGTAAAAATGAACATAGTAGCAAATTTATTGGGCTTGCGCTGTAAATAGACCCTGCTTTCATGCTATTTTTGCCATCTAGTTTTCACGGTTTTTTAGGATATGAATGGCTTTAATTCGTAAGCGCCGACTGACTGAACAGCAGCAACGTCGCATTCAGAAGCAACATAAATCTCGTCAGGAAGAAATCGATACTTCTGCAGATTTGGAAGGCTTGGTCGTCCAACATTATGGTCGTCAACTTGAAGTTCAAGCGCTGTCTACACCCGACCAACATCCTGAAAAACCTATTGTGCAAGCTGGTGAACCTGAACCACATTGGAAACCCATCGAATTAGGCAGTGTTTGGCGCTGCCATACCCGTACCAATCTCGAATTATTGGTGACGGGTGACCGTGTCAAATGGCAAGCTGACCCGATCACAGGTTTAGGGATTATTACCGCGATTCATCCACGCCAATCTTTACTGACACGCCCTGACCGTTATCACAAAGTGAAACCTGTCGCAGCCAATGTCAGCCTGATTGTGATTGTATTTGCACCACTTCCTGAGCCAGCGCCAGGCCTGATTGACCGCTATTTAGTGGCCTGTGCAGCTGCCGATATTCCAGCATTATTGGTCTTAAATAAATCAGACTTACTTAAAGACAACGATCCGATCTTAACGCTATTACAAGAATATCGTGACTTGGGCTATGAGGTCATGCAAACCCAATCCGATGGTGACTTAAGCACACTTTCTGCTCGACTTTCTGGTGAAACTGTCGCATTTGTAGGTCAGTCTGGGGTTGGTAAGAGCACTTTAATTAATGCCATTGTTCCGGATGCTGCGCAAAAAACCAATATTATTTCGGAAAACTCCGCGCTCGGTCAGCACACCACCACGTCTACGCGCTTAATTGCGTTTGGTGAAGGTTCTGCATTGATTGATTCCCCGGGAATTCGTGAATTTGGTTTATGGCACCTAGAATTGGAAAAAGTTCAACAAGGTTTCCCTGAGATCGAGTCACATTTGGGCTATTGCCAGTTCCGTAACTGTACGCATAAACATGAAAAGCAATGTGCGCTTAGAATGGCGGCTCAAAATGGCGAAATTTTACCGCGTCGATTAGACAGTTATTTACGTCTGATCGACGAAATCACGGAAGCGCAGCAAAAAAATTAATTTTTATTCTGTTCATGCCCTTGAAGGGGTGATTTTGATCACCATATTTATGGGCTATACTCTTGGCAATTTAAAATTGTAGTTAGGTGAATTGTGGAACGTTGGTTCGAATTTATGGGGAATCACCCCTTCTTATTTGGAACGCTGGCTGTATTGGTCGTGCTGTTCTTTATTCTTGAAGGCCAGCGTAATGGTCGCAAAATTTCACCTCAATCTTTAGGGATTTTAGTTAAAGCTAAAAATGCTCAATTGATTGACTTACGTGATGCGAAAGACTTCCGCGAAGGTCATATTAGCGGTAGCCGTAATATTCCATATAGCCAAATTACAAAACACATTGAAGAGTTAAAAACTTCTGATCGCCCGTTGGTTTTTGTATGTAACCTTGGTCAAGTGGCAGGTTCTGCATTGCAACAAGTCGGTCATGCAGATGCATACCGTTTAGACGGCGGCATTAGCAACTGGAAAGCTCAAGGCTTACCTCTAGTTAAAAGCAAATAAGCGCTTCTTAGGAGATTAACATGGCTGAAGTTACGATTTATTCAACAACTGTATGTCCTTACTGCATTCGTGCAAAACAGCTCCTAGAGCGTAAAGGCGTGGCTTATAAAGAAATTAATTTATCAAATGAAGCGCCTGAAGTACGTGTTGAATTGATGCAACGCACCAACCACCGTACCGTTCCTCAAATTTTTATTAATGATCAGTTTATTGGCGGTTTTGACCAACTTTATGCTTTAGAGCGTGAAGGCAAACTCGACGGCATGCTATCTTAATTTTAAACATAAATCGTCACCTCATATTAAGGAATAAACAATGAGTGAAGAACAACAAGCTCAACCACAATTGGCATTAGAGCGTATTTATACTAAAGATATTTCTTTCGAAGTACCTGGGGCTCAAGTATTTACTAAAGAATGGCAGCCTGAACTAAATATCAACCTTTCTTCTTCTGCAGAAAAAGTTGATCCAACACACTTCGAAGTTTCACTGAAAGTTGTCGTTCAAGCGAACAATGCGGGTGACACTGCATTTATCGTTGACGTTACTCAAGCAGGTATCTTCCTGATCGATAGCGTTGAAGAAGAACGTCTTCCTTACATTCTTGGTGCTTACTGCCCAAATATCTTGTTCCCATTCCTACGTGAAGCTGTGAACGATATGGTTACTAAAGGCAGCTTCCCACAATTATTGCTTACACCAATTAACTTCGATGCTGAATTCGAAGCGAATTTGCAACGTGCGCAAACGGCTGCTGAAGGCCAAGCTTAATCGCTTATCTTCAAATCTAAAAAAGACCGCTTTTGCGGTCTTTTTTTATGCTTTATTTATTCCCTCTCCTTCCAGGAGATGAGAAACACTGTTTCCAAGGGGAGAGGTTTTTATTCCCTCACCCTAGCCCTCTCCCAAAGGGAGAGGGAACTTAAAGAGAATTACTCAGCATCTGCCATTAGATCAGCGCTCATACCTACAGTATTAAAGCCTGCATCAACATACAGAATTTCACCTGTAATACCATTTGCCCAAGGCGAGCAAAGGAATAATGCTGCATTACCTACATCTTCAATGGTGACATTGCGTTTAAGTGGTGCGACTTTTTCATTTAGGTCTAACATTTTACGGAAAGATTTAATCCCTGAAGCCGCTAAGGTACGAATCGGACCTGCTGAAATCGCATTTACACGAATACCTTCAGCACCAAGACTTGTTGCCAAATAACGTACGCCTGCTTCTAGTGACGCTTTTGCCATACCCATAACGTTATAGTTTGGCATTACGCGTTCAGAACCTTGGTAAGTCAGCGTCAATAAGCAACCTTGACGTGCAGCCAATAAAGGTTTTGCCGCACGAGCCATCGCAATAAAGCTATATGCGCTGATGTCGTGAGCAATTTTAAAACCTTCACGGTCGGTAATATCAGTGAAATCGCCATCTAAAGTATGTGCCGGTGCAAAACCAATTGAATGCACAACACCATCTAGACCATCCCAATGTTTAGCAAGTTCAGCAAAAGCGGTATCAATTTCAGCGTCTACTGCGACATCACATGGGAAAACTAAAGTTGAACCAAATTGTTCAGCAAAATCATCTACACGTTTTTTTAATTTTTCATTTGGATATGTAAAAGCCAGTTCTGCACCTTCGCGATGTAAAGCTTGCGCAATACCAAATGCGATTGATAACTTACTTGCAATACCCGCGATTAAAAAGCGTTTGCCAGCCAATAGTCCTTGTGCCATGTAAAACTCACTCAAAATAATTTAACAGCATAATGCCAAGTCTAAAGCATTTTAGAAATTGCATAATGCGCCTTTTTTTAGAAAACCATCATTGCACGCACGATGCGAATAAAACCAGATTCAATCAAGCGGCGTCATATTTGTTGCCGCTTAAGCGTCCAGATGCAATGCTTGTAATGAATTTTTCCATAATATATCTGCAATCTCAGATTCAGTACGGTTTAAGCTCTGAGCTAGCCCCTGCAATACATAGGGTAAATTGACCGGCGTATTACGGGTACGCCCTTCCGTTGAATGCTGACAACATAAGGGAGTCATATCTGGACAGTCAGTTTCTAAGACCAAATGATCTACACCCAAAGTCTGAACCACTTGATGTAATTTTTTTGCATTAGGATTGGTGATTTGCCCTGTTACACCAATTTTAAAACCTAGCTTGGTAAATGCCTTCGCTTCTTCAACACCACCACTAAATGCATGTGCAATACCACCGAGCTTAAATTGATGCTTTTTCAACATCGAAAGCACCTCCGCATGGGATTTGCGAATATGCAGCAAAATGGGTTTATCAAACTGCTGTGCTAATTCAAGCTGTGCGGAAAAATACTGCTGCTGCTTTTGAAAAAGTTCGGGCTGTTTATGCTGTTTCAAAAAGGTATCTAAACCTATTTCACCGATAGCGACACAATCATGCTGTTTTAGCAGCTGTTCCACATCGAACAAATGTTCTGTACGATGTTGCTCAATATAAAACGGATGTAAGCCGGGGGCTAAATAGCTTTTGGGAGCATTGGATAAACGAGCTAAAAACCCTTGGGTTTGCAGCAAATTGTGAAAACGTGACTGTACAAAACCAATCAATACTAACGCATCGACACCCGCTTGTTTGGCAGCATACGCCAACTGTTCCCGATCAGCGTCAAAATCGGGAACATCAAAATGCGTATGCGTATCAAACAGTGAGTAAGTCATTGAACTAATTAATTTGCTTTTGCGGCTGAGGCTTCAACAGCTTCAACTGGAGGTAGATATTGCTTTTTCAATACACTTTGCAATTGATCATACGGAATGGTCAAACGTGGTAAACCCACCACATACGGCCCAATTTCATATTCGGCATATTGCAAAATTAAACCTTGCTGACTCAGATAAAAATTATCAGACAGTTTAAATTTCCAAATCTGTTCGTATTCTTGAATATTGTCTGCCAACTTGGCATCTTTCACCCAAGTTTTAAATACTTCATAGCCCCGCTTTTCAAGCTCAGCACGTTGATTTGGCAATAATATGTCGTTGAGCTGCACCAATTTTTGAGTGCTTAAATCGAAGTTATAATATTGCTGTGCAGAAGAACCATGCGCTCCACCTAAATATGAACTGGTATTTAAAACCACTGTTGCCAAGGGTTTTTCAGCATTTAATATTTTAGGTTTAATCATCAAACTGATTTGCTGATTGGCACTTAAAGATTTCAATTCTTTATCTAACTTTAAGAACGCTTGCATGTAAGGCTGCGTGGCTTTTTCCAATTTTAATTTGGGCGTTTCAACATTTGCCAAAGCAGATTTTGCTTCAGACGCTGCAGGAACTTCACTTGCAGCGGGAGCATCAGTACTCAGCGTCTTATCTTCTAAAGGCGATACAGATAGAATTTCACCTAACTGTTTTAGAATTTCCGCATCAATAAAGTCATCAATAAAGGCTTGATTACTGTTTAAGCGTTCAACTGAAATTTCAGGACAGACCCCGCCATCACATTCAGGTAAATTCAGTTGTAATTTTTCCGCATCACCAATCAGTTTTGCACTCAAATCTGGCTGTTCAGTTTTTGCTTGATCTGGCTTTTTTTCAGGTTCAGCTTGTTGTGGCTGACACGCCGTGAATGCAACAGAAACTGCCAATATTGAGCTTGCCCAAATTTTATTTTTTTGCACCATTGCTTCAACCTTTCATTTTGAATAATTGATATTTATTTTGGTAAATATCTTATCAAATTAAATACTTTCGTTGATTAGAACATATGCTGATAAACGTCAGCTTTCAATACTTGTTGTGTTTGCGCTTTGCTGAGATAAATATCCAGTTGTTTACTATCTTTGACAATTTCATCTGTACGATAATGCAAACCGACACCTTCTTGATCAAAGAACCAATCTGCTTGGCCCCAATAGAGTTTTTTCGGTGCCGATTTTTTGACATCTACCTCTTGTTCATCTAACCATTTGGTATAGGCTTGCTGCACAATAGCATCCATATTTTGCTGTTGCTTTGCATCAATAATATCTAAAGGTTTAAGATTCTTTTTCGCACGGCGGTCTGCCACAAAAAAATAATACCGCTCTTTGACCGTGATATTTTCCTGTTTGGTATCAACACCGATTTGCAGCAACACATATTGATTACGTTGATAAGGAACTCGTGTGTACATGGCCAATTCATAGGCTTTATTGGTTTTAAACTCTGCCTGCCAAGCATCTGATTTTTTCACATACGCATCGACGGCTTGTTGGAGATTCATATTTTGCTTTAATGCAATCTGATCTTGTACGACGCTGGCCTGATTTTTTTCAATCCAACCATTCAACCACGTATCTACGGTCTGAATGGTTTGTATCTCTAAATCAATACAACTTTTATTTTCACAAAACGGTTTGGCAATTTTTGCTGCTTGCTCTCGAATATTTAAATAGGGCAAAACATCTGGATTGATCACGACCGCTTCAGAAGCGCCATCATCGGCCGGCTTTGTCGCTTTGTTTTCTTTTCCTGAATCACATGCACTGAGCAGCAAAACACTCCCCAAAAGTGCAAAAACTGTAGCATCCTTGAATATTTTCATGATGTCCTAAACGACCAAATGATTGCGTAATGTATGGATTTAAAAACTCTACCACAAAATAAAACAGCTTCACGAAGAAGCTGTTTTATTTCTGTAAAAGAACAACTTAGTGTTCACGTGTATTGCTGAACACGATATCCGGATAACGTTCTTGCATTAACTGTAAATTCACACGACTTGGTGCAAGATAAGTTAAATGACCACCGCCATCGACAGACAATTGGTCGTGTGCTTTTTTCTTAAATTCGTTGAATTTTTTCTCGTCATCACACGATACCCAACGTACGGTATTGATACTTACAGGCTCGTAAATACAATCAACTTTGTATTCTTCTTTCAGACGATAAGCCACAACTTCAAACTGAAGTACACCCACAGCACCCACGATTAAATCGTTACTGTTTTGCGGCATAAAGACCTGAGTTGCACCTTCTTCTGAAAGTTCTTTTAAGCCTTTTTGTAGCTGTTTTGACTTCAAAGGATCTTTTAAACGCACGCGACGGAACATTTCAGGGGCGAAGTGAGGAATACCGGTAAAGTGTAAATCTTCACCCGAAGTGAAGGTATCGCCGATCTGAATCGTACCATGGTTATGCAAACCGATAATGTCGCCCGGCCATGCTTCTTCAAGGTGCTGACGGTCACCAGCAAGGAACGTTAAAGCATCACTAATACGCACATCTTTACCTAGACGCACATGTTTCATTTTTAAGCCTTTTTCATACTTACCTGAACAGATACGCATGAATGCAATACGGTCACGGTGTTTTGGATCCATATTGGCTTGAATTTTAAAGACGAAACCTGTGAAGCCTTCTTCAGTCGCTTCAACTTTACGGTCTTGCGTCGGATGTGCTTTAGGTTCAGGCGCATATTGACTAAATGCATCCAACACATGGTCGACACCAAAGTTACCGAGTGCCGTACCAAACAACACTGGCGTTTGACGACCTGCCAAAAATTCATCACGGTCTAAAGGTTCATTGGCCATTTGAACCAATTCCAATGATTCTTCAAATGCAGCCCAAGCGAGATCACCGACTTTTTCACGCAAATCTGCATAGTCATAGCCATCACGGACTTCAATATCCGTAATTGTTGAACCGAAACCTGCCTTATAAACGTAGAATTTTTCTTCGAGTAGGTTAAATACACCGGCAAAGTCACGACCTGTGCCTAATGGCCAAGTAATCGGAACACATTTAATTTTTAAAACGTTTTCGATTTCATCAAGCAGTTCTAATGGCTCACGAATTTCACGGTCCATTTTGTTGACGAATGAAATAATCGGCGTGTCGCGCATACGACACACTTCCATCAATTTGATCGTACGGTCTTCGACACCTTTTGCACCATCAATCACCATAAGCGCAGAGTCAACAGCGGTTAATGTACGGTAGGTATCTTCAGAAAAGTCTTCATGCCCTGGGGTGTCGAGCAAGTTAATCATCTTGTCTTTAAACGGGAACTGCATAACAGAAGTGGTGATCGAAATACCACGTTCTTTTTCCATTTCCATCCAGTCAGACGTTGCCGCACGATCAGATTTACGGCTTTTTACCATACCTGCAACCTGAATCGCCTGTCCCCATAACAACAGTTTTTCTGTCATTGTGGTTTTACCGGCATCGGGGTGGGAAATAATAGCGAAAGTACGTCGCTGAGCGACCTGTGTCGCTAATTCTTCTTTAAAACTCATGAAAGACACCTACTGCAAAACTCGCAGTGCAAAAGATCAGATCTGATCAATATGGAAAATTGGCGATATTGTATCAGATTGACCATTAAAAATAATCAACCACATCGGGTTGAGTCAAAATCTTAGCGTGGTGTGTCTTGATGTTTTACATTGGATGACGACCTGTTTTTATCGACGATATAAAGCATTTCTCTGTCTTTTTTTCTCACTCATTGGCAATGCGATCAGACTACGAGGACTTTATTCAACTTTCATTTTCATGCGTTCTTCAAGCTGTGCCACTGGCATCGGCATTCCTAACAAATATCCCTGCAACTGTTGGCAACCTAAACGTTTTAAAATTTCTGCTTGTTGTTCTGTCTCTACACCTTCTGCAGTGACCGTTAAACCCAGTCGAATTGCCAAGTGAATAATACTTTCTAAAATAATTTCTTCTTTAGAGCCGACGCTCAAATTGCGGATAAACTCACGGTCAATTTTCAGTTCATCTACAGGCAGTTCTTTTAAATACAAGAAACTTGAATGTCCCGTACCAAAGTCATCAATCGCAACTTTAATTCCCATCTTTCTCAAATGTTCAAAAGTCAAGATACTGGCATCGATATGATGCATAGCTGTTGACTCGGTAATTTCAATAATTAAATTTGATGGGTTAATTTCATACCTTGCAAAAAGCGACTCTAAGGTACTAAATAAATGTTTATGCTCAAACTGAATCGCTGATAAATTGACCGCAATCGGATACAGCGGCATATTCAGCTTTTCCCAGTGCTGAATTTGCTTACAGGCTTCTTCAAGCGCCCAATAGCCCATGGCAATAATCAGTCCAGTTTTTTCTGCACCATTGATAAACTTATTTGGCGTCAGCATACCTAGAGTTGGATGATTCCAACGAATTAAGGCCTCAACCCCACAAATTTCACGATCAACGGCATTAAATTTTGGCTGATAAAATAAAATAAATTGCTGTTCTTCTACCGCTTTATATAAATCATTGATCAGTTTCGTCTGACTTTTTTCTTCAAATTGGTCGGCAGTATAATTAAAAAATGAATAGGTATTACGCCCCTGATACTTCGAACTCAGCATTGCGGTGTCTGCATTGATCAGTAGGTCTTGTAAGTTCGCACCATGTTCAGGGTACATCGCAATACCAATACTGCCTGAAATGTTAATTTCCTTACCTGCAATCAAAAAGCTTTCTTGCATCAATTCCAATATTTTTTCAGACATTGCTGTGGCAGAGTCATTGCTTGCCGACTCAAGCACAATCAGAAACTCGTCCCCACCGATTCGTAGCAATTTGGCTTGATCATTAATTAAACGGTGAATGCGTGTGGCAATTTGAATTAGTAGTTGATCACCCACATGGTGTCCAAACACATCATTGACCGCTTTAAAACGGTCGATATCAATATAAATAAAAGCAATTTTATCTTGTCTTAAGCGATGCTCTGTAAATAGAAAATGTGCATATTCAGCCAAAAATAGTCGATTAGGTAAACGGGTCAAATTGTCCTGTACCGCTTGATTGGCCAGTTCTCGATTTGCGCGCATCAACTGCAAACTGCGATGTTCTAAACGTTGCTCAAGTACTGCAACGCTAAAGGCCGCCATCAACAATAAACTGGTGACAAATAAGACAATAAATAGCAATAAATTATGGTTAATTTGAGCCGCAACCAATATATCCATCGAGTTTAGCGGTACAAAATCAACAGCTGCCATACCAATATAATGCATAGCGACAATGCTAAAAGTCAGCATGACCGCAACAAAGGCATTCATGATGTTACGTTTTGGCGAGTATTTATTTTTAAACGTTAGCCAAAATGCCAAACACGAGCCACAGATCGCAACTAAAATTGAACAGATAACAATTAAAGGTTCGTATCGTTGCTCATAACCCTGAACGTCTAAACTCAGCATCCCCGTGTAATGCATTCCGGAAATGCCTAGCCCCATTAAAACTGAGCCTAAAATTAAACGAGGAAATGGTAGCGTCAGTCGTGTGGTTAACCACACGGCAAAAGTGGACGCGACAAAGGCGATAAAATAAGATGTTAGGGTCAGACTAGTATCAAAACTATGATTTGAAGGTAAATGGCTGGCCATCATGCCTACAAAATGCATGCACCAAATCGCAGCACCTAAAATTGCACCGCTGAATAATAAAATGACATTTTCATATCTTGGTCGTGTTCCACGGAACAACATTTGTTCGAGTGAAACAGCTAAGTAACAACTTAATAATGCAACTACGATTGAACCAACGACCAGATTGTAATCATATTGAATATGGGTCATATCAAGCGTTCCGCTTAGGTTATCGTGGCACTTTCTTTAACCGAATTACCCAATCTATCTCTTCCCTTTAACTTGTTACATTTTCAATTACTTACTTATTTCCTCTTAGAATCTATTAGTCTACGATAATGGTCAAGTCTTTCTTTCAAGATTTTAAGCAACTGATTAATTTAAAAAAAATAAAGCTTGATGAAGTTCACTAAAACTTAAACTTTTGATAAAAATTGCATCAGGTGTTTATTATTTTAGAACAGTGTCTAATCATAATAAAATGAATAAGTTAGAATCATTTATAGATTGCTTTCTAGATTTAAATCGAACACCGCCCTACTCACAAAAAAATAGCGAGCCGTAGCTCGCTATTTCTCAATGGATAAATTCATCTTTTCTGTCAAAAACTCAAGCAATCATCTCAATGTTATTTATGGATGAATTACTTACTTTTTGGCTGTTGTTGTATGCGTTTTGCCTTGTAATTTGGCATAGTCCATTAGCACGTTTGCTGCTTCCGTCACAAAGACTTCTTCTTCAGGCAGTGCTGGACGTTGGTTTGCCTTCATTTTTGCACGTGCCTCCACCAATGCATCCATAGACGCTTGGTAGCTTTCCCAGTTGGCATAAGGTTTTTGACCCACCACTTTACGACGCTGATTTTCAGCATCCAAAGACTTTTGCTCTAGTGCCAACAGCTCGGCTTTACGCTTCGCTAAGTCAAGCACCACACGCTTTTGCTCTTCTGTCTTTTTCGCAATCGCAGTACGTTGCTCTAAATATTTAAATTGCGGATCAATGCTGACACGTTGCTGAGATGACTTAATCAAATCGGGAACATAGGCTTGGATCGAGCCTTCACGTTTAAACGGTGCTGTAGGAATGGTATCCCACTGTAAAGCATTTTTCGCTTTACGTTCACCAAACTCTTCATTGTAAATATCAACCAACTTAATATCAGGCACGACCCCTTTATTTTGGGTACTGCCGCCAGTCACGCGGTAAAATTTACGTTGCGTTAAGGTTGCTTGACCATAGGCTAAAGAGTCAAGTTGTACCTGCGCTGTTCCTTTACCCGTTGTGGTGCTACCAATCACCACACCACGTTCATAGTCTTGAATCGCAGCAGAATAAATTTCACTCGCAGACGCCGAAGCCAAGTTAATCAATACTGCCAATGGACCAGCATAAGTTTGCGCGCCCCCATCATCATCTTCAAACACGCTGACATTGCCATTGCCATCACGGATTTGCACCACTGGACCTGATTTAATCACTTGACCAAGCATACGTGCCACTTCTTCAAGTGAGCCACCAGGGTTGTTACGTAAGTCAATGATGATGCCTTCAACATTTTGCGCATCTAAAGTTTTTAAGGCTTTATTGGTATCTTCTGACACAGAACGGTAGTCTGTACCTGCACGACGTGCACGATAGTTCAAGTAAAACGATGGAATTTCAATTACACCGAACTTATGCTTTTTGCCATCACGCTCAATTTCAACGGTACGTGAACGCACGCCTGCATCTTCTTCTTGAATCACATCACGTACAATTGTGACATTTCGCGCTTGATTCATGGACGCACCAGCACCCAATAAACGTAGAGTCACTTTGGTGCCACGTTTACCACGAATCAGTCCGACAATTTCATTGCTCGGCCAACCGATCACATCCACCATTTTGTCGCCATCTTGGGCAACACCAACAATGCGATCACCTGACTTGACTTGTCCTGATTTGCTGGCTGGACCACCTTCTACAATCGTTTCAATTTTAGTGTAGTCTTCGTTGCCACGTTCAGGACGAATCGACACCCCAATCCCTTCCAATTGCAGCGTGGTTTGACGGTTCAATTCCATCGCATCTACAGGTGGGAAATAGTTACTGTGCGGATCATACGTCAGCATCATGGCATTCAGAGTTTTATCAAGCACATCATCGCTTTTTAAACGACTAATCCGCTCTAACTGACGCGTATAACGCTTGGTTAAAGTCTGTACAGGTGTTAAGTCTTCAGGACCTGTTAAGTCTTGACCATTTGCCAGTGTTGGGTCATCTTTCAACGCTTTTTGTTTGGCTTTCTCTTCTTCTTTGCTGATGGTTAAGTTGATCAGCTGAGAGACCAACATTTTATTCCAATGCGCACGCTGTTCTTCTGTCGATTTAAAGAATGGCGCTTTTTCACGATCGGTTTCGATGTAGTTATTCGGTTGATTTAAATTCTGTGGCTTTTTCAGCTCTTCCAACATATAGGTGTAGAACTGTTTTAAGCGCTCACGATATTGCGCATGAATCGCATACGGCCCTGTTAAATTGCCCGCTTTGAGATTTGCACCAAAAGTTGAGCCATAACGTTTTTTATAATTTTCAATATCTGATGCCAAGAACAACGTATGTTCAGCATCTAAACTATCAATATAAAAATCTAAAATACGATTAGAGGTATTGGCATCTAAACGCTGATTTAAATAGTGTTGACGGTCTACCAATGTTGCAAGCTGACGTGAGACCAAGGCTTGTTC
Source organism: Acinetobacter sp. YH12040 (assembly GCF_013420005.1). Taxonomy (NCBI): domain Bacteria; kingdom Pseudomonadati; phylum Pseudomonadota; class Gammaproteobacteria; order Moraxellales; family Moraxellaceae; genus Acinetobacter; species Acinetobacter sp. YH12040. Next base: position 27,280 of record NZ_VOZB01000008.1, read on the forward strand.
TTGAGTGGGTTGAATAGTACCCGCGCTCACTGCTTCTGTATTATTGGCAGCAATTGCGTCATTCACCACATGAGTGAAAAAGAATCCACCTGTCGCAATCGCAACGGCACAAGCTAATGTTTGAAGTTTCATAAATAATTTGTACTTCCTTGGTATTAAGACCAATATTACCGTGTTGGTTTTCGACCTGAATTGAATAGATTCAAAATCTTAAACAACTTAATATGTTTATGTCGTGTAGTTTTATCATATTCTCTGCTGACAAAGTGTAGCAAATCATTGCAGAATTCAGGTATTGTTTTTCCTTAAAAATTCCAACACGGACACCGAATATGATTGGCGCATTAATGCTCGACATTGCTGGCACAGAACTTACCCAAGAAGATATTGAACTATTACAGGCACCACAAGTTGGCGGCATGATTTTATTTGGTCGCAACATTGAATCTCCTGAACAAGTTCGTGCCCTGACCGACCATATGCGTCAAATCCGTCCTGATATTTTAATTGCCGTCGATCAGGAAGGTGGTCGTGTACAACGCTTAAAGCAAGGCTTCACACTCCTACCAGCTATGGGTAAGTTTGGAGAAATTTACTTAACTGAACCTGAAAAAGCTGTTGAACTGGCTGAACAATGTGGCTGGTTGATGGCAGCCGAAGTCCTTGCGGTCGGCATCGATTTCAGTTTTGCACCGGTGCTGGATTTAAATGATGTCAGTGATGTGATTGGTGACCGTGGTTTTGCCAAAAATATGCAAGACATTATTCCATTGGCAAGTGCTTTCTTAAAAGGTATGAAACGTGCGGGGATGGCATCTACAGGTAAGCATTTCCCAGGCCATGGATCGGTGAAAGCAGACTCACATGTTGCTGCTGCCATTGACCATCGTAGTTATGAAGAAATCTATCAAAAAGACATGCAAAGCTTTATTCAACTGCAACCACAGCTTGATGCCTTAATGCCTGCGCATGTGATTTATGAAAATATTGATCCTAATCCTGCTGGATTTTCACCGTATTGGATTCAGAAAGTCTTACGTCAAGAGCTCCTATTTGATGGCGTTTTATTCTCCGATGATTTAAGCATGCAAGCCGCTTGTGTCGCTGGCGGCGCAGATGCTCGTATCCAAGCAGCATTAAATGCAGGTTGTGATATGGGCCTTGTATGTAATAACCGTGAATCTGCATGCATTGCGCTGGATGGCATTCAAAACTTGGCTCTCCCAAATCAAGAACGTCTTGAACGTATGCGCGGAAAAATCCCACAAATTGAGATTGGACAAAACATTGAACTCGGGGCGGACTGGCAAAACGTGCGTAATCGTATTGTGGATTTTAAAAATCAATATTGCTAATCCAAGACTTTCAAAATTCTAGAAAATGGAGCACGACAAGGTGCTCCTTTTTGATTTATGATGAAGACAAAATAAATGCTTCGGCGCTATACAAAAATTGCCAATAAAAACAACATTAGGTCAGGACGACATGACACAAAGTTTATCGGAACATCGACACATTTCCTTTACTGCACATTACACCGGCTATATTTGGTACAGCATGGGGATTTCGCATCCCGTTTTTGCCACACGTAAAGGCAAATTTTTAGCACGTTTAGTCCATCCTTTAGAAAGCTGGGCAGAAAAGAATGTGGGCGGTAGCATGCGTTCGACGCTTAAACAGCGCCATGCCATGATCGATCAATATTTAGATCAACTCATTGCCCAACACCCTCAGCTACAAGTCCTTGAAATTGCCTGTGGCCTCTCCCCGCGCGGTTGGAATTTTCGTACCAAGCATCCTGAAATTGACTATCGTGAACTCGACTTGCCGGATATGGCAAAAATCAAAACACAAGCACTCAAACAAATTGACCCGCATGCCCCTGAGGTCTTAACTGGTGACATTTTCACTCAAGATTTTGAACGTATTTTTCAGAGTTTTGACCCTGAACGTCCTTTGGTGGTGATTAGCGAAGGTCTGATTAATTATTTTGATCAACACCTACTGAATAAGTTATTGAAAGGGATCACCGAATATGGCGCCTCGTTTCAGGAATTACATTATCTGACCGACATCTATCCAGAACCCGTTAAAAACCGTTTAGCACGTTTTATTTGGGCCAGTAGTAAATTACTCAAAGTCATGTCTCGCAGCGCTTTTACTTTTCATTTTCAATCCCCTGCTGAATTACAGCAGTTTTTCAGTCATACAGGATTTGAAGAAGTAGACGTCGTTCAGCCGGCCTTATACTTTCCACAACAGCAACAAGAACAAGTGATTCCTTTCCACGATGCAGAGCAGCACTGTGGAGATTTGGTTTGGATGGTTCATGCCAAAACAAAAAAACAGCGCTAAAGCGCTGTTTTTTTTTAGTTGTTCATGTTTTAACTTACAGCTTCTAATATCAACACATCTTCTTTTTGGCGTTGTACAAAACGCAATAAACGCTCCGCCAACTCAAAACTACCATGCTTAAACAAAGCGCGAACCTGCGTATCTACAACGTCAAAGATGAGACATTCTATTTTAAACTCACCTTCTTCATCTTCTAGATGTAATGCCAAATCCCGAGGATATGCGTGCATGCAGTCCAACATTTCAGCCTGTACATTCAGCAACACGCCGAAATAATTTAAATCTATAATTTGAGTGTCAACCACAAGGTCTGAATGTCGATGAGATAAATGCGTGAATGGCTGTTGTACACTCACCCGCGCTTCGCCACGGCGTTCGATATTTTGCATTTGCTCTCGGCTCATTGGAATGATCCCTTCCAACTGCTGAATAGACTCACCGCGTAGATAAGTTGCAAACAAATTCATAGTTTCCTTACGGCGTTGCAACTGCGGTAAATGATCCGCATTGGCAATCATGGCAAATTGCATATTCGGACATTGCAAGGCAAAGCCTGCATTTTCATGCGGCAAAGTAAAACTGTCGTACTGCCCGCATGACACCAAAACATCACACTGTGGAATCGGCACGTCTTGCAAACGCAGCAAACGATTACAGTTAATGTCATAACGCTCTTGTTCGGTATTGGTGAATTCAGCCATTTGTCTAAAGAACAAACGCTTCGCTGTCGGTGACATCCGCGTCACATCCAGTTTGGCATGATTAACCAAATACAAAATCACCGCTTGACCAAATTCATCCATGCGCTGTTCTTTCATCAAATGCAAGGATTCTTCAAGCAACATGCGCCAGCTCTTACGCGTTTTTTGCATTACGCCCATCAATATCATGCGGTCAATCAATTCAGGACGTTGATCCGCCAGTCCTGCAGCCACCACTGAACCGAGCGACATCCCCATCACGGATACTTTTTCTAGCCCGACGATATCCAGCCAAACGCCTAACATCTGTGCCAGATCACCCAACTCTAAAGTCCCTGCTGACACCGAAGTATCGACATTGGTAATTTGCTGGTTTGAGCCCATGGAGGGTAAATCAATTAAAATAATTGGGCCTGCCGCAAATAATTGTTCGACACAATATTTGTAGGAATTAAAGTTTTGAAATGCCCCACCAATAATAACAATCGGGGTGCGATGAATCGTTTCAGGTTGTGCAATGGCCATATATTCGACCTTCCAGCCATCAATCCATGTCGTTCTGGCAGGCTGTTTAAAGCTTTGCTTGTCATATAGATCGAAAAAACTGTAATGCGTACTTTCCTGTACGGTGGGATCCATTTGGATAATGGAATTCATATTCCTTTCCTCCATTCCTGCCTTATTTTTATTGTCAGGAATTCATTTAGAGACTCTGCTCGACTTAGCGTCCTGCTCTTTAATCGTTATTTGTACGACTTCAATGTCGCTATTGTTTCATTCTATACAGAGGTTCATTTTACAAGCAACTGATATCCCCGCCGCTTATCTACTTTTGCTCTAAAAACAATTTCAAAATGTTAATTCTGGTCAGCAAGTACAGTCGAATATGCACTTAAGTGCTTCATTGTTCAGTCACAGGCTGTTAATATCGAGTTGAAATTTCTAAGTGATCAAACCGCTATGCAAGAGTCTATTGAACAATACATGCAAACGGTAGGACAGCAAGCACGCACAGCATCACGTGTGCTCGCAGGGGCTTCTACCCAGACTAAAAATAATGCCTTATCAGCAATTTATACTGCTTTACAAAACAGTGAAACTGCAATTTTGGCAGCCAACCAAGTGGATATGACCAAAGCGCATAACAACAACTTGGATAGTGCTCTGCTTGATCGCTTAGAACTTACCCCCACACGCTTTAAAGGCATGCTTCAAGGTCTAAAAGATGTAATCGCACTGACTGACCCGATTGGCGAAATCACCGATATGGCCTTTCGTCCGACAGGTATTCAGTTAGGAAAAATGCGTGTGCCACTAGGTGTTGTCGGCATGATTTACGAATCTCGCCCGAATGTAACCCTTGAAGCCGCATCTTTAGCGCTTAAATCAGGTAACGCGATTATTTTACGTGGTGGTTCTGAAGCTTTGGAATCTAACCAAGCAATTGCAGCAGCGATTCAACATGGCTTAACTGCCGCTGGCTTGCCTGAACATGCCGTTCAAGTGCTTAATACCCCAGACCGTGCTGCGGTTGGCCAATTAATTACCATGCCTGAATATGTCGATGTAATCGTACCACGTGGTGGCAAAGGCTTAATTGAACGTATCACCAATGAAGCACGTGTGCCCGTCATCAAACATCTTGATGGTAACTGCCATGTTTTTGTGGAAGCTCAGGCTGATTTGCAAAAAGCATTACCTATTGCGCTTAATGCCAAAACACACCGTTATGGCGTATGTAATGCCATGGAAACCTTACTTGTCGATGAAAATGTCGCTGAAGAGTTTTTACCACGCATTGCTGAACTCTATGCGGAGAAAAAAGTTGAACTGCGTGGCTGTGCTGAAACGCAGCGCATTTTGGGTGAGTCGATTGTTCCTGCAACTGAGGAAGATTGGTACACCGAATACTTGGGCCCGATTTTGGCAGTGAAAGTCGTTACAGGCCTAGATGAAGCGATTGAGCACATCAACAAATATGGCTCACACCATACCGACTCAATCATTACCGAAAACTTCAGTTTGGCGCGTCAGTTCTTAGCGCGTGTAGATTCGAGTTCAGTGATGATTAATGCCTCAACGCGCTTTGCAGATGGGTTTGAATATGGTCTTGGTGCTGAGATCGGTATTTCAACCGATAAAATCCATGCACGTGGTCCAGTCGGTCTTGAAGGTCTGACTTCTCAAAAATGGATTGTATTTGGTGATGGTCAAATTCGCCAATAACACCCAATAAGACAACGAAAGCTGTGCTTTTCTGATTAAAGGCACAGCTTTTTTTATGGTGATTTAAAAAATTAGACCCAGGGTTCACATATTGAAATATAAGCCTGCAAACACACAGGATATAGAATCGAAAACAGATTTTTTGACAATTAAATACTTAAGAAGAATGAGAAAAGTTAAATTTACCTGCTTTTTTGCAACAATTTGAGGATTACAGCGCAGCGAACGCATGTTATGTTCTATGTATATCCCTTAAATCGTATAAATTTTGAGGACTATTTTATTAATAAATGAAAACTATGAACTGATAAATTTTAATTATTATTGTGCTCAGGGTCGATAGTGCTTAAGTCTAATCTCCTAAAGTCTATCTAGGACGATAAAAAAACCCATGATAAAACATCATCACAGATCTAAATTGTATCAATCAATACAACTGCAATCAGATCAATATTATGGATAAGTATTTCAATTAGAATTCGGGTATTTAAACGTGTCTACATCAGTATTAGTAATTAACTGCGGATCTTCTTCTATCAAATATGCGTTAGTTTCTGAGCGCCGTGAAGATCGTATTTTTGGTCTAGCCGAGAACCTAGGTTCTGCTGATGCACGTATTAAAGGGGTCACTACAGGTGGTGATGCGCTTGAGCTGTCTATTCCACATGCTGACCATGAAAAAGCCCTTGAAACTATTTTAGAGCGTTTGGCTCACCATAATCCTCAAGCGATTGGTCACCGCGTTGTTCACGGCGGTACATTAACCAAAGCTGAGCTCTTAACACCAGAAATTATTGAACGTATTCGTGAAGCAACTCCACTTGCTCCATTGCATAACCCGGCTCACTTGGTGGGTATCGAAGCAACGATGCGTTTGTTCCCTGAACTTCCGCAAGTAGCCGTATTTGACACTGCATTCCACCAAACGATGCCGTCTCATGCATACCGTTATGCATTACCAAAATTCTTGTACACACAGCATAACGTGCGTCGTTATGGATTCCATGGTACTAGCCATGCCTACGTATCTGAGCGTGGCTCAATGTTGGCAGGCAGCTTTAAACAAGGTGGCTGGTTAACTGCTCACTTAGGCAATGGTAGCTCGACTTGTGCGATTTGGAATGGTCAATCTGTAGATACGTCAATGGGTCTAACACCACTTGAAGGTGTGGTCATGGGCACACGTAGTGGTGATGTTGACCCAAGTATTCACAGCTTCCTTGCAAGCAACTTAGGTTGGGATATCTACAAAATCGACAAGATGCTGAACAGCCAATCAGGCCTACTCGGTTTGTCTGATCTTTCAAATGACATGCGTACGTTGATCGAAGCATCGGAACAAGGCAACGAAGATGCCGCACTTGCCATTGAAGTATTCTGCTACCGTTTAGCAAAATCTTTGGCAGGTCTCAGCTGTGGTCTACCACGTATTGACGGTTTATTCTTTACCGGTGGTATTGGTGAAAATTCTGCCTACATTCGTGAAAAAACGGTTTCATACTTACCGCACTTTGGTTTCAACCTGAGTAAAGAATTAAATGACAACTTAAAACGCGGTACTGAAGGTCGTATTGACCATGGTACTGGCCCACAAATTTGGGTTGTTCCAACCGATGAAGAAGGCCGTATTGCCAAAGAAACTGAGCATGTTGTAGACGAGGTGACAGCGTCGGCTACAAAAAAGTCTGATGCTGAAGCTGCGATTGCATAAGCAATCGCATCAGCCCCTTCGCCTTCAATATTAATTTTTAGCTTTAATTTAGACACCGTATGAAAACAATTTTACTCGTGCCAACTGGGGAAGGTGTAGGTTTAACATCTGCATGCTTAGGTTTAATTTATGCTTTGGAATGCCAAGGGGTCAAAGCAGGTTTTCTGAAACCATTTTCACAAGAAAATGTCGCAGATACCGTGGACCGTACAACGGCTCTTTATCGTCATTTATTTAATAATGAAACGGTAGAACCTATTCATCATGCCACCATCGTGAAGCAACTCAGTCATGATGAAAGTGATGAACTGCTCGAAGAAGCGGTTCGTTTGCACCGTGAAATTGCAAAAAAGCATGATCTGATTATTGTTGAAGGCTTGGTTCCAAACAGCCGAGATAACTTTGCCTCAGAACTCAACGCAACATTAGCAAAAGCACTCGATGCTAAAGTGATTATTGTCAGCACAGCAGATATTCAAAATGCCACAAAAACGGCTGAGAAAATTGACAGTTCTTTACGCCAATTTGGTGGTGCGGTATCTGAACGTACTGCGGGCGTTTTGTTTATGCGCACACGTGGCTTGCCAGAAGAATCTGCGCAAATTCCTGTCACGCTTGATCCAAATCTGCGTTTAATCAGTGATACCAATAAATTTGTACTCGAATTACAACAAAGTAATCCGCAAATTGGTTCTACACAGCTACCTGTCATTGGCCTCGTTCCATTTAGTAATACGCTCAGCGTACCGCGCATGTCTGACTTGGCGACACATATTCAAGCGGAATGGATTAACCAAGGCGATGCTGCTCATCGACGCGTACTACATAGCAGCTTAGTTGCCTCTAATATTGAACATGAACTTCACAAATTTGTGGCAGGTGAACTCATTATCAGCGCCTCTGACCGTATTGATGTGTTGTTGGCTTCTAGCCTTGCAAGTAGCAATGGTATTCCACTTGCCGGTTTGGTTTTGACTGAACACCATCAACCGAACCCACAAGTTTTGGATTTCTGCCAAACTGCGATTAAGCAAGGCTTACCGATTTTACATACGCCTTTAAGCACTTTTGAAACGGCACAACAACTTTCAAATTTAGGCAATGAAATTCCTGTCGATGACGTAGAACGTGCAGAACAAGTGACCCGCTTTGTTTCAAGCCACATCAATACTGAATGGATTACTGAAGTATTGAATGGTTCGTATCAACCCCGTTTGTCCCCTTCTGCATTCCGTCATGAATTGGTACAAAAATCTATTGCTGCGAAAAAACGAATTGTTCTACCTGAAGGTGATGAACCACGCACCATTCAGGCGGCTGCCATTTGTCAATCACGTGGCATTGCACACTGTATTTTATTGGCAAAACCTGAAGCCGTGATTGAAGTTGCAAAAGCACGTAACATTGAATTGCCACATGATTTAGAAATTATTGATCCAGATCTGATTCGTGAAAACTATGTGCCTAAAATGGTTGAGCTGCGTAAAGGTAAACTCAATGATCTACAAGCACGTGAACAGCTACAAGATACTGTGGTTTTAGGTACCATGATGCTTGCACTCGATCAGGTGGATGGCTTAGTCTCAGGCGCAGTACATACTACGGCGAATACTGTACGTCCTGCATTCCAATTGATTAAGACTGCACCTGATTATTCATTGGTTTCTTCTGTGTTCTTTATGCTGTTGCCTGATGAAGTCTATGTATATGGTGACTGTGCCATTAATCCAGATCCAAATGCAGAACAGCTTGCAGAGATTGCGATTCAATCTGCAGATTCAGCGAAAGCTTTTGGTATTGACCCACGTATTGCGATGATTTCGTATTCAACAGGGACTTCTGGTGCAGGCGCAGATGTCGAGAAAGTGGCTGAAGCAACACGTATTGCCAAAGAACGCCGTCCAGATTTACTCATTGATGGCCCGCTTCAATATGATGCTGCATCGGTGGAAAGTGTGGGACGCTCTAAAGCACCTGACTCGAAAGTGGCTGGTCGTGCCAATGTGTTTATTTTCCCGGACTTAAATACAGGTAATACAACCTATAAAGCAGTTCAACGTTCTGCAAATGTAGTCAGTGTTGGCCCTATGCTGCAAGGTTTAAACAAGCCTGTAAATGACTTGTCACGTGGGGCTTTGGTCGATGACATCGTGTTTACCATTGCATTAACGGCAATCCAATCCGAACAGCAAGAAGCTTAATTTTAGTTTCGAGTTCTAAACCACCCTTTCGAAAGATTGGGTGGTTTTTTTATTCATTCCGATTTTCCCGCATTTCAATCTTATTTATATTGCGATAAATTTCATCTTATTAATTCTTGTCATCTTAGAGTCAATATTATTGCTTATGGTATGAGCGCTTTTTTAATTATTCAAAACTTAGCTATATCATGACAAACTTAAAATTTTATACTCCATGTGCCATCTCTACATTAATATGGGTTTGCTTAAGCGCACACTCCATGGCCGCAGATTCATATCTAACACCTGACTCAGCTCCAAATAGTCTTGAAATATTATCTACTCCTCCACAAGCCTATAGTGGAGATTTTATTCGTGATCAAAGTATTTTCAAACAATCTCAATATTTGAAAAATACGGCTCGCTGGCAGCAAGCACAAATTGATGCTGATGTTTCAAATGCACACTTAGGGCGACCTTTTTCATCTGCATTTGGCTTAGAAATTAATGAAAAAAATACACCTATTTTATTTGAAATTTTAAGAAAGATTAAACTTGATAGTAGATACTCTACTCAAACTGCAAAAAAGAAATATAGCCGTGAACGTCCATATGGCTATTTTAATGTCAGCACTTGTACCCCTGAAGAAGAAAATGAAAAAAATCAATATGTTTCCTATCCTTCTGGACATACAACTATCGGTTGGACATATGCATTAGTCTTAGCAGAGTTACGTCCTGAGCGTCAAAGTCAAATTTTTAAACGTGGTATTGAATTTGGTCAAAGCCGAGTCGTGTGCAATATGCATTGGCAAAGTGATGTCGATGCTGGCCGTATTATGGGAGCAGCGCAATTTTCACGCCTACAGGCAGATCCACAATTCCAAGCCGATATGATTAAAGCCAAAACTGAAATTAACCATCTCATTTCTGCCACACACAAAAAATCTGATTAAAAAAATCAGCATCTTGTCCCATTGCATAGATAGTAGATCACATGCATGGGCAGTGGTTTTTAATAGATGTGCATGTCCAATATAAAAATAAAGCGCTTAGAACCATCTAAGCGCTTTATTGAATTTAGCAGAAGTATTTTGATACCGTTTTATTAAGATTCAATCTGCTTCAGTTCTGGCTTGCCGTAAGCCACTTCAAAACTTGCTACGGTCGTCATTTTTCCACCTGGTTTTTCAACAAAGTCTAGAACCTTTAAGTCTGTACGCATATAGTCTTTAAAAAAGTCTAAAGTCTGATAACCGCGTTGATCATTGATAAATTTGATGTGTGGATTTAACTTCAGCACATCTTCCTGCCCTGGACGAATTGGTTGACCATTGCCGGTAGAGGTTATCGATGTAGTTAAAAATTCGGTTGCAATCGATGGACTCTTAAAATCATTCAAATCACTTGGAATATTCGCTGCAAAATATTGATGCAAATCTCCTGATAAAATTACCGTATTACCATGAGGTGCATTTTTTTTGATAGATTCAATCAAGCGCTCGCGTGCGTATGGATAGCCATTCCACGTATCTTTCCCAAAATAAGCTTTGCCTGATTTGTTATAACGTACCCAAGGCATAACCTGAATTTGCTGTGCCAAGACATTCCAACGCTTATCATGGCGCATTTGCTTCGCCAACCATTGCTCTTGTGCTTTACCAAGAACCTGCTCATTTCGGCTATTCTCAGTACGGCAGTAATCTATTTTATCAAACCCATCTTCTAACTGAGCTTTGGTGCATAAAATTGGAGAACGGTACTGGCGTGTATCCAAAATATTCATCCGTAGCATTTTGCCATAATCTAAAGTGCGGTAAGCAAGGATATCTGGGCCGTTCGGCTTCTGTTTTAAACGCACAGGCATATATTCATACCATGCTTGAAACGCTGCTGCGCGACGCAGTAAAAATATGTCTTTCTTCTCACCTTTTTCTTCAATATCTGCAGCCCAGTTGTTATCCACTTCATGATCATCAAACGTCATCGCAAAAGGTGCAGATGCATGTGCAGCTTGTAAATCGGGGTCCGCACGATACTGTGCATAACGAATACGATATTGCAGTAAAGTTTGAATTTCAGGACCAATATGCTGACGCGCTGGAATAGACACACGCAAGTCACCGATTGCACGTCCACCACCCTTGCCTTCAGGCCCTTCATAAATGTAATCACCATAGTGAAAGACAATATCGATATCTTTTTCTTGGCTCAAATAATCATAAGCGGTGTAATAGCCAGTTTCATAATGCTGACAGCCCACTACAGCGACTCGAACTCGTTCTGGCATTTGGTGCGCGGCAGGTGCTGATTTTGCCGTGCCTACTGGGCTTTCATAACCAGATAACCGGAATCGATAATAATAACGTGTCATCGGTGCTAAACCGGCCACTTCCACATGCACAGTGTGATGTAAGTCAGGATGTGCCTGTGCTTTCCCAGTTTGCACAATTTTCTTAAATTCAATATCTGTAGCAATATCCCAATCTACTTCAACTGCTTCTTTCGGCATCCCACCATCCACTGAAAGTGGATATGGTGCAACTCGGGTCCAAATCACAAAACCATCTGGCCAAGGTTCACCTGAGGCAACACCTAATTGAAATGGGCTAATCGGAAATTTGGCATTTGCCCACGTGCTTACTGGACTCAGTCCAGAAAATAACGCTAAAGACCCGACTCCCATCAAACCCTTTAAGAATTGACGACGATTCGAATTAATATGATTCATTTTTATTTCTCTATAAACTTATTAATAAATTAATCTGATCAGTTTTGGATTAGAAAATTGGCATGGTATAGGTCAAGTAGATACGGCTTTGTTCCTGCTTTGTTCCTGTACTTTTTTTGAATTTTCCGTATTGAGCGGTAAAACCTAAATTTTTGAATTTGCCTTCCGGCACTTTATAACGCAAGGTATAGTCAATTTCGGACTCAGTTGCACAACCACATTTACCAAAGTCACGTCCTTGTACTTTCAGGAACGATACATTTAAGCCTTTTAAGTATTGATTATTGAAGTCATATCGATAGCCATACCATGTGGACTTTTCGCCTGCATTAGTAAAGTTCTGCAACAAACGATTTGTTGGCAAATAAATGAACGTACCATCCGCACCATTATCTAAACTGCCCTGATTCATATGCAGAAAATCGCCATCATCACCAATTTTTTGCGCGCCAAATTGCAGCTGATGATTTTTAAATTTGTATTTGAAGTCTACACTGGCTGTCTGATTATCTACTTTGGCACCATAGCCTTTTTCACCACGCTCATTAGCTCCAGTCGCTTGAGTATCAAATAAACGTAAGTCCGTATTAAAACTCTGGTTTTCACTGAATGGAAATTTGTGTTTCACGCCGATAAATTGCTGTACATAAAAATCATCTAGCTCACCTGCATAGTACTGTAGCGTTAAATTTTTATTGGGCTTCCAGTCCGCACCGCCAAACATAAACCCATCACTGGTTTCGGTCGCGCCTTTAATAGAAAGCTTTGACGCATCTCGTGATGCACGTGGAATTGCTTTAGTGACGTAACCACCCGTTAAAGTCAATCCCTTTACATCTTTAGAAGTGACTTGACCACCTAAATAGGCAGATTCGAGCAAGCGAGCAAAGCTTCGACTTAAAATGGGCAAATTAGGGCGTAACTCTCCGACTTTTACATCAGTTTTCTGATAGCGCGCTTTTAAAGTGGGATATGCACGTGTCCAATAATTTGTTGGACTACCATCACCCTCTAAAGGAAACATCAACGAATTTTTGGCTTTATCTTTACTGCCGTCTAAACGTATACCTGCTGCCGCAGTCGCATCTAAACCAAAACCGACTTGACCTTCGGTAAAGCCAGATTGATAACTCAATTCAATACCTTGTCCCCAAACTGTCGAATCTTTATCGTTAGGCTCTTGATCTTGATCAAAATAATAATTTTTAAAATCTATTTCTGCTTTACTATCTTTAATAAATTCTGCTTGTGCTGCCTGCATTGTCAGCATGGGGGTGAAAACCATACAGCAGATGAGTGCTTTGTAATTCAATGTCTAACCTCTTTGGTCCTTGAGAAATACTGCAATAACCTAAAGACTCTGTATGACAATACACTTGCAATCCCATGACAATTACATGAAAAATAAAACAAATGTTTAATATAAATATTTGATAATATAAAAATTAGAGTTATTTTTTTTAAGTACTTATATACGAAAAAAGTTGACCATTAAAAGAACTGCAAGCACTCCATTTTTTGACTGCTAAGCTCTAAGCCTGATTTTAAAGAAGATTGCTCAAGAACTTTTATAAAACCTTGTTTAGAATAAAATTGAGTAGCTCGTAAATTACTTAATTCAACACGAAGTACAATTTTTGTATAACCTTGGTTTGCTGCATATTTTGTAGACTAGATATTAAAAGATCAGCAACACTGTTTCCCCGATAATTCTCATACAACCACATTGCAACTACAGTAAATTCATGCTGTTTATCAATAGTACCTCCAACCATGCCTACAGCTCTCATTCCGTCAAATGCCAATAGAAACTGGCATGGTCTTTTTTGCGCCGCTCTATCATGCTATTCAGAATCACTATGAGTTTTAGTTTTTTCAAAAGTTGCTGTAAATGCATCGGGACTGTCTTGTAACGCTTCTAGCCGTAAATTTTTCAGTATCTCCCAATCTGATTCAACAGTTGGACGTACAGTAACTGTGCCCATTTTTTATTTTATCTGTCATCTATTTGCTTAAAATCATAACGTTTAGAATTGAAGTCTTGTAAAAAATTTGAAAGCAATAAAGATCAACGATGATTATCACACTGACGCAGACCAAAAATTTAGCTATTACTCATGATTAGATTTGAAGATTTGAAGATTTGAAGATTTGAAGATTTGAAGATTTGAAGATTTGAAGATTTGAAGATTTGAAGATTTGAAGAAGAATATTATTTTTATCAAATTTAAAGCAAAAAAAAGAAGATAAAGCTTTAGGCTTGATCTTCTTGTTGACCGTAGAACCAAGTTGCTGCGATAAACAGAGAAAAACCAATAACTGACAACACTGGAGTAACCATATATTTCACACTCTAACTTTGATGACGTCATTATGTAAAAGTTTTATGACAGTTATATGACAAATATGAAATATTCAAAAATAATAAATATTATTTAATTTCAAAATCTTAGAAACAAAAACAAATCTTCTCCTCTAGTTATGTGACAAATATTTCATGAAATATGACAGTGAAAACGTCATTTTTAGGATATTGATGACAGCGAAACATGGCACTGTTAAACCCTATTAAACTTTCGGCCAAAGATTAAGCGAAATACCCACACAACTGTGTTTTTGTCTTATAATTTAGCCCGCTAGCTATCAGCCCGCTCAAGAGATATTTGTATGACAACTATTATCAAGCAAGATGACTTGATCACATCGGTAAAAGATGCGCTTCAGTTCATTTCTTACTATCACCCACAGGACTTCATCCAAGCGATGAGCCGTGCGTATGACCGTGAAGAAAACAAAGCCGCAAAAGACGCGATTGCACAAATTTTAATTAACTCTCGTATGTGTGCAGAAGGCCATCGTCCTATCTGTCAAGATACGGGTATTGTGAACGTATTTCTTGAAGTGGGCTTAGACGTTAAATTTGATTTAACCATGAGCCTAGACGATGCAATTAACGAAGGTGTACGTCAAGGTTATCTTGAAAACTCAAATATTCTTCGTGCATCAGTATTAGCTGATCCTGCTTTTGGTCGTAAAAATACCAAAGACAACACCCCTGCTGTAATTCACTACAAACTCGTTCCGGGTAATAAAGTTGATATTACTGTTGCTGCTAAGGGTGGTGGTTCAGAAAATAAATCTAAGCTTGCAATGCTTAACCCTTCTGACTCTATCGTAGATTGGGTAATTAAAACTGTTCCAACAATGGGTGCAGGTTGGTGTCCTCCTGGTATGCTCGGTATCGGTATTGGTGGTACTGCTGAAAAAGCCATGATGCTTGCAAAAGAAGCATTGATGGAAGAAATCAACATGGACGAATTACTTCGTCGTGGCCCACAAAACCAAATCGAAGAACTTCGTATCGAAATCTTCGAAAAAGTAAATGCTTTAGGTATTGGTGCTCAAGGTCTTGGCGGTTTAACCACTGTTCTTGATATCAAAATCAAAGACTACCCATGTCACGCTGCGGGTAAACCAGTGGGTATGATTCCTAACTGCGCTGCAACTCGTCATGCGCATTTCCAATTAGACGGTTCAGGTGTAGCGCATATTCAGGCGCCTAGCCTTGAAGACTATCCTGCAGTAACTTGGGATTCATCAACGTCTAAACGTGTTGACTTAGATAACATTACTCAAGAAGAAATGAACTCTTGGCAACCAGGTGACACACTACTTCTTAACGGTACAATCTATACAGGTCGTGACGCTGCGCACAAACGTATGGTTGACATGTTAAACAAAGGTGAAGAACTTCCAGTTGACCTAAAAGGTAAATTTATTTACTACGTTGGCCCTGTTGATCCAGTCGGTGACGAAGTCGTTGGTCCAGCTGGCCCAACAACTGCAACTCGTATGGATAAGTTCACACGTCAAGTACTTGAAGCAACTGGTATGTTCGGTATGATTGGTAAAGCGGATCGTGGTCCTGCTGCTGTTGAAGCAATCAAAGACAACAAAGCGACTTACCTTATGGCTGTCGGCGGTGCTGCTTACTTAGTATCGAAAGCGATTCGTGAAGCTGAAGTTGTAGCATTTGCTGACTTAGGTATGGAAGCGATCTACAAATTTGTTGTAAAAGACATGCCGGTATCTGTAGCTGTTGACGTAAATGGTACTTCTGTTCATGCAACTGCACCAAAAATCTGGCAAGCAAAAATTGGTAAAATCCCAGTAGTTGATGCTGCTGCGAACTAATTTCGCCACGTTCAAGATCAAAAAAAAGCACCCCATCGGGTGCTTTTTTATTGTCAATATTTAGACTGTCTGTCGAATGACATTCGCTATTTAATGCTTTCACACACTCAAAAACACGAGCTAATTACATTACCAAGTTAATGGATTCCACAGTTTAAAAGGCTTGGTCAACTGCACATCTTCCGCAGGATCATAATGAGGTGCTTTCAACTTCTGCGCACTTTTCCGCACTTTTCCAGTGTTTTGATCTTCTGCCACAAAGTTAAAACTGTTGGATTTCAACTCTGTAAATGCGATTTCATTTCGACCAATTTTTTCAGGCATGAGCAGCAATGGCCCTGAAACCGTTCTTTTACTGGATAAATTCTCTTCATCATATTTAATGAAGTAAGTTTGACCTGCTTCAACATCAAAGTCTAAATATTTAGGTTTTTGAAAATGATTCACCCCCAAAGGGCGACTCGATGATAAGCGGTAATTCCCCGCAGGTAACTCCACCCAGTAATAATGATTATTCAATAAACTTGGAATACGCTCACTGTTCAGAAATAAGCTGCTGGCCACAATTTCTTGACGATTCCATTTACTGTCTGGACGATATAAATACACAATCGCTGCTTGATCATGCTGAGCTTTCACTTCTTGAAAATGTCGGCCTTGTTTCTGATTGACCCAACCACCAATGGTAAACATACCCAATCGATATTGCTCAATATGACCCGGTGTACTTTCAGGATCCACAGGCTTTAATGTTGAAGCCAATGACGTTTGCTCAACGGCTGATTTTCCATGACAACCCAGCAGCGCTACACTGCTTAAAAGTAGAATTTCAACTCCACGCATGATTATCCCTCACTGCGTCTTTTTTTATTTTTACACTTTTGTTTTCAGTTTTTTACATTCAGGCATCCACGCCATCCTGCTGAGATTAACATTCTGCTTTTATTTTTGGAAATAAAAAACGTGTGCAAATCTTGGATTTACACACGTTTCAGACGAATAGCGCTTAAGCAGATTTAGAGTTCACAACTTTTAAATCTGACTTCGGTGCAGCTTCTTCAGTTTTCTTTGGTTGACGTTCTGATTTAAATTCAGGTTCCGCTTCACCATTAATCACCGCTTCATTGACGACAACCGTACCCACATCTGAACGACTTGGTAGGTCATACATCGTTTCAAGCAATGAATTTTCTAAAATCGAACGTAGACCACGTGCACCCGTATTACGGTCAAGGGCTTTTTTAGCCACGGCACGCAATGCTGAGTCTTCAAATACGAGGTCAACATTTTCCATTTCAAATAAATATTGGTACTGACGTGTCAATGCATTTTTTGGTTCAGTCAGAATCTGCATCAATGCTTCTTCGTCGAGTTCTTCCAAGGTTGCAATGACTGGCAAACGACCAATAAATTCAGGAATCAGACCGAATTTAACCAAATCTGTCGCTTCAACTTGGCGGAATAAGTCAGATAATTTTTTAGTTTCATCTTTCTTACGCACTTCAGCTGTAAAGCCAATACCTCCTTTTTCCTGACGCTGCTGTACGATTTTCTCTAGACCAGAGAATGCGCCACCACAGATAAACAGGATATTTGAAGTATCAATTTGAATAAATTCTTGCTGTGGATGCTTACGACCACCTTGAGGCGGAATCGACGCAACCGTACCTTCGATCATTTTCAATAACGCTTGCTGAACACCCTCACCCGATACATCACGAGTAATCGATGGGTTTTCAGACTTGCGGGTAATTTTGTCGATTTCATCGATATAGATAATGCCTTTTTGTGCTTTTTCTACATCGTAATCGGCTTTTTGAAGGAGTTTTTGAACAATGTTCTCAACGTCTTCACCCACATAACCAGCTTCAGTTAAAGTCGTTGCATCTGCCATCGCAAATGGCACATCTAAAAGACGAGCAAGTGTCTGAGCAAGCAGTGTTTTACCTGAACCAGTTGGTCCAACCAACATAATATTACTTTTCGAAATCTCTACTCCGTCTTCTGGTTTTTTACCACTGGTGCCAACTTTTAGACGTTTATAATGGTTGTATACCGCAACAGAGAGAGTCTTTTTCGCAACATCTTGACCAATCACATATTGGTCAAGCGCAGCACGGATTTCATGCGGTTTTGGTAAAGGACGAGTTGCCCAGTCATTTGATTCAACTTGCTGACTGGTCTGAACTAGGTCAAGACATACGTCCACACACTCATTACAGATGTACGCGTCCTCACCTGCAATCAGTTTCCCGACTTCAGACTGCGTTTTACCGCAAAATGAACAATGCTTTTGTCCTTGAGGATGTTCGGACATATTCACTCCAATAATTAATTCTTTAAAACTTATGGGCGTTTAGATAAAACTTCGTCCACAAGACCGTATTCTTTCGCAGCTTGCGCTGTCATAAAATTGTCACGGTCAGTATCTCGAGCAACAGTTTCGTAGTCTTGACCACTATGCTCTGCCATTAAACGATTTAAACGTTCTTTGATGAATAGAATTTCACGTGCATGAATTTCAATATCAGATGCCTGACCTCGGAAACCACCGAGTGGTTGGTGAATCATGACACGGGCATTTTCAAGACAGTAACGTTTGCCTTTAGCACCGGCGTTAAGCAGGAATGCACCCATCGATGCTGCTTGCCCCATGCAGTAAGTCACAACATCAGGTTTAATAAATTGCATGGTATCGTAAATCGCCATACCCGCAGTAACCGAACCGCCTGGTGAGTTGATATATAAATGAATATCTTTATCTGGGTTTTCTGCTTCTAAGAACAACATTTGGGCAACAATCAAATTTGCCATGTTGTCTTCAACTTCACCGGTTAAAAAAATCACACGTTCACGCAAAAGGCGTGAATAAATATCAAAAGAACGCTCGCCACGAGATGACTGTTCTACCACCATTGGTACTAGTGCGTTTTCAATTGTTGGAACATACATACGTTATTTATTCCTAAATTTTTCTGACTCAACCCATAATTCACAATATGAGGGATATTTGTCGAAATTGCAAAAGATTCCCAATTAAATAACAGATATTTTTTTCATAAGCATTGTGAAATCAGGACAACTTATTTGGGGGCAAATTTCGATAAAAAAAGGCGCTTAATGCGCCTTTTTTTGAAAGCTAGAAATTAGCCTTGTTGACGAGCTTGTTGCTCTTTCAATAAGTCTTCATAGCTCACAGTTGTATCAGTTACTTTAGCAGAAGCTAAGATGTGATCTACAACTTGGTCTTCTAGAATAACAGCTTCGATTTGAGCACGTTGCTGTTTATCGTTGTTGAAGTATTCAATTACTTCTTTAGGATCTTCGTAAGAAGAAGCCATGTCTTCGATGTAAGCATCAACACGTGCAGCATCAACTTCAATTTTAGCATCAGCTAATACTTTGCTGACTAATACGCCAAGTTTAACTGATTTTTCAGCTTGCTCTTTGAATAGGTCATCTGGAAGCATGCTTGAATCAAACGCTTTAGCGCCTTGAGCACCAAACTGTTGAGTGAATTGTTGGATCATTTGTTGACGTTGACGGTCAATTTCTTGAGCAACCATTGCTTCTGGAAGTTCTACTTCGTTTGCAGCTACAAGCGCATCAAAAGTTGCACCTTTCACTTGGTTACGAAGACCGTTTTTCACTTCACGTTCCATGTTTTTACGCACGTCAGCTTTCAGTTTTTCAACGCCTTCTTCTTCAGTTAGACCGAAGATTTTTAAGAATTCAGCATCAACTTCTGGAAGTTTTTGTTTTTCAACAAGCTTAACAGTGATTTTGAATTGAGCAGCTTTACCAGCAAGGTTTTCAGCTTGGTAGTCTTCAGGGAAAGTTACATCGATAACTTTCTCTTCGCCTTTCTTCATACCAACGATACCGTCTTCGAAGCCAGGGATCATACGACCAGAACCAAGAACGAGTTTAAAGTCTTCAGCAGCGCCGCCTTCAAACTTCTCGCCATCAACAGTACCTTCAAAGTCGAAAGTTACTTGCATGTCTTTTTTAGCCATGCCTTTAGTTTCAACCCATGAAGCGCGTTGTTTTTGAAGATTTTCAATCATCTTCTCAACGTCTTTGTCGTCAACTGAAGTTGTTTTACGTTCAACTTCTAGACCTTCGAACTTAACTTCAACTTCTGGATAAACTTCTACAGTTGCTTCATAAACTAAAGCATCATCTTTCATTTCAGTTTTTTCAATGTTTGGCATACCAACAGCATTGATTTTTTCTTGTTGGATCGCTTCGAATACTGTGTCACGAATGATGTCGTTTACAACTTCTTGATAGATACCAGCACCGTATTCACGACGAACAACGTTTACAGGTACTTTACCTGGACGGAAGCCGTTGATCTTCACAGTTTTGGCAGTGCGTTTCAAGCGAGCTTCAAACTGCTCGTTAATACGGCTCGTCGGTACAGATACATTTAAACGACGGGCAACGCCCGAAACCGCTTCAGAAGTTACTTGCATGGCTTCCTCGATAATTTGTTAGTTAAAACAGTTTTAAAAAAAAGTGCCACATTATATGACAACAATTAAAGATATACAAAAATGGATTATAACACTATAAATTCAAGCATGGATGCCCTTCTTATCTTTAGAATTTTTCAGCTTTTTTCGAAGAAATATTGATTATTTTTTAATTCACTATTGAAAATGAGAAACTTTCTCACTATTATTCTTAATGATATTTTTTTAATTTATTTTCATATATTTATCTCGTCCATATTTGGAATTCTTTTATGAGTAAATTTAATCTCAACCCACTTTCCGCTGCTTTATTTGGGGCAATTGTAACCACCACGAGTTTCGCACATGCTGAAACGACTGAATCTCAAGCTCAACAGATGGAAACCATTGTTGTTTCTGCAGCGGGCTTTGAACAAAAGATCAAGAATGCTCCTGCTTCAATTACCGTGATTACGGCTGAAGACTTAAAAAATAAACGAATTACATCCGTTGCAGATGCATTAAGTGATGTAGAAGGTGTCGATATTAGCCCTACAGCAGGGAAAACCGGCGGATTAAATATTCGTATTCGTGGTATGGACGCCGAATATACCTTGGTTTTAATTGATGGCCGCCGACAAAATAGTACAGGTGACATTGCCCCTAATGGATTTGGTGAGTCGAATAATAGTTTTATCCCCCCTGTTTCGGCTATCCAACGCATCGAAGTCATCCGCGGACCAGCTTCTACTTTATATGGTTCTGATGCAATTGGTGGTGTAGTCAATATCATTACCAAAAAAGTTTCACCTGAATGGACTGGTTCGGTCACGTTAGAAGGGACAGTACTGCCAAATCACTCAGACTTTGGTAACCAACGCGCTGTCGATGCATTTTTAACAGGGCCAATCATTCAAGATTTATTGGGCTTACAAATCCGTGCACGTAAAGCGGAACGTGATCAATCAGATTTAATACGTAGTGATGACGATGATACTGGTGCTGAACTTAGTGGCGGAAATAGCCCAACTAAATCAGATCTAGAAACTATCGGTGCTCGCTTAACCCTGACACCGCACAGCGACCATGATATTTCAGTTGAATATGAAAAAACTGAACAATGGTATGACAATAGCAAAGGTCAATTAGGGACGCTTGGCGCAAACGGTGGTTATGGTGATGCTCAAGAATATAACCGTGAGAAAATGATCCTCGCACATACTTGGAATAATGCTATTGGCAAACTTGAGTCAAGTATTATCAATACTCAAACAGAAACGGTTGGACGTTTAATTCCTGCACGTGCACAAGGAATGTCAACAGCCATCACTCCTCGTGTGTTAGAAAGTGAAGATACTATTTTTGATACTAAATTTACCACTCAACATTTTGAAGACCACCGTATTACTCTAGGCGGTCAATGGTGGGAAGCCAGTATCAGTGATGGTTTGCGTGTAAAAAAAGAAGTTTCTTTTGAGCAATTGGGTCTATTCGCCGAAGATACTTGGTCGCTGAACGACAATCTTGCATTAACACTTGGTCTTCGTTATGACGACCACGATACGTTTGGTGACTTTTGGACACCACGTGCATATTTGGTATGGAATGCAAATGAAAACTGGACCTTCAAAGGCGGATATAGTGAAGGTTATAAAGCCCCACGTTTAGAACGTTTAACTGATGGTGTGGTCAATGTCAGTGGTCAGGGTCGTACACCAACTTTTGGCAACCCAAATCTAAAACCTGAAACCAGCAAGAACTTTGAGTTTGGTACATACTTTTCTACCAATAATAATTTTGACTTCAACGTAACAGCTTTCTTTAGCCAAATTGAAGATAAAATTATGACGGGCAATAAAGAAATTAGCTGTAATACTGATAACACAACAACTTCGGGTATTAATTGGTCTAAAGCGGACTGTGAAGCATTCATGGCGTCGGTGGGAACGCCGTGGGTGATGGATTATAACCGTGGCAAACCAGATTCATGGAATGTGACTCGTCCTGTGAATGCCGAAGAAGCTGAAGTTTATGGTATTGAAGCTGGTTTAAACTGGGCATTTGCCGACAATTGGAAATTTGGACTGAACTACACTTGGACTGAAACTGAAATTAAAGATAGCAGTTTAGGCAATCCTGTACTTAATGACACACCAGAACACATGGTCAATGCGTCGCTTAAATGGCAAGCTGCTGACTTTGTGAATTTATGGGCGCGTGGCGAGTATCGAAGTGAACGTGCACGTTTCACCTCAACCTATGACAATCTAACTGTAGCGAATCAACAGGTTTATGACGCCCTAGGTGACTACAAGGAATACGCATTATTACACGTCGGTTCAAACTTTAATGTAACGCCAAACTGGGATATAGGTGTTGCTCTGTACAATATATTTGATAAAAACTTTAACGATTACGAGAAAGTCGCAGATAGCTATTACAACCGTTATAGCAATACTCAGGAAGGCCGCCGTGTACAATTAAGTACAACCTTTAAATTCTAAATAACCGCATAATAAAAAACCTGCTTCGGCAGGTTTTTTTGCATAAATAATTTACGATTACTTCTTATTTAATTCACAATCATGTCTATATTTATAATCTCAATTAAACATAAAAAAACAATACATTTTATCAATATTTAAATAAAACATAGTCTTAATTAATACTTGTTATATCATTACATTAAATAGGACTATCACAATATGATTATTTATCGTGATTTACAATTACATAAAGATGTAAGAAAAAATAAGAATCATTATTATTCGCATACAAATTCACTATTCCAAATCGGGTTCGAAATGACCTTCATTAAAACACGTAAGAAAATTGTTTCTTCAGCAATTGCTTCTTCACTTTCTGTTATTGCTGTTAATGCAGTCGCGCAAGAGCAAGTTACTCAACTTCCAACGATTAACCAAGAAGTTGCTGCTGAAAAAGCACCAAGCTTAAAAGTTGATAAATCTGCGAATGCTAAATTTGTTGCTCCACTTCTTGATACACCAAAATCAGTATCAGTGATTTCTAAGCAACTGATTGAAGATACGCAAGTCACAACTTTAAGTGATGCTTTACGTACAGTACCTGGAATTACCCTTGGTGCTGGTGAAGGCGGCAACCCAAATGGCGACCGTCCATTTATCCGTGGCTACAGCTCTGAAAGCTCAATGTATTTAGATGGTATTCGTAATTCAACCTCACAAAACCGTGAAATGTTTGCCATAGAACAAGTTGAAGTCACCAAAGGTTCTGCTTCTGCTATGGGTGGTGCAGGTACTGTTGGCGGTAGCATCAACATGATTTCTAAAGTGGCCAAAAAAGGTGACTTTTTAGAAGGTACTGTTGCTGGCGGTACAGATGCTTACGCACGTGTGACGCTTGATGGCAACAAAGATTTTGGCAATGGGATTGCTGCACGTGTTGCCGTTATGGGACACATGAATGAGAAAGCAGGTCAAGCTGACGGTGCTGAATACAAACGTGCAGGTATTGCCCCTAGTATTACTTTTGGCTTAGACACCCCTACTCGTGCAACTTTAAGTTATTACTATTTAAAATCGGATGACACTCCAGATTCAGGTGTTCCATATTGGGATGCTGGTTTAAGTAAACCACAGGGTAAACCTGCGGAAGTAAAACAAGGCGTTTATTATGGTTGGAAAGATCGTGACTTCCAAAAACAAGAAAACCAAGCAGGAACAATCAAGTTAGAACATGATTTAACTGACAACTTAACCCTCACAAACACTGCAATGTACAGCAAATCTAAAAATGATTATGTTTGGACAAACCCTGATGACTCCAAAGGCAATGTAGCCAATGGCAAAGTATGGCATCGTCAAAACTCTGCCATCACAGATAGCGATACCTTTACAAATCAATTAGCATTGACAGGTAAATTCGCTACAGGTGCCATTAATCACAGTTTTAATGTCGGTGCTGAATATAGCAAGCAAGAAACTGACAAAGGTGGTTATAACATCATTAACAGTAAAGATGGCAAAGTTTCCTCAACGGGGTTTTACAGCGACTGTAAAGACCTTTCAAGCAATTGGTGTACTTCTCTAAACAATCCAACTCAAAAACCATTTTTAGATCGTCTAGAAGCCCGCCAAGACTTTGATGCCACGGTTGAAAGCACTTCTGTATATTTATTAGATAGTATTGAAATCACACCACAATGGTTACTTGATCTTGGTGTGCGCTGGGACAAGTTTGAAGCTGAACAAAACTTTCGTGCTACATCTTCAGCTGCTGCATATACAGCTAACAATGATTCAGACTTCTTTACATATCAATCAGGTATAACCTTTAAACCTGTTGAAAATGGTTCAATTTATGCAAGTTATGCTACCTCTGCCAGTCCTGTTGGCTTAAATGCTGGTTGGGGAGATAACAGCGAAACCATAAATGCTAATAACCAAATGATCGATCCTGAAGAAGCACAAACTTACGAGTTGGGTACTAAGTGGGATCTGTTAAATGATCGTTTGAATTTAACAGCAGCGATCTTCCGTACTGAAAAACAAAATACTCGTGTACAACTTGACCCAACAACTTATGCGAATGTAGGTGAAAGTAAAGTTGATGGTGTTGAATTAGGATTAAATGGTCAAATTACCGATAAATGGGATATTTCGGCAGGTTATACTTATCTTAATAGTGAATTAACAAAAAATGGTAAATCATGCCGTGGTTCAGGTTCAACAGCAACTTGTACAGATAATGCCATTTATAATGGCAACCAAATGCCTAATGTACCTAAACAAGCAGCAACATTATGGACTACCTATAAGATATTGCCGCAATTAACTTTGGGTGGTGGTGCAGTATATTCAGACAAAGTTTATGGTGATGTTGCAAACATCAAATGGGCTCCATCTTATGTACGCTACGATGCTATGGCGCGTTTTACCGTTAACAAAAATGTGGATTTACAGTTGAATGTAAATAACCTTTCTGACAAACGTTATTTCACTAAAGCCTACGCATCTCACTATGCCACTGAAGCAGAAGGTCGCAGCGCAGTTCTGTCTATAAACTTCAAATACTAAGAAGAAATAAATACCATAAATAATTTATGGTATTGACTCAAATAGCCTCGCTTCGAGGCTATTTTTGTATATGATCGAAACACAAACATTACATTTCAAAAGGTCAGACCGTGATTCACCATATTCCAAATGTATTGAGTAAAGAACAGGTCAACTACTTCCGCACAGAAATGCAAAAAGTAGAATGGATTAATGGTCAAAAAACTACGGGCTCACTGTCTAAAAATGTTAAAAATAACCAACAGCTAGATATAGACCATCCATTAACACAGCATTTAGGTGACATTATTCTGCATGAATTGTCACAACACGCGCTTTTTACATCGGCAGCCCTACCCCTCAATATTTTGCCGCCCTATTTTAATCGCTATGAAAATGGTGAAACGTTTGGTTTCCATGTCGACAATGCCATTCGCTGGATGCCTGACAGCAATCAAAAAATTCGTACCGATTTGTCCTGCACGATTTTTCTAAGTGAACCCGAAGAATATGAAGGCGGTGAACTTGTGGTAGAAGACACCTATGGCTACCACGAAGTGAAATTGCCTGCCGGAGATTTGATTTTGTATCCATCTACCAGTGTGCATGAAGTTACTCCCGTGACTGCAGGCTGTCGTATTGCGTCATTTTTTTGGTTGCAAAGTATGATCCGTGAAGATGCTGAGCGTCACATGTTATTTAATCTCGATCAAAGCATTCAAAATTTGCGTATGCAATTGGGTGATGCACATAGTGAAGTCGTCAAGTTGACTAGTCTGTATCACAACCTTATCCGCAAATGGGCCGAAATTTAAAGCTTAAGGTCAATAGACATGGACAAACTACCAATGACTGATCACAACATTTTAGCGCCACTGACTCAGATTCCAGCTCATTTGCAAACCATTGCAGATTATGAAGTCGAGGCTGAAAAACACCTTTCCAACATGGTGTGGCAGTACTTGCAAGGCGGCTCGATGGATGAACACAGTGTCCGTGACAATTTATCTCAGTTTGAACAGATACAACTGCTACCACGTATGCTGAAAGATCTGACCCAAGGTCATACTCAAATCGAAATTTTAGGGCAACGTTTCCCGCATCCGATTTTTGTAGCGCCCATTGGTCATCAACAACAATTTCATCCTGATGCTGAAGCTGCAACAGCCCTCGCTGCCGAAGTCCTTGGCAGCAATATGATCCTCAGTACGTTTACCAATACAAATATGCGTAAGTTAAAGCAGGACAATCCACGCAAATGGTTTCAGCTGTATTGGCAAGGGGATCGGGAAAAATCTCTAGCTTTAGTGAAAATGGCTGAAGCGCATAATTATACGGCATTAGTGATTACGGTGGATTCACCGCATACTGGCATCCGCGATCGTGAACGTCGTGCGTTTTTTCATTTACCAGAAGGCATGCAACATCCGCATACGCCTGCACATATCCCATTGCCTGAGCTCAATGATGGCGACCATCCCGTATTTAACGGTCTGATGAAAATCGCACCAACATGGGCGGATATCCTTTGGCTCAGTCAAAACACCTCATTACCGATTATTTTAAAAGGCATTGTCAATCCACATGATGCTGAACTTGCCCTGCAACACGGTGTGCAAGGCATTATTGTGTCGAATCATGGAGGGCGCGTACTGGATAGTTGCATTTCCCCTCTCACCGCTTTAGAACTGATTAAAAAAGTTGTGCCTACGGATTTTCCAGTTTTATATGATGGTGGTATTCGTCGAGGTTCAGATGTGTTTAAAGCGATAGCCTTGGGTGCATCTGCCGTATTAGTTGGACGTCCTTGCATTTATGGTTTAGCGACTGCGGGGGCTTTAGGCGTTGCCCATGTACTCAAAATACTGAAAGAAGAATTTGAGATTACGATGGCATTGATGGGAACAGCCACCGTCGATGAGATCAATAAAGATTATATTTTTCAAAAAAGCTAATTTTATAGAAAAATATTTTCCAGCAATGGCATCTTGACGCAAAAATAGGAAATTATTTCCGGAATATATGGACTAATATTTAGTTATACATTTACGAGCTTACGGTAAAGCTAAGTCATGTGAATCTTTACAGATTTATTTCGACTTTCGACTAAAGACTCCGATATTAAACTTGTAAATTGCTAGAATAGACACAATCTATATAAGTAGTACCTTGCCGTTTATCCACGACATTTATCCACGGTGCTATAAGGAGTTTTCACATGATGTTGGCAGATCCAAGCAAAAAATACCGTCGCATGTACCAACGTGTAGACTTACCAGACCGTCAATGGCCAAATAACGAAATCAATAAAGCGCCGATCTGGATGAGTACCGACCTTCGTGACGGTAACCAAGCGATCTTCGAGCCAATGAACATTGAACAAAAGTTCAAAATGTTCCAAATGCTTGTGAAAATTGGTTTCAAACACATTGAAATCGGCTTCCCTTCTGCATCACAAATCGACTTTGATTTCACGCGTTTGTTGATCGAAGGCGGTCATATTCCCGATGATGTGTACATCGAAGTTTTGGTTCAAGCACGTGATCATTTGATTCAACGTACATTTGAATCATTACAAGGTGCAAAACGTGCCATCGTGCATATCTACAACTCAAATTCTCCAACCTTCCGCAATAAAGTGTTGAATGTTGACGTTGCTGGTGCAAAACAATTAGCGATTAACGCTGCAACGAAAGTCAAAGAATACGCTGCAAAACAGCCTGAAACTGAATTTGTATTCCAATACAGTCCAGAGTGTTTTACTGCAACAGAATTAGAAGTCGCTAAAGATGTCTGTGATGCTGTCACTGAAATTTGGGAAGCATCTCCAGAGAACAAAGTTATTTTAAACTTGCCTGCAACGGTTGAAGTTTCAGGTCCGAACGTCTATGCCGACCAAGTGGAATGGATGCACCGCAACATTCAACGCCGTGACGGTGTGATTATTTCTGTGCACTGTCATAACGACCGTGGCTGTGGTATCGCCGCTTCTGAGTTGGCGATTATGGCTGGTGCTGACCGTGTCGAAGGTTGTGTGTTTGGTAATGGTGAACGTACAGGTAACGTGGACGTTGCAGCGATTGCATTGAACATGTATACCCAAGGTGTTGCGCCAAACTTAGATTTCTCAAACATTAACGAAATCATTTCAATCATTGAAGAATGCACAGGCTTGCCGGTACACCCTCGTCATCCGTATGCTGGTGATTTGGTCTTCACCGCGTTCTCTGGTTCACACCAAGATGCCATTAAAAAAGGTTTCGAGTTCCAAAAGAACGAAGAAATGTGGGATATGCCTTATTTGCCAATCGACCCGAAAGACTTGGGCCGCGACTATGATGCCGTGATTCGCGTCAACTCACAGTCTGGTAAAGGCGGTATTGCGTACTTGTTAGAATCAAATTACAACGTGGTGTTGCCTCGTCGTATTCAAATTGAGTTCTCGCAAATCGTACAGCAAAAAACAGATGAAGACGGCACCGAGATTTCTGCACAAGCGATCTGGTCATTATTTAAAGACACCTATGTGGCGGCCAAAGATACACATTATGCGGCGAAAAACTACCGCTTACATGATGAAAATGGCAAGCAAGTCATTGAACTCGATATCGAAGTGAACGGTGAGATCCAGCAATTACGTGGTGAAGGCAACGGCCCAATTTCTGCTATCTTAAATGCATTGCAGTTGCCGATTGATGTCTTGAACTATGAAGAACGTAGTATCAGTTCTGGTGCGCATGCCAAAGCATTAGCTTTAATTGAACTTCAAGTGAAAGGTACAGGTAAGTCTGCATTCGGCGCAGGTGTACATGACAACATCGTGACTGCATCCATCGAAGCGATTATTGCCAGCACTAACCGTTTAATTGAACAAGGTGTTTTAAGTACTGAACAAGTGATTGCTGCTGCAGTCTAATTCAATGCTATAAATATTAAATAGCAATAAAATGACTTTAGAAGGATACCCTCAAGTGGTATCCTTTTATTATTCATACTAAAGATTTAAGGCGAATTATTCCTGTGTCTTTTCCAGCTGACTCAGTGGGCTTAGTTACCCCACAAAAGTTTATTTTTGAAGAGCCGTTAGAGCTCGAATGCGATCGCATACTCCCACGTTTTGAGCTCATGGTTGAAACTTATGGCGAACTGAATGCAGACAAATCTAATGCAATTTTGATTTGTCATGCTCTGTCAGGCCATCACCATGCAGCAGGTTATCATCATGAAGATGACCGTAAACCGGGTTGGTGGGACGCATGTATTGGACCAGGCAAAGCCATTGATACGTCAAAATTCTTTGTCGTAGCATTAAATAATATTGGCGGCTGTAGCGGTTCTACTGGACCGACCTCTCCAAATCCTGAAAATGACAATCGCCCTTATGGTCCTGATTTCCCATTAGTGACTGTCCGTGACTGGGTCAAAACCCAAGCCATGTTGTCTGATCGTTTAGAAATTCAGCAGTGGTATGCGGTGATTGGCGGCTCTTTAGGCGGTATGCAAGCTCTACAATGGTCTGTGGACTATCCAGATCGTTTACAAAAGTGCGTGATTATTGCCAGTACACCAAAACTGTCTGCGCAAAACATTGCCTTTAACGAAGTGGCGCGTCAGTCGATTTTGTCTGACCCTGATTTCCATGATGGTCGCTATTTAGAAAATGATAGTTATCCTAAGCGAGGTTTGATCTTGGCCCGTATGGTGGGTCATATCACTTACCTCTCTGAAGAAGCCATGAAACAAAAATTTGGCCGTGACTTAAAGTCAGGTAAATTTATGTATGGCTTTGACGTCGAATTCCAAGTCGAAAGTTATTTGCGTTATCAAGGTGAGCAATTTAGCCGTAACTTTGATGCCAATACCTATTTGATCATGACCAAGGCTTTAGATTATTTCGATCCATCACGTGAATATGAGCAATCATTAAAAACCGCGATGTCTAAAACCAAGTGTCAATTTTTAGTTGTTTCATTTACAACGGACTGGCGTTTTGCCCCTGCTCGTTCGCAAGAAATTGTAGATGCATTAATTAGCAATCATAAGCCTGTGAGCTATGTGGATATTGATGCTGAACAAGGCCATGACTCTTTCTTGTTCCCGATTCCGTTATATGTGAAAAGCTTACGTGCATTCCTAGGCGGTGTAAAACACCTGCAAGAAACACCGAAGGAGACCAACTAATGCGTATTGATCATCAACTGGCTGAACGTTGGATTAAACCAGATTCAAGCGTACTCGATTTAGGGTGTGGTGACGGTGAACTGCTTGCACATATGAGCAAAAAGCACAATATTCGTGCATATGGCTTAGAAATTGATCAAGAAAAGATTGCAATTGCAGTCAGTCGCGGGTTAAATATCATCCAACAGGACTTGAACTTAGGTTTAAGTCGCTTTGCCGACCAGTCTTTTGACTATGTGGTTATGGCACAAGCCTTGCAAGCTGTAGATGCGCCAGACGTTCTCTTAAGAGACATGGTGCGTGTGGGGAAACAGGCTATTATTACCTTTCCAAACTTTGCACATTGGAAGACTCGTTCTTTCCTTGCATTAAAAGGAATGATGCCCGTTTCAGACGCGTTACCCTATATGTGGTATAACACGCCCAATATTCATTTATGTACTTTCCGTGATTTTGAAGCGCTGTGTGCTGAAAATAACATCCGGATTATTAACCGACTTGCCGTGAATGGGGATCAACAAGACAGTTTACTCAGTAAACGTCTCCCAAATCTATTTGGTGAAGTCGCAATTTATCGAGTGAGCGCTCTATGAAAAAATTATTATTAAGCACGACGCTACTGATTGGACTTTTTAGCATACAAGCCCATGCGGATTATGTTGCTCCATCATCTTCAGTTTCTAGCCAAGCTGCTCAATATTCAATTATGGATATTCACAGCTTAAGTAAAGCTGCTAAAGCAGGTCAGCCCGGTGCTCAGTTTTACTTAGGCACTAAATATCAACAAGGTAAAGACGTTGCCAAAGATGAACGTCAAGCTTTTGCATGGTATAAGGCTGCTGCTGATCAAGGTTTATCTGCAGCACAGCTTAATGTAGGTCGTATGCTCGCTGATGGCATTGGGACTAAAAAAGATGAAGCGCTTGCTCGTCAATATTTCGAAAAAGCAGCCAGCCGTGGTGATAACCGCGCAAGCTTTAACTTAGCCATGATGGAAGAGCAAAAGAAAAACTACATGGGTGCATACCAATGGTATGAGCTTTCTACCCGTGATGGCATGCTCGACAACAAAGTGATTAGCTTGTCTGAAGGTAAGAAAACGGCATTGGCAGCCAACTTAAGCCAAGACCAAATTCGTCAAGCACGTGACCGTGCAGACAAATGGATTCAAGCACAATAAGTTTTTGAATCTTAAAAAGCACCTTCGGGTGCTTTTTTATTGCCTGTCAACCACAGCATCTTGTTAAAATAGCCTCAAATCTTGTTTTATGGTGAATATTCACATGGCTTCAACTGATTGGTTATCTCAAGGCACTTTGGTGCTTGCAAGTAATAACAAAGGTAAAATTGCAGAATTTGAAAAAATGTTTGCGGAACTGAATTTGCCTGTTGAAGTGATTCCTCAAGGTCAATTAAACATTGAAGATGCCATCGAAGACGGTCTAAGCTTTGTTGAAAATGCCATTATCAAAGCGCGTCATGCGTCGAAAATTTCAGGCAAGCCAGCCATTGCAGATGATTCTGGCATTTGCGTACCTGTGCTTGGTGGCGCACCGGGGATTTACTCTGCGCGCTATGCAGGTGAACATGGCAATGATGCCGCTAACAATGCCAAGTTGCTTGCTGACCTCAAACCACTCCGTAAAGAGAGTGAAGCCATCGAAGGGATGTTTGTATGTGTCTTGGCTTTGGTCCAACATGCAGAAGACCCACTCCCACAAATTTTCCAAGGGATTTGGCGCGGTGAAGTGATGGAAGCAGCACGCGGTGAAAATGGCTTTGGCTATGACCCACTGTTTTGGCTGCCTGAACTAAACGTTTCTAGTGCTGAATTATCAAAAGAAGAAAAAAATAAAATCAGCCATCGTGGTCAGGCGATGAAATTATTTAAAGCAAGTTTGAAATAATTTGCATTGGAGTTAATCTTAATGCCAAAGATTAACTCCAATCCCTGAATAAAAATAGAATAATTATGGCACTTCAACCGATACAGATCATATGCAACGCATGTCATCACACTTCAACTGAAATCCCGACACGCTCTTTTCTTGGTTTTCAAAAAATAAGTTGCCCTCATTGCCATGCGCAACTGACCTACCCGCTCACCTCAGGCTTTCGTACCACTTACGCTATTTTTGCAGTGTTGATCGTACTGTCGATCATGCTTAATCTGTCGCAAGGTCAGGTTGGATTTCCAGGCCTGATAGGTATCGCGATGATATATGCCCTCGTGCGTGATTGGCAGATTCGCAAACAGCTCAAGTAGTCACCCTTTGCCGGCATCTATAATTCACTTTTCATTTTAAAGCGAAAAAAGATGCAAAATTAACCCATATATACTGACGACGATGCAGCTCATAATCGTGCCTGAAGCAATATAACGTGCCGAAGTGCCTGTTCCTTGATAATGCGTTTCTAAAGCCACAATATTGGCGGCAGGGGGTAAGCAGAACAGCATAAACATCACCCCAATATATTTCTCGATCTGGGGAATCGGAAGAAAGGCATAACTCAAACTACAGATCACCGCGCCAACGGTGAGTTTCATCGCATAAATACGACTACTGTTCATCAGATCACGCCACTGTACCTTAGTTTGGCGCAGCCACATGCCTAAGACGCACATCCCTGTGAAACTCATTCCAATTTTTGCAGCCTGATACAGCCAATCTAAGATCTGATGTTCTTCTAAATGCTGCAGTCCAACTATTCGACAGACACCTGCAATCATCAAGGCAAATACAGGCGGTGACATCGCCACTTTTTGAATCACGCTCGACCATGGGAGTTGGGCTGAACTGACGGCTGTCACGGCCCACATATTGCCAAAGATAGAGCCACCGACATACAGAGCCACCATCGCTGCACTAATTTCAGGACCGAACAGTGCTAATGCAAAAGGAAAACCCAGCCAAGCCAAGTTCAAATAACTGACACACAAGGCACGTAAACTATCTTTTAACAGCCAGCGAAATAAATAAAACATCAGCACGGCAACACTAAAGCTAAAGAGCATGAGCGCTAAACTGCCTGCTTGATAGAACACCATGTTGTAGATGATCACGGCTGGAATAAAACAGCGTGCAAGTAAGCTAGAGAAAATCGATTTGAGCGATGATGTTCCTGATAATGATGCCAATCCGAGGCCACTTAAAAAACCCAATATCGGAAGAAGAAACGCCACTACACCACCCTCACTGCTCAATCCATGCATAGTAACACTGAACATAAGCTTCGCGGCTGTCTTTAAACTGCAACATCTTGGTCACTTCACTGTCATCTACAACTGCTGAAATGTTGTGCAGACCAACAAGAGGATAACAAGATGGCTGGACTATCGATTTGGCATGTACTGATTTTTGCAATTGTGGTGATTTTACTCTTTGGTACCTCTAAGCTAAAAAACTTGGGCAAAGATGTCGGCGGCGCGGTCAAAGATTTCAAAAAATCGATGCGTGATGAAGACGCAGCAAATACACAGCTTAATGAGCCCCGCACGCTAGAGCATGAAGCTCAAAATAAAACCAATTCCTCAGTTCAAAGCTAAGGAGTTGTCATAATGCTTAATATTGGTATTAGCGAATTACTGGTGTTCAGCATTATTGCGCTGATCGTACTCGGCCCGGAAAAACTGCCTGAAGGTATCCGCTTTGCAGGCAAATGGTACGGGAAAGTTAAACGACTGATCAGTAACGTGCAAACAGATATTGACCGTGAACTTCGCATGTCCGAACTTCGTGAAGAAATGCAAAAAGAAATGCAACGTATTCAACAGCTCGAAGCGCGTATGCAGGCGCAGATGAATGAATTGCAACAAACGCAACATCCCATAGAACAGACTGCGCAAAAACAACAAGAAGCAGTCCTACCTGACAATAAAAATTTATCCCCACGTTATCAATACATCGAACGTGGTCAGAGCACGATCTTTGCCATGGTTACACCCCAAATGAAAATAAAGCACGAAATTAAAACAGATCAATCTGCTGCATTAAGCTCGACCGAAGCATTAGCAGAATATCAGGTGGCCGTATGACAGATCTTTCACTGAATAATTCACAGAACACTGTGCCTGATTTGGAAGAAATGCCGATCACCAAACATTTGGTGATTTTGCGTCGGCATTTGATCAAAATTACAGGGCTCATTTTGATTCTGTTCTTTTGTTTATTGCCCTTTGCCAATCAAAGCTATCAATTGATGTCAGAGCCTCTGCGTGCGCAGTTGCCGATGACCTCATCCATGATCGCAACGGATGTGACCGCCACCTTTATGGCGCCGTTCAAGTTGAATTTCTTTGTCGCGCTTATGCTCGCGATGCCTTTCGTGATTTATCAACTTTGGGCCTTCATCAAACCTG
The DNA here is from genome assembly GCF_013420005.1 of Acinetobacter sp. YH12040. Taxonomy (NCBI): domain Bacteria; kingdom Pseudomonadati; phylum Pseudomonadota; class Gammaproteobacteria; order Moraxellales; family Moraxellaceae; genus Acinetobacter; species Acinetobacter sp. YH12040. The sequence goes on from NZ_VOZB01000008.1 coordinate 62,412, forward strand.
CACTGTATGACAAAGAGCGGCATTTGGCGATGCCCTTATTATTCGGCAGTATCGTCCTCTTCTATGCCGGTATTGCCTTTGCCTATTGGGTTGCCCTGCCGTCCATCCTACATTTTTTTATGAGTGTTTCCCCTGAAACAGTCGCCCCTATGACTGACATCAATAGTTATTTAAGTTTCTGCTTAAAGCTATTTTTGGTGTTTGGACTGACCTTTGAAATTCCTATCATCACGTTAATTTTGATTTTGATCGGGGTGGTGTCTACTCAAACCTTGGTGGAGAAGCGTCGTTTTATTATCGTCGGCTGTTTTTTTGTCGCCATGTTTGCCACTCCACCCGATGCGCTTTCGATGATCATGCTGGCCATTCCCATGTGGATGCTCTTTGAGCTGGGTTTGTTCTTTGGCAAGCTGATTGAAAAACGACGTGCATCTGCAACTTAAATAGACATATGTTTCGACAATTTTGGTGAGTTTTACACCTAAGAGGCTGAGATAGCCTCTTTTTTTATGCGCCCATCTTAATGTTTTGCAATTTTCATGCAGCGAAATCTAAAAGCCTATTTCATCAGTTTGCAACATTAGCTTCAAAGCATTGTCATATTTTATCGATAGTTTTATGTGATCAACTTTTACCCAGCACACCTTTGCCAGGATTTAAATTCATGACAAACATGCCATATAACGAAGATCAAGAACTTGATAACAACACTTCGGATAACCTTCATTTTCGTGACATTTTAGAACAGCGCATCAGCCGTCGTAGCTTGATTACCAAGACTGCGAGTGGTGCAGTCGCACTTGCATTGGCATCTTCATTAACGGGGTGTAATGATGACAATGACTCAGATTCAAATAGCAATACCAAACCACCTGTAACCGATCCAAATCAAAAACCGACCAAGTTCAATTTCACACCGGTGAAAAAAAATTTAGACGATATTGTGACTGTTCCTGAAGGCTATCAAGCGCATGTGCTATATGCGATGGGTGACTCGATTAACCCTGCATACCCAGCGTGGGATGATAACAATGTTCCTTCTGGCCCGAGCTTCTAATTCCGCTCTGGTGACTGCCATGACGGTATGAGCTTCTTTGGTTTAAATACCACCTCTGGACGTTATGATGCCAAGCAGTCTGACCAAGGTTTGTTGGTAATGAATCATGAATACATCAACCCGACCTTCTTGCACCCGCAAGGCCCAACCAAAGTGGAAGGTCGTCGCCCTGAAGATGAAGTTATCCGTGAAGTCAATGCACACGGTGTTTCTGTGATTCAAATTGAAAAAGACAGCAAGACTCAAGCCGTTAAACTGGTACAAAACTCTCCATTTAACCGTCGTATTACCGCATCGACCGTAATGGACTTTAAAGGCCCTGTTGCAGGCTCAAGCTTAGTCAGTACAAAGTTTTCAGCCAATGGTCAACAAACCCGTGGTACACACAACAACTGCGGTAATGGCTATACCCCTTGGGGCACTTACCTGACAACAGAAGAAAACTTCATTGGTTACTTCGCTCGTGCAAAAGACGATGATGCCAAACGTAGTCCTGCTGAAATTGTGGCACTCAACCGTTATGGCCTAAAAGCGGGTGCGAACTCGCGCTATGGTTGGGAAACAGCGATTGGAAGTAATGAGTCTCAAGATTTATATGACCGTTGGTCGGCGAATGTTACCGGTACTCAGGCAGCAGAAGATTATCGTAATGGTCCAAACACCTTTGGTTGGATTGTCGAAATCGATCCATTTGACCGCCGTGAAAACCCAGTAAAACGTACTGCACTGGGTCGCTTTGCACATGAAGACTGCCGTGCAAGTCGCTTGCGTGAAGATGACAACCTTGCGTTTTACATGGGCGATGACTCGCGCGGTGAATACATCTATAAATTTGTATCCGACCAAAAATGGAATAAAAAAGATGTCAACGGTGGCTATGCCGCGGGCGACAAATACATGAACAACGGTAAGTTATACGTTGCCAAATTTAACAACGACGGCAAAGGTCAATGGATTGAATTGAGCTATAACGTCAATGGTTTAAACCAAAGCAACAGCGTGTATCCTTTTAGCTCACAAGCAGATGTGCTGACCTTCGCACGTCTTGCCGCAGATGCTGTCGGTGCTACCAAAATGGACCGTCCTGAATGGGTCGCTGTGCATCCAGACAATGGTGAAGTCTATGTGACCCTCACCAATAACTCGAACCGTGGTACGACGCATTCACTTGATGCAGCCAACCCACGTAACTACACCGACCCTGAAGGTGGTAAAGGCAACGTCAACGGTCATATTATCCGTTTCCGTGAAGATGGTGATACAACCACAGCACTCAGCTTTACTTGGGATATTTACCTGTTTGGTGCTGAAGCAAAAATGGCGAGCAACATTAACTTATCTGGTCTAAATGACAACAATGACTTGTCTTCACCCGATGGGATGTGGTTCGACCCACGTGGTGTGTTATGGATTCAAACCGATGACGGTGCTTATACTGATACCACCAACTGTATGATGCTTGCTGCGCTTCCGGGTCAAGTCGGTGATGGTACAAAAGCCACGACATCATCGGGTCAAGAAACCATTGTGGGTGCAAAACTGAATGATGAAAACTTACGTCGCTTCCTGACTGGACCTAAAGAATGTGAAATCACAGGTGTGACGATGACACCTGACTACAAAGCGATTTTTATCAATGTGCAACATCCCGGTGAAGATTCAGCATCCTATTCTGAACCGACCAGCCACTGGCCTGCATCACAAACCAATGCAGCAGCGACTTCACGTCCTCGCTCAGCGACCGTAGTCATCACCCGTAAAGATGGTGGGGTGATTGCTGGCGAAGCGGTAGAACAAGCTCAGCCAACGCAAAAAACCGCATAAGACACCTCTAAAAAATAAGCCGACGAATCGTCGGCTTTTTTTTATGGCTTTAAATGCACTTCTATCTGGGTGATCTGTCCTTGTTGCTCACCCTGCTGCTGTTTTTCCTGCCAATGCCACTGTGAATCCCGCATACACAATAAATTTGAACAGCGGGTGCCATACACCGGACTTTGAATAAAGGTTGAAGACAGCAAATGTTCCATTTCCGCCTGAATCCCAGTATTGGGTAACAATGATGGAATGATTTTACGTTCATCTTCCAAAATATCCCACGCAGCAGCGTCTATATCCGCCTGTGGTTGCTGGCTTTGTAGCATCGGTAAAAATTCTTGCGTGAAACGTTTGCGTAAATGTCGGGTCTTTTCCCAATGTTCAGTCATTAAACCATTGGATGTGACATACACCCCTTTGGCTAAGACTTGTGGCGCTTCACCGCGATTACTCATATAAACGGCTTGAGTGGCATCGCCAACGAATAAATTAAAGCCAGCATAATTACATTGGATTTGTTCCAGTGCTTGCGCAAACCGAATGGGCGTTTGCTCAGATTCTAAAAATTGCTGAATCAAAGCGCCACGTGAAGTGGGATATGCAGTCTGATCACGACCATCACGAAAATTGGTCACAATCGCCCAACGCCCTTGAGCGGTTATCCCCATCCATGTTCCACCAGACTGTAAGTCCTGCCCTGCAATAATCGGACTATCTACCCATTGCTTTAGGCCTGCCGTCGGTCGATGATAAAACTCATCACGATTCGAAATCAGGCAGAGTGGCATGTCATCCAAGACCTGCCAAGCAAAAGCCACAATGCACATATTCAACTCTCAATATCTTTACACATTGAATGTACAACATTTTTCAGCACATTCAGCTAAAATCTGTGCAAAACATAATGACAAGGAACAGCAATGCTGACATATCCAAATATCGACCCTGTGGCGATATCACTGGGGCCACTACAAGTTCACTGGTATGGTCTGATGTATTTATTGGCCTTTTTATTTGCATGGGGCTTGGCAACCTACCGTGCAAAACAACGTGACGGCTGGAACGCAGAAATGGTCTCAGACCTGATTTTCTACGGTGCATTGGGTGTCGTGATTGGTGGACGCTTTGGCTATGTCTTCTTTTATGGTTTCGATCAGTTCCTTGCCAACCCATTGTGGCTATTCCAAGTTTGGACAGGCGGCATGAGCTTCCATGGCGGTTTCCTTGGGGTCATGATTGCCATGTTACTGTGGTGCAAGAAATATAAAATGACTTGGTTCCAGACCCTCGACTTTATTGCACCCTGCGTTCCAACAGGCTTAATGTTTGGTCGTATTGGGAACTTTATTGGTGGCGAGCTATATGGTCGTGCAGTGACTGACCCAAATTTTGCTTTCGGCATGATCTTCCCGACCGATCCACTTCAGTTGGTGCGCCATCCGTCGCAACTCTATCAAGCACTCTGTGAAGGTTTAATTCTGTTTATTGTGCTGTGGTGGTTTAGTTCAAAACCTCGCCCACGCTATGCCGTTTCAGCTTTGTTCCTCATCGGATATGGTATCGCACGCTTCACCGTTGAATTCTTCCGTGAGCCGGACAATGGTCAACTGTTCATTGGATGGATGAGTAAAGGTCAGTTCCTGACAGTTCCGATGATTCTGATTGGACTATGGATGATGTGGTATGCCTACCAGAAAAAAATCTATGACTGGGGCCCACAAAAGAATCATTAATATTTTCTAAATATCTTTAAGCAAGCGAGGTCCAAGCCTCGCTTTTTTATGCGCTGAAATTTATTCCTTCATACGCATTTACTGCACATGAAGTGACTGAATTAGACAACTGATCTGTGCTAAAGTTTATTCAGCTTATTTTTAAACTATCGATCCATGCTTGAATTTTGGTTTAATCCCAGCGTTTCTGTACTTAAAAAAATCTTGTTTTTTATTGCGATGGCCGTACTGACCGGTGTTCTGTATTGGATGAAACCCCTAACACTTCAAGCCATTCTAATGTTCATGGGTACAGGCGTCATTTTCCTGATTTGTCGTTATTGCAAGATTCATTTTGCAGCAAAAAACCCAACAGGTTTGCTCTATCGTTTATTAACGTGGATACCGATTGCACTGCTGTTGGCATTGGTTTTTATCAACATGAATAGGGGTGAAATTCTGATTCCGGGTGCTCAAGGCATTGGCTTTATGGCTTTGGCGATCTGCCTGCTCTCCCCGATTTCTCTACTGAATAAAAACGAGAAAACTTCGCCCAAAGGTAAAGTTTAAATGCTGACGTTTTGGTACTCTGAGCGCTGTAACCGACAAATCAAGCTCATCATTTGTATCAGTACCTGTGTGCTTATTTTTCTATGCGTTGAACAAAAACAACTAGATCCCCGCTTTGCGGGCTTCAGTTTAGCCATTGGTATGATGATTGATCTGCTTTATAAGCTCAGACAAGACAAACTAAAAACACTGTCTCCGTCATTAAAATGCGGTTTGGCTGGTTTGCCCATTTTATGTTTAATGTGCTTAATTTATTTTCTACCCAATGAGCAACGCTGGATTTTAGCGCTGCAATGTGTGGGCTTTACTGCAATTGGATTATTTATCGTCTCGATCTACAGTCAGCGTGCAAAAAGGTTTGAAGACTAACCTTTTATTCAGCCACGGGCTGTTAATCCGCTAAGCGATAATAGCTATATTTCACATTTGGAGTTCGATAGACCGCATAACCCGCTTGACGATAATCAGACACCCAATCCTTACCTGAATATGCTGCGATATGACCATAACGGCTACTTTGATTGCGGTCGATAATATAAATATCGCCTTTCTTTGGTCGATCAAACGCTAAATTAATTTTTTGATAACCAATTTTTTGTAATGTGCTGCCCCAGTCTGCTGCGGCAACGGGGTGACCGTTAAAACGTGCCCCTGCGGACTCAAGTGCTAGACGAACACTGCGGGCACATTTCTGAGTACTGCTTTGGCGGGTAATGCCTTGTAAAAATCCAGTCAAACGATCGATATCGATACGCTGACCATTTCGGGATACCACATTTTTAGTCGCTGCTTTTTGAGTGGTATTGGACTTGCCCGTATTTTTACTCGCCTGAGAACGAATTATGATATTTGCCTGAACTGGAGCATGCACTTCACTCAAGTTTACATTGTGATCATAAGCCATTCTTTAACCCACACTCCCGCCTATATTTAGGCATTCAAAAATTTTAACGAGGGTGATAGTACCGCGTAAATCATGTTTTTTCATGTAAAAAATGTAAGATTTCTTAAACAAATCTTCACATTTAAATACGACCGTCTATTTTTAATTCAAATAGATTTATTTTTGATATCAAACTCTTAATCAAAAATAGCTGTTCAATATCACCTCTTCATAATGAGAAAAATCACGTTTATTTTTTAATCAAACTTATCTGTACTTTTTTCAACACTGCGAAAGAAGCATCTCTCAATATGTAAAAAATAGAGCTTCATTTTCTAAGCTCATGCTTGATTTAACAGACATATTGTCTCGTTAACGCTTGATGTAATTGTTATTAATAGGCGTCTTCAGCCCAGACAACTCAGCGCTTGTTGCCTGCAAAATTTGGTCATCACCCAATAAACACCGTATGCTTTTGATTTTTTAAACCTGACCATATTCAAGTACCCATCGCAGTTCCTTCCACACGCAAAACAAGCTAATATGTGCCACAAGAAATTTAGCAAATTATGAGAGAGACATGCGCCAGTATTTAGACCTTTTACAACACATTCTCGACAACGGCGGCGACAAGGGCGACCGTACGGGTACGGGAACACGTTCTGTATTTGGTCATCAAATGCGCTTCGATCTTTCTCAAGGTTTCCCTTTACTGACCACCAAGAAAGTTCATTTCCGCTCTATCGTGATTGAACTGTTGTGGTTCCTTAAAGGCGATACCAATGTTCAATATTTGCAAGACAATAAAGTCTCGATTTGGGATGAATGGTCTACAGCAGAACAAACTGCTCGTTTTGGTCGTCCTGCCGGTGAATTAGGTCCTGTTTATGGTCATCAATGGCGTAATTTCGGTGCAACCAAAAAAGCCGATGGCCTATATGAACAAGATGGTTTCGACCAAATCAAATGGTTGGTCAATGAAATCAAAACCAATCCTAACTCTCGTCGTCTAATCGTGTCTGGTTGGAACCCAAATGAGGCAGGTAATGTTGCATTGCCACCATGCCATACCTTGTTTCAATTTTTTGTTCAAAACGGAAAATTATCTTGCCAATTATATCAACGTAGTGCTGACGTTTTCCTAGGTGTGCCGTTTAACATTGCCAGCTATGCCCTGTTAACACACATGATTGCGCAAGTTTGTGGTCTTGGTGTGGGCGACTTCGTTTGGACCGGTGGGGATACACATTTGTATGCCAACCATTTCGAACAAGCGCAGTTGCAACTGACACGTGAACCAATGGGTCTGTGCCAATTAAAACTCAATCCTGAAATTACCGATCTTTTCGATTTTAAATTTGAAGATATTGAAATTGTAGGTTATGAATCACATCCTGCGATTAAAGCCCCTGTTGCTGTTTAATTTTTATATTAAATTTCGAATAGTTAAAACCAATATTAACAATTGATTTTACCTTAAAAAAGACAGAAGCTATTTAATTTAAGATTTTATAGTTACAATATCCAAATTCAGCTTTTTAATAAGCCGAATTTGGATATTGCTTTTTTTATGGTTTGGATTTTAACGTTATGACTTTCCAAAATTTAGAGGTTGTGCATGTTGTTGCAATGGATAACCAACGTTGTATTGGGAAAGATAACGATCTTCCTTGGCATATTTCTGCCGATTTAAAGCACTTTAAAGAAATCACTCAAGGTGGAGTGATTATATTAGGTCGTAAGAATTTTGACTCAATTGGTCGCCCACTTCCTAAGCGTGTCAATTGGGTTGTAACGCGTAATCTCGATTGGTCTTTTGAAGGTGTTAAAGTAGCTCATTCAATTGAAGAAGCCTTAAAAAACTCTATGGACGATGTTAAATCTTCAGAAAAGCCAAATACTATTTTTATTATTGGCGGTGGAGAAATTTTTCAACAAACCATTAATATCACCGATCGTCTAGAATTAACACACATCGATTTAAATGTTGATGGAGACATTTTCTATCCTGAAATTCCTGCGGACTTTCAAAAAGTGGCATCAGAACAACACATCGACGACAAAACTGGGATTGCTTTTGAGTTCGCAACTTACCGAAAATAAAGAAAAATCTTAAACTAAAAGAAAAATATGCAACAGAGTGACCAACAAGCAATGTTCAAAAAAATAGGGCGAAGTATTCTTCATGCTCTATTTAGTGTGTTTGTCCTCTGTTCTTCGATTTGGCTCTGTGCCGCCCTGTGGATACAGCAACCGGCAGGCTGGTTAGGCAGCCGCATTATCATTGGGATCTGGATTGCTTTCGCCCTGAGCATTTTAGGCATCTATATTACCCAACACTTTTTTAGCCGTCGTAAAGATGTCTTGATTTATATTGTGGGCTTTATCTGTGGTCTATTTTGGTATTTTGGCATGGAAGCACGCCAAGATCGTGAATGGAATCCTGAAGTAGCAGAAATTCTACATTATGAAAAGCAAGGCAATCTCGTCACCTTGCATAATGTGCGTAATTTCGACTGGCATGCCGATGGCAGCTATACCCCGCGTTGGGAAACCCGCCAATATGACCTAAGTCAAATCAATGGCGTCAACATCATTACATCGTATTGGATGGGGCCGCAAATCGCCCATACCTTGGTCAGTTTTGATTTTGCTGACCGACCACCGCTGACGTTTTCGATTGAAATTCGCAAAGAGAAAAATGAAGAATTCTCTGCAATTGGTGGTTTTTTCCGTAAATATGAACTGAGCCTCATTGCATCAGATGAAAAAGATATCATCTATACTCGTAGCAATACACGTGGTGAACAGGTCTATTTCTTCCCCGTAAACATGCCAAAATCTGAAATGCAGGCGCTGTTTATTGAATATCTACATAAGGCCGATGAACTGCGGACTCAACCTAAATGGTACAACACGCTCACTAGTAATTGTACAACACTGGTGTTTGATATGATTCAAGCGGTTTCCAAACATCAGCTTCCAACCGATTACCGCTTATTTGCATCGGGTTATTTGCCGAATTATTTGTATGACCTTCATGCCATAGACCAAAATTGGGATATGAAAACATGGTATCAAAAAGCCCATGTTAACCCTCGTGTCTCTCAAATCAAGCAACTGAGCAGTGAACAATATTCCAAATTAATTCGACAAGGTTTGCCGCATTCACATTCAAATCCAAGCGCCAATCAATTGTAATTCTTAAATATTGATACAAATATGGCTAGCTTATCTGTGCGATATTTGCTTAGATAGTTGAAATGCTTCCACGGGGAAATTCCGATGCTAAAACAAATATTTGTTGCTGCAACTTTGGTTTCAACTTTAGTGGTGACAGGCTGTGAAAGCATGCCTGCACAAGACAACACCCTAACTGAAAATTTAAACCTATTACAAAACCGTACTTGGATTGCCACTCAGATTGGCAACACTCCAATCAAAACAGCACCCAATGCGCATAATATTCCAAGCATTCAATTCGATGCGGCTTCAAAACGTGTCTCAGGTGCAGACGGCTGTAATCGTATAATGGGTGGCTATAATGCTGGCAAAGACACCATAACGTTTGGCCCGATTGCTGCGACACAAATGGCTTGTCTCAATAACAATGGGCTAGAGCGACAGTACCATGCAGCACTCGAAAAGGTAACGCATTATCAAGTTTTTGGAAAAACCTTGAAATTGCTAGACCGTCACGGCAATTTATTAATTCAATATGAAAGCGCTGTTCAACCGCGTTAAATCATTAAAAAAGTCTGCTTCGGCAGACTTTTTTATTCACTGTTCAGTCATGCCAGAGACATTTAATGCACATAAACTAGTGATTAGTATACAGACGTACATTGCAGTTTTTAGCTATAACCCCATATTAAACATCAGGGAACAAAATAGGATTTCACTATGCAACAAGCGGTATTTGGTGGTGGGTGCTTTTGGTGTGTAGAAGCAGTTTTTCTACAACTAAAGGGCGTGCAAACAGTCGTCAGTGGTTATGCAGGGGGAGTTACTCAGCATCCGAGCTATGAGCAAATTTGTGAGGGGAATACCCAACATGCAGAAGTCATTCAGATCAATTTTGATGACAGCCAAATCAGTTTTAGCCAATTGCTAGATGTATTTTTCGCAACTCACGATCCAACCACGCTGAACCGTCAAGGCAACGATGTCGGTACACAGTATCGCTCAGTGATTTTCTATCAGGACGAATCACAAAAGCAGCTTGCTGAACAACGTATTGAAGAATTAAAAGCTGAAGGCATCAATATCGTGACTGAACTGAGTCCAATGCCAACCTTCTACCCTGCCGAAGAATATCATCAAAACTTCTTTGCACGTAACCCAAACCAAGGTTATTGTAATTTTTCAATACCACCTAAACTCATGAAATTACGTAGCAAATTTCAAGACCTACTCAAATCTGAGTGATCTAATTAAAACGGCATCTATTTTCAAAATAGAAACATAAAAAAAGCGACATTTCAGTCGCTTTTTTTAGTTATCTTTGCTCAGTGCTTAGTTATCACTGGCAAAGGCGATATCGCTGAGTCCGGCTCCACTCGCACGCGACATCACTTGTGCAACTGTGTCATAACGTGATTCTTTATCGGCTTTTAATACCAATGCAGGCTTACGTTCTTGCTGACCAGCTGTATTTAGACGACTTTCTAAATCTTCGAGCGTGACAATATCACCATTCCAAGCGATATCACCCGCTGAGTTAATGCTGATGGTTACGCTTTCAGTTGGCAGATCAATCACTTCTGCAGTCGTTTGTGGCAAGGTTAATGGAATTGATGGGTTGGCAACAGTCGCAGTCACCAAGAAGATGATCATCAATACCAACATAATATCGATGAGCGGAATGAGGTTCATCTCATTCATGCCAGCATCGTTGTCTTCACCCAATTGAAAAGCCATTAAGCTTGACCTCCAGCTAAACTTTGCTGTGCAGTTTTCACGTCTTCTCTCTTCGCTGCAGATTCTTGTTGCAACATAGTATCAATCAATAAACCATGTGCTTGATCTTGCAATTCATTCGACAGTGTACGGTTAAAACGAACACAAATGTTATAAGCCAATACCGCAGGAATCGCCACAGCCAAACCAAGACCGGTCATGATCAAAGCTTCACCGACTGGAGTTGCCACTTGCGCTAAACCCGCTTGACCGCTTTTTCCTACTGCTACAAGGGCATGAAAAATACCCCACACAGTACCGAACAAACCTACGAACGGTGCAATTGAAGCAATCGTACCCAATACAGATACGCCTTTTTCAGCATTAGCTTTTTCTACCGAAATTTGACGTAGTAATGCTTGTTCAGCCACAGCCTTACGTTGTTCAAAAGCCAAAGGAGCAAATTTCGCTTTCAGTTTGCTTAGTGCATCTGCAAGGTGGTTATATGCCACCTGCTTGAGCTGACGTGTGCCCATAATACGAAGAACGAAGATCGTCCAAGTCGCAATCGACATTGCAAGTAACACGAAATACAGTGTTTTGCTGACTGCATCTGCATGTTGCCAATAAACTGAAAAGTTCATATTCGAACTCCTAATGGGTTAGCCGGAATCTTAATTAAGTTTAAAGTTGAATGGTTGATCAACTCGCGTCGGAGTTGCCACACCATTATCAATATATTTGGATAAACGTGCACGCTTCACTGCAGCAGTCACTTTACGGTTTACAGCAGCGCCACAAGTCGAGTTTTTAATCGTTGCTGATTCGACTTTACCTTCAGCACTTGCTGCAATCGCAACTTCAACTGTACACGACGCTTTTAATTCACCATCTTCAAATTGAACATTCGGTTTCTTAATCCAACTGACACCATTACCAATGCTGACTGTTTTAGGTGTCGGTGGCGCAGGTGGTGCTGGAGGCGCAGGTGGTGGTGCAACAGGTGCCGGAGGTGTTGGTTCAACACGAACGACTTTTGTTTCAGAAACCACAGTTGAAACAACAGGTGTTGGTGGTACGTTTTTGACCGCTTCAACAGTTGGTTTCGGCGCATCTTTCTTTTTCACCTGTTCCACTTTTTCCACTTTCTTCGGTGGAGGTGGTAAAGGCTTATCTACAATTTTAACTTCTTTTGGCTTTGGTGGCTCTTTCTTCGGTTCTGGTTTTGGCTTCGGAGGTTCTGGTTTTTTCTCTTCAACAATCTTCACAAAACGAACTTTAATCGGATCTTTTTCAATCGGTTTAAGTTCTGGTGCTTTCATATTGCTGACCGCCCACAATACTCCCATATGCCCTACCACAACAGCGAGAAGCGCAGTAATGATTTTCTTTTTCATCGGGTTAGGTGATTGCATCATTGGAGCGGGAGATTGACTCATTAAACTCAGTTACCTTGAAGAAGCGATTGCATTTATTTTGTCAAAAATACAATCATGCTCATCGGTTAGCACAATTAAAGTACGGCAATAATAAATGAGAAGTGTTTTCATTTGCAACTATTAATTCGTCAGATTTAATGACTTTTTTTAATCATAATATAAAAAAGGCATACCTAAAGTATGCCCTTTTATTCAAAAATTCATCTCGTTTTATTGAAATACAACAGTTTTATTACCATCGACAATAATACGATCTTCAAGATGCCATTTGACTGCACGTGCGAGTACATTACGCTCTACGTCCTGACCTAACTCACGCAATTGTTCAACGGTAAAGTCGTGACTGACACGCTCTACGTCTTGCTCAATAATCGGACCTTGGTCAAGATCAGCAGTCACATAGTGCGCTGTTGCACCAATCAGTTTCACGCCTTTTTCATGCGCTTGTTTATATGGGTTCGCACCAACAAAGGCTGGGAGGAATGAATGGTGAATGTTGATCACTTTCATTTCCCATTTTTGAACAAATTCTTCGTCTAAAATTTGCATATAACGAGCAAGAACGAGTAAATCATTGCCTTGCATCAACTGATCAATTTGCTCATAAGCTTCACGTTTGTTTTCTTTATTCACAGGAACAACTTCAAACGGAATACCGAAATTTTCTACAGATTCACGTAAAGCATCGTGGTTAGACACGACTTTGGTGATTTCACATGGCAAACCACCACGTGCATGACGCCACAACAGCTCAAGCAAAGCATGGTCAACTTTTGACACCAAGATACCGACTTTCTTCACATCACTGACTAAAGCTAAACGCCAGTGCATGTTGTAACGCTCAGCAACATTGCTCGCAAATGTTTGAGTTAGACTTTCTTTACGGCTTTGTAAATTGTCCAATTCAAACTCAACACGCATGAAGTATCGCCCCCCTTGAGCTTCAGTCGCGTATTGATCAAGTGCGGTAATATTTGCTCCCTGATGATACAAAAAGCTCGATACAGCTTGCACAATCCCTGGTTTATCTTCACAGGTAATGAGTAAGCGTGCTGTGTTAGCGGTCGACATATTCATGTTGGTTTATATCACTAATCAGTTAAATTGAAAAAAGAGCCGAGTATTCTAACGCTTTTTAAAGCCAGACTAAATAGTCTTATTCAGTAACCTGATGCTTTACGTTTGAAAGACTTGCAAATAAGTCCGACGGCCCTAAAGTTTCGAGCAGTCGCTCATAGGTTTCACGGCTTTCACCACGTAGATATGCGCCTTCTAAGAACACCATTTGTCGCAGTGCTTGCCACACCCACTTTTCTTCCAAAGTGTTGGAGTCAGTAATATGGCCCGACATATAAAGGAAGTTGGTCCAGTTGGTCAGCACGATCCACAAGTTAATGGTTAAGGCCTCAATTTCAGAATCGGTCATCTGCATTAAGCCTGCGTCAACAAAGGCACGATAAATTTTCTGCCCTTGTTGCATAACTTGACCGGCAAAACGCGGATACATTTTGCGGAAATCTTCATTATTTTCGACCAAGTGATAAACATCACGATGTAAAAAGCGATAAGCCCATAATTGGCTACTTAACACTTGGAAATAGCGAATTTTATCATTGGCATCAAGCTGACGATCATCAGGAAGCGCTAACATTTCTAGCGTTTCATGCTGATATTGCTCCATTAATTCCTTAATAATTTCACTTTTATTTCGGAAATGGTAATACAAGTTACCTGGGCTCATTCCCAGTTCAGCAGCAATATGATTGGTTGTCACTGAACGCTCGCCACGCTCATTAAACAACTGCAAACTCAGCTGCAAAATACGTTCTTTCGTTTTTAAGGTTTTGGTGTGAGACATCCTAAAACAACCATTTATTTCAAAGCATTAGAACACTAACACATAAAGTAACTTGACTATTTAGAGTATTTGCTCTAAAAATTAATTAATCGCTAATTTGGATATGGTCGTGCGACATGAATAGTCAAACAAAAACAACTTCAATGACACCACATTCTTTTGATCACCAGCATCTCAACAATATGTTGGAACAGCAGAAACAAGCATATTTACGTTACCCATTGCCTACAGCGAAGGAACGTATAGACCGTTTGGCTCGGCTTAAGCGTATCTTAGTTAAGTATCAAGATCAATTTGCTGATGCAATTAATCAAGACTATGGTAACCGTTCTATTGGTGAAACCAAGATTGGTGAGTTGCTCACATGTCTTGAACACATCAAATATTATAGCAAGCATTTGACAGACTGGATGAAACCATCCAAACGCCATGTCGGAATTATTCACCAACCTGCAAAAGCATGGGTGCAATATCAACCACTTGGTGTCGTCGGCATTATTACGCCATGGAACTACCCACTGCTTCTTTCTATAGGCCCACTGATTTGTGCTTTGGCTGCGGGCAACCATGCCATGATCAAAATCTCGAGTGCCTCTGCGGCATTCGGTGATGTGCTCGAAAAAGCTCTCGCAGAAGCATTTCCTCAAGAATTGGTCGCAGTCGTCAATGGTGGTGGCCCAATTTCAGATGCGTTTAGTCACCTTGCCTTCGATAAAATGATTTTCACGGGCTCAACCAATGTCGGTAAAACCGTCATGGCTGCTGCGTCTGAAAACTTAGTTCCTGTGATTTTAGAATTAGGCGGAAAGTCACCTGTATTGGTTCATCCGTCTATTGACCTTGCGGATGTTGCACAGCGTCTTGCGGTTGGTAAACTTTGGAATGCAGGTCAAACTTGTGTTGCACCTGATTATGTGTTCTTACCTCGTGGTAAAACTGCTGAATTTTTAGATCACTATAAAGTGTGCGTTGAAGCTATGTACCCAAGTATTGCTCATAATCAGGACTACACCTCGATTATTAATGACAAGCAGTACAAGCGCCTACAAGGTTATTTAGAAGATGCGCGTGATCAAGGCGCACAAATCATCAGTTTTAACCCACAAAATGAAGATGTGGACGCTGTACGTAAAATTGCACCGACTGTTTTAACGGGTGTCACTCCAGACATGCAAATTATGCAGCATGAAATCTTCGGTCCGATCCTTCCGATCATGGAATATGATCAAATTGACGAGGTTATTGCTTTTATTAATAGCCGTCCTCGTCCACTTGCTTTATACTATTTTGACTTTGATCAGGCACGTGCCGACTATGTCGCAACACGTACCCATTCAGGACATTTCGGACAAAACACGGTATTAACCCATGTTGCTCAAGATGACCTGCCGTTTGGCGGTGTGGGGGCTTCGGGTATGGGTAAATATCATGGTCCAGAAGGTTTCTTCAGTTTGTCGCATGAACGCTCGGTGATGTCGAATCCAAAACTCTATAGTTTGAAATTCATTCTTCCACCGTTCAATAAGCCGATCCACAAACTGATTTCGAAGACACTTCTTCGATAAACGATCAAGGCATGAACGATCACACTGGGTGATCGTTCGTTTTATGCAAAATCGCTTGTCTTTTAAGCGCATTTTTGATATAAAACGCCCCTTGAATGAATTCAATGTTTTTTTTGACTGGCCATACAGATTTGCTGTTGGCTAAATCAATGGAGTTACACCATGTCTAAGGTTTGCCAAGTTACCGGCAAGCGTCCAGTCGTTGGTAACAACGTCTCACACGCCAACAACAAAACTAAACGCCGGTTCGAGCCGAACCTGCATCACCACCGTTTTTGGTTAGAAAGCGAAAAACGTTTCGTACGTCTTCGTCTAACTACTAAAGGTATGCGTATTATCGACAAATTGGGCATCGAAAAGGTTGTTGCTGACCTACGTGCTCAAGGTCAAAAGATCTAAGGAGCTACGAACATGCGTGATAAAATTCGCCTAGTTTCTTCTGCTGGTACAGGTTATTTCTACACTACCACTAAGAACAAACGTACTATGCCGGAAAAAATGGAAATCAAAAAATTTGATCCAAAAATCCGTCAACACGTAATTTTCAAAGAAGCTAAAATCAAATAATTTTAGTTTTTTGAAAAAAACGACCTGCTTAGGTCGTTTTTTTTTGCATTTTTTTTATTCGAATTGCTAAACTTTCAGAATGCTTTTGGCACTTTTTGTGCTTGTCTTTTTTACCCTTAACTTAGGCTTAAGGAGTTTTTAGTGCCTCATGATGTAGAACTCATAATATTACTTGCTGTTGGCTTTGGTTTTGCCTTAATTTTTGGCTATATTGCTGCGCGCCTGCGACTTCCTCCCCTCATCGGCTATCTGATTGCCGGTATTATTATTAGCCCAAATACGCCTGGAGTAGTTGGCGATATCCATCTCGCTAACCAGTTAGCCGAACTCGGTGTCATGTTCCTGATGTTTGGCGTGGGTATGCACTTTTCACTCAATGATTTGATGCAAGTCCGTCGTATTGCCCTCCCCGGTGCCATTTTACAAATTGCAGTGGCGACCTTACTGGGTATGGGAATTTCCATGCTTTGGGGCTGGAGCATGGGCTCAGCCTTAGTGTTTGGCTTAAGTTTGTCGTGTGCAAGTACTGTCGTTCTACTCAAAGCCTTAGGTGATCGCGGTTTACTCAACTCCGTCAATGGTAAAATTGCCGTGGGTTGGCTCTTGGTTGAAGACTTGGTGATGGTTTTGGTCCTGGTCCTTCTGCCTGCAACTGCCGTACTGCTTGGCGGCCAACCGCTCACAGAAAGCAGTGCTGATGAAAATATTTGGCTGACCTTAGGTCTAACTTTACTCAAAGTTGCTGGCTTTATTGCCTTCATGCTGATCATTGGTAAACGCTTAGTGCCAATGATTATGCAAGTGGTTGCACGCTTAGGCTCACGTGAATTATTCACGCTTACCGTGGTTGCAGCAGCTGTGTCTATTGCCTTTGGTGCCTACAAGGTATTTGGTGTATCCATGGCACTGGGCGCATTTTTTGCCGGTATGGTGGTCAAAGAGTCTGACTTTAGTCACCGTGCAGAAGAAGAAACCCTTCCGCTTCGTGAAATTTTTTCGATTTTGTTTTTCGTCTCCGTCGGCATGCTGTTTGATCCACGGATCTTGATTGAACAACCGCTTCACGTCTTAGCAGTAGTCGGCATTATCATGATTGGTAAGACCATCGCTGCAATGGCGTTGGTGTTGTTCTTCCGTTACCCCATCAATACCGCATTAACCGTTGGGGCGAGTTTGGCGCAGATTGGTGAGTTCTCATTTATTTTGGCGACCTTAGGTGTATCTCTAAATCTCCTTTCAATGGAAGGTCAAAATCTGATACTGGCAGGCGCTTTAATCTCGATTACGCTGAATTCATTTATATTTTCTGCAATCGAGCCTATGCAGCGACTCATCCGTGAGCGCTCGAATTTGGCCCGTTTACTGGAACGTAGTAGTGACCCATTGGCCATGTTGCCGGATGAGGTCTCACAGGATTATCTGCGTGATCAGGTGGTGCTGATTGGTCATGGTGAAGTCGGTCGTCGTATTACTCGCGAATTAATGAATGAAAACATTAAAGTGGTTATTGCTGAAGAAAACCGTGAAATCGTGGAAAACTTGCGGGAAAAAGGCATCGCTGCGGTATCTGGTGTAGCAACAGAACCGGGTGTTTTAATTCAAGCCCATATTCAACACGCACGCCTTTTGGTCATTTCACCTATGGATATTTTAGATATTCATAAAATTGTCGATATTGCCAAAATGCTGAATCCGTCTATCCAAGTATTGGTTTGTGCTGAAAGTAAAGAAGAAGCTGAAGTCATTCGTCGTGACAATATCGGTGAGGTTTATTATGCCAAAGAGGAAATGGCGAAAAATATGAGCAATCATATTTTAAATCAAATCCAAATTGCCCATCACCAAACACCGACACACTAAATGCCTAAATAAAACGCTTAGGGGCAATACCCAAAAGGCGATGCATTAAAGCATCGCCTTTTTTTAAACTGATATAATTCAGTAATATTAAAATCACAAATAATTGAATTTAAAAAACATATTGATAAAATGAGCACCAAACAAAGTATCATTTTAAAAACTTCAAACAAGATAAACATGTTCATTCTCTATTTAGGCTTTGCCATTATTTTAATTGGCGGTCTGGGCTTTCTCATCGCTGCATTTAAAACCAGTATTTTATGGGGTCTAGGCTGTCTATTGTTTTATCCCATTTCCATCGTCTTTCTGATTTTGTATTGGCAAGATGCCAAAAATCCATTTTTCTTACAGCTCATCGGGGTCTTCATTGTATTTTTAGGTTCGATGCTGATCTCACCTGCTGAACTGAGCAAAGTCTAAGTGCCATTTTGAGTATAAAAAAACGCACCAAAAGGTGCGTTTTCATCAACATGATCCACAAAATCAGCAGCTATATGATTAGCTCATATATTTTGGCTTTTCATCAACCACTTCGGCATGCCATTCATCCACTTGTTTTTCTAACAGACCAAACAATGCAGCCTGAATCATTTGCTGAGCGATCACACTCATTTGATCGCCCAAAATATTGCGTAATTCTTCATTGAATTGGATAGTCACCAAAGGCTCTTTTTCTGAGCCTGCATTACGCAATGCCAACTCACCACCTTCCAATTGAACCAGCTCTAAAATTGCTTCCTGGTTCCCAAAGAGTTCTTTCAACTGTTCTATAGACATATATCCCTCCATGCGCAACATGGTGATAAAGGCATCTGCACTTTGTATTACTTAGATAATCTTATATCGGGTTAAATAAATTTATTTCAAGTAGCAATAGTCCGATTAGAACTCCACCATCTCGTTACGAAATCCATCAATTAATTGAGTTAGATCACGATGCCATTCACGCAAAATAGCGGTATCTGGTAACCATGCTTGCGGTGTTTGGGTAACTTTAATAATTAAATTTGAAGATGTTTCATCTTCTGGCTCTGGTGCAGACGGTTCAGGTGCATACTGACACATACGATGTGCACGTTTCAGCTCTGCAATAAAACCCTGCTTTGCCAATTGCTGCATAACAGTCACTTCAGGTGATATCTGACCTTTTTCAGCCATCAGCGTTTCAATCGACTTTAACGTGGGCGCAGGATCATTTAAACGATAGTAACGCACCAACTCTTGTAAAAACGCAAGTACTGCACCATGCAAATGAAAAACTGCTGCTTCGCGATAAGCCTGAGCTTGTTGAACATGATCAGTCTGCTCGGCTTGCTGACATGCAAGACGGGTAAAATATAACTTTTGATTGGTACGATCAGCATGAAAGCGAGCAACACGAGACATGAACAATTCCCTAAATTTTGGCGTTTTTCTACATGAATAAGCTTAAACGGATTTTTAGGAAATTCACAATAAATATTATGGATGATCGATTTCAATTAAATAAATGTCACGCTTGGCAGGAACAGGCATATCCCAATCAATCATCCTGATATTTTCCAGACGCCAAGCCCAGTACCCTGCTGCCCAATATGTCGCCTGCGCTTGGTCTACCTCTGTTTCAGTCCATGCATGAACGTCATATACATCGACCATCGCCACTGCACGTCCAATATCTTCATCTCCGCTTTCATGTAAGTAGCGTTGATTTTCCACGATCACTAAATCTTTTAAAGGCAAATGTTCGGGCTGCCATGAGCGGACTTCAAGCGTTTTAAGCCCACAAGCAATGTTCGAACCAGATGGCGCAACAATCGACAAAGCCGAGTAGCATTTTTTCATAGATCACTGATAAAAAAAGGAGCGTAACGCTCCTTTTTAAATTTATGCTTTAGGCTTATCTTCAGCCGCTTTTACGCGAATACCCGCACCTTTGACTTTCAAAGTATTCAGGCCTTTAATCGCTTTTACAGCTTCACGACCATTTGGCATTTCGACAAAACCAAACCCTTTCGATTTACCTGTGCTTGCATCCATAACAACAACAGCAGACTCTACTGCGCCAAATGGTTTAAACAGTTCAACCAATTCTGCTTCAGTAACTGAACGCTCTAAGTTACGTACTAAAATTTTCATTCAATCTTCCAAATAGACAGCATCATCAAAAAGCATTTGTCTATTTTGCTTTTTAACTTGCGTGTAAATCACGTCAAAAATCTATTTTAATCGAGATCGATACCAAAATCTAAATTAATCGATTTTCTTTCGATTAACGCACTTTTTACGGTTTGCTGACGGGTTTTATAATGTGTTTCCAAACTACATAGGTTTCGAGTTAAATCATTCATAAAGTAACTTTCTACTTTACGCCCTTGCTCATCGACAGTTTCACGCGCCCAGTGGTTCAAGTTTTGCTTAGTCAAAATCAATTCATTTTGCGCACGTGTCAGCGCCACATATAACACCCGACGTTCTTCTTCCACTTCATCGAAATTACCTTGGGCACGTGCATGCGGATATTGCCCTGGTGTGACATTCGCCACATAACAGACTTTTTGCTCCGTTCCTTTTGCCGAATGAATGGTAATTAAAGTCACGACATCACTATCTGATTGCCGTTCAATTTCAGAAATAGACACAGGATCGAGCACATACTCTTCAAGAAATTCACTGAGCTGTGTATGCTTTGATGCCAGTTGTTTCACCAAATCAAAATCCCCGACACGGCGGTTCCAATCTTTTTTATAGTTTTCTTCCAGCTGCTCAGAAATCGCTTGAACAGCCAAGCTTACACATTCTTTGACTTGATCTTTCAACACCGACATTTGCTTCATCATCAGAATCGCTTGGTCAGGTACTTTGCCAAACTTTTCCAACTTGGTTGCAATGGCTTGCATTTCTGGCTCAAGTAAAATCTGCTGCGATAACTTACTCGCACCGACATCACCCACACCATTCCATAAGGTTAAAAAGCGCATCCACGCGATATCATCTAAAGGATTGGCCACTACACGCAGTACACTGAGCAAGTCTTTTACATGGGCTGTTTCAAGTAATTTCATGCCGCCAATAAAGCGATACGGCACGTTTGCGGCAATACAGGCTGCTTCAATATGACGAGCAGCAAAGCTTGAACGCACAAGCACCATATGATCCGACCATTTGCTGCCTTCGAGGTAATGACGTTCTTTAATGTCGATGGCAATCCATTTGGCTTCATCAAACTCATTCGGGAAAATATGCATTTTCGGCTTAATCCCTTCACCACGATAGGCATCTAAGCGTTTGTCATATTTAATTTCGCTTTCATCCAACAACCAATTCGACAAGTCTAAAATTTCTTGGGTTGAACGATAATTTTTTTCGAGTTTGAAAATCTGTGCGTCTGGTACACGCTCTTTGAAATGATGAATGTTTTCAAAGTCCGCACCACGGAAGCCGTAAATCGACTGTGCATCATCGCCAACACAGAACAAACTGACACGTTCTTTTAGTGGCTCAAGTAACGCCCATTGCAGCGGATTGGTATCCTGCATTTCATCAACCAACATGTGGCGACAAATCGAAGCGACATAATCGACCAATCCATCTGATTCCGCCAAGGCTTTCGCCACAATCGCCAAGATATCGTCATAATCGAGAAAACTACGCGCACGTTTACGAGCTTCGTATTCTTTCATGATATCCGCGATTTGATCTTTTAAAGCAAAGTACTCAGGCATTTGCTTTTCCATGGCAATGCTAAGTTTTTGACGCGTATTCCGCGCAAAAGAATATAGGTCACAGAGTTCTTTTGGCTTGGGCAAGTGATTGGGGTTTTTCTTATCATCACGGCCACGAATCAGGCGGAACATCATGAGTTGATCATCACGATCAATAATCGAAAACTGTTCTAGACCAAAGGCTTTTGGAATACGGCGCAAGAGGTACATACAAAAGGTATGAAAGGTTGATGCACGTAACCCTTTGGCTTGCTCACCTAGAGCCAACTCCACACGAGCAACAATTTCACTCGCTGCACGGCGAGTAAAAGTCAAAATTTGAATTTGATTGGCAGGCACGCCTTGATCAATTAAATAAGCTGCACGCGCCACGATGGTTTTGGTTTTACCACAACCTGCTCCCGCCAAAACCAAGCTATGCTGTGCTTCTGTTGTTGCGGCTTGTTTTTGTTGAGGATTTAATTCATCAATCAGGTTGGCTAAACTCATGTGTACTCATCATTTTATGGATAGGTATAGTTTAGCAGATTGAAAAAAAATACATGCTAATGTAGGATCAAAATTACAACTAGAAAAAGATAAGTTTATGAAAAATTTTAAGCTAATTAACCATGTCCTTCAGCCAATTTTATTACTCATAATATTTACAAATCATCCATCTTATGCAAAAAAATTGACTCAAACTGAATTTGATCAGTTGATAAGTAAAAATAATCAGAAAGGAATTCAACTCCATGATGATCTAGCTGTAGCTCTAATTTCTGGCAATCATAAGCTTATATCCGATAATTTATGTGCAACTTATAAAATGAGTAAAGCACAATATGAAATTGCTTCAGAGAATTCTGAATTATTAAAAGCGAAACGGGCAAAAGAAAATGCAATAGAAAATATAAAAAACATTGAAAATATAATTCCAAAAAATCAAAAACCAATGGAAAAATATTGCAAAGATTCTCAACCAAATTAATCATATTTTCTAACTATGATTATCTTAAAACTCACTAGATGCATGTATAAATTTTACCTTGATTTTTATTTCAAACATCTCATCACATTTCTACAGCAATGTTCCAAATTTAGTTCCGCATTTTTTAATGCATCTTCCAACTTACAATCTGGTGGATTAATCCCAACAATCTGTGTGAAACCTAAATCATAGAGTTCTGTTATTTCCTCACCCACTAGACCAGCAAAGGCGATCACGGGTTTATTAAACTTTTTTGCAACCTGCGCCACACCAAATGGTGTTTTACCTAACTTGGTTTGATGATCAATTTTCCCTTCACCTGTCAGCACATAATCTGCCTGTGCTATTTTTTCCTTCAACTGAGTTTGTTCAATGACCAATTCCACACCTGATTGCATCGATGCACCTGCAAAAGCCATCAACCCAAAACCTAATCCACCTGCAGCACCTGCACCTGCTACATCACGTAAAGCACAACCCAGTGTCGCTTCAACCACATCGGCATAATGACTGAGGTTCTGATCTAACTGATGCACCATCTCCTGCGTTGCGCCTTTTTGCGGGCCAAAGATATGGGATGCGCCATTATCACCACATAGTGGATTAATGACATCGCTAGCAATGATAATCTCTGTTTGCGCTAAACGTGAGTCGATCTGCGTCAAATCAATACTGTTAATTTGATCGAGACAACCACCACAAACTGCTATTTCCAAGCCATTTTCATCTAAAAATTGTGCCCCCAAGGCCTGCGCCATACCTGCACCGCCATCATTGGTCACACTCCCGCCCAAGCCAATGATAATTTTACTTACTCCGAAGTCTAGAGCAGCCTGGATCATTTCGCCCGTACCATAAGTTGACGTCAGTAAAGGATTTCGCTGAGCAATATCGACAAGATGAATACCATTGGCTTTTGCCATTTCAATCACCGCAGTTTTTCCACCGTCGATCAAACCGAAATATGTCGTCACACCTTGATTGGGCAAAGGACCTGTAAGCGCTATCGTCACTTTTTGACCGTCGCAAGCACTGAGTAACGCATCTACAGTTCCCTCACCGCCATCTGCCATTGGCACAGCGATGACATTTGCGTCAGGTATGAGCTTTAAAATTGCACGCTGCATCGCGTCACAGGCTTGTTGAGCACTCATACTTTCTTTAAATGAATCGGGCGCAAGAACAAAAGTGGTCATCTAAATGCTCAAAATAAAACTTGTCCTCAACCATAACGGTTTTAAAATAGCAGGTATATCTAAAAACATCAGAAAGGCTCGAAATGTCACGAATCAATCTAGGTCAGTCTGCACCTGAACAGTATAAAAAAGTTGCAGAACTTGATGCACTGGCAATGCAAAAAATAAATGAGTCTGGCCTAAGTGAAGGTTTAGCCCATTTACTGAAATTACGTGCATCCCAAATCAACGAATGTGCATTCTGTATTCGCATGCATGCGCAAGATGCACTTAAAACAGGTGAAAGTATTGAACGCATTAGCCTACTCAATGCATGGCGTGAAACTGCGTACTACGATGAAAAAGAACGTGCAGCTTTAAGCTTGATCGAAGCAATTACATTGATTGCCGAAGGCCAAGTTCCCGATGCAGTTTATGAAGATGCTTTGCCCTTTTTAACAGATGAACAAATCAGTGCCGTGGAATGGCTGGCTATTGTGATCAACACATGGAACCGAATTGCAATTAGTAGCCGCTATAGCGTGAAACCTTAACGGGTTGTACACATTAAAAGTGAATAAAAAAAGAGTGCCTCAGCACTCTTTTTTTATTTATCAGATCCGCAAGAGGTTTACTGCTCTGCTGAGCTTTTCGGCACTTCACGTCGAATATAAGAAGCCAAAGTAAGGTAGTTGACCCCTTGGAATAAAATATCAACCGCCAAGAATAATCCTAATACCCAAAATGGCGCATCAGGCGACATCAAAATGATCCCCCCCGTAATCAAGGTCAATAGACCTGAAAATAGCGTCCATCCCCAACCTTGAAATGCTCGAAATAGCACAGCATTAAAGATACGAATGACCCCTGCAATAATCAAGATGATCGCCAATAAATTAGTTAGGACAATGGCCGTTTTAACAGGCGTTGTAAAGGCATAATAGCCTGCGACCAAATACAACACACCAAATAGTGCCCAGAACCAGCGGTAGCCGCCTTCAAAAATTTTAAATGCCGCGATGAAGTGGATTACACCACCTAACATCATCAGCACACCAAAAATATAAATGACAGTGATTGTCGCGAATGGCAAAGCTGCCAAAAGGACCAATCCGAAGACCACCAATAAAGCACCTAAACCGAGATACCACTTACGGTTTTCATGGAGCTGACTGCGAATTAAATCGTTGCCTACTGTTCTCATGTTTTTTCTCAAATTATTCGTTATTCAATGGATTATGCAACTTCATGATGAAGAAAAATAAAAGAAAAGTCCAAATCTTATCCACACTGCCACTTGAAGCTGTGGATAAAATATGCTTTATCCACATTATTTTTTCCATCCCACTTCAATCGCTGTGACGTCATTCACCACAGTATCAGCTAAATCTTCAGGCATTTTACTTTGCGTCTGTGAAGTTGGAATGTGCCCAGCCATTAGTTCAGCTTTACTTTGTGGAAACAAAGGCTGCCGCTCAGGTTCTGCATAACCGACAGGGAAGATAGGCTGACCTGTGGCCAAATCATATTTATCAGTTGCACCAAAAGCGTGTAATAACTCATGGGCTAAAACGATTTTATTCTGCGCTGTCTGTTTATTCGATGCAAATATATTCACCGATCCAATTCGACCATTTTCCAAAGCTGTGGAATGTTTAAGTTCTTTGGTTTGAGTCGGATCATAATAATTTAAAAATAGCGTGACACTCGAAACACCATCTACATTTTCATGCTGCTGCCAAGCATAGTAGCGGAATTTCAAACTCCATAAGATAACGTCCAACATGCCAGCATCATTGGGTACTTTGGGAGGTAAAACTTTCAGCTCACGACCTAACTTAAAATACACATAAGTCGGTTGCCCTCGGTATTTCTGTGCTGTCGCTTGTAAATATTGTTGAACATCATTTAAATCATTGACAGAGAGCTGCTGTATATAAGCTTGTGTGCTCTCTCGACCATCTGCATTAATTGGATGTAACAATACAAAGATCGGTTTACTCCAGTCTTGGTTTTTGTCTTTATAGGCATTGACTGCGACCACTAGTAGAATCAGCAGTAAACACAGTACCCGAATTTTTTTCCACATTCCCCAAGATCTCAATTAATTTTTAGCATTTATTTTCAGAATTAAAACAGAACATTCTTAAAATGTCTTGGACAATTTAAAAGCTCAATAGATTGCCTATCATCAAATATCCCTGATCAAAAGACATAAAAAATGCCGACCGAAGTCAGCATTTTATTGATTTTAAAGCTTAAGCCTCAACCCACTTACCGTCTTGGTACACCAAAGACCATTTGGTTTGTTTGCCTTCAGCATTTTCAGAACCAATATATTGCGCTTGGTTCTTACGGCTGAATTTCACCAATGTTGGGTTTCCTTCAGGATCGACATCCGGTGCTTGTAAGATGAACTGATATTTTGCATCCAACTGATCTGCGACAGAACGTAGTTCAGCCACTTTCGGTGCACGAGTTTCACGTACTTTCGGGAACTTACTTGCAGCTAAGAATAAACCTGCTGCGCCATCACGAAGAACAAAGAAGTCATCATGTTTGGTTGAACGTAAGTGCTCCATTTTAATCGGATCTACACGTGGAGGTGCAGGCTGACCGCTCTTCAACACTTTACGTGTATTGTCACAGCTATTACATGCAAAGTAAGGACCGAAACGGCCTGTCTTCAATTGCATTTCGCCATCACATTTGTCGCAAGGAATGGTTGGACCATCATAACCTTTGATTTTGAACTCACCTTCTTCAAGCTCAAAACCAGCACAGTCTGGGTTATTACCACAGATATGCAACTTACGCCCACCATCAATCACATAGCTATCCATGGCTGTTTCACAGATTGGACAGCGTTTTTTCGACATTAAATCTGCTGTTTCAGCCGAGTCATCGTCAGACAGTGCAGCCAATGATTCTACAGGTGTCAGGTTTAAAGTTCCCTTACAACGCTCTTTTGGCGGTAAGTTATAACCTGAACAACCCAAGAACACGCCTGTAGTCCCTGTACGAATCTGCATCGGACGGTCACATTCTTTACAGTGCACCGCATCCACTTCTACAGGTAAATTACGGCGCATGCCATTTTCACCCTGAGCTGTGGTTAAGCGTGTTTTAAAATCACCGTAGAAGCTATTGAGTAACTCTTTCCAGTTACGATCACCATCGGCGACTTTATCCAGCTGGCCTTCAAGGTCTGCCGTAAATGCATAGTTCATCAAGTTATTAAAGTTTTCATCGAGACGGTCTGTCACGATTTCACCCATTTTCTCGGCGAACAAACGACGGTTATCGAGCTTCACATAACCACGGTCTTGAATGGTTGAGATAATCGCAGCATAAGTCGATGGACGACCAATCCCTTTTTTCTCAAGCTCTTTGACCAATGATGCTTCAGTGAAGCGCGCAGGTGGTTTGGTAAAGTGTTGAGATGGATCTAATTTTTCAAGCTTGAGTACTTCCCCAACTTTTACAGCAGGTAGCAGTACATCATCATCCGATTTGTTTTGGCCACGCACTTTAGTGAAACCATCAAAGACCAATGTACGGCCTTTGGCTTTGAGTTCAACACCATTGGCATTGACTAAAATCGTTGATGATAAATATTCTGCAGGGGTCATTTGACATGCAACGAACTGACGCCAGATCAGGTCATAAAGACGCTGCGCATCACGCTCTACACCCACCAAACTATCGCCTTTTAGCGCTACATTTGATGGACGAATCGCTTCATGGGCTTCTTGCGCACCAGCTTTATTGCCGTAGCGATTTGGTTTAGCTGGTAAATATTTTTGACCAAACTCAGTTTCGATATGACCACGAACCATATTCACAGCATCATCACTCAAGAATGTTGAGTCTGTACGCATATAAGTAATAAAGCCCGCTTCATATAAGCGTTGTGCCAGCATCATGGTTTTCTTCACAGAAAAACCTAAACGTGTACTCGCTGCTTGTTGCAGTGTAGACGTGATGTATGGCGCACTTGGATTAACCTTAGTTGGTTTGTCTTCACGTGCTGAAACTGTGTAGTCGGCATCTTTAATCAGGTTCAGTAAAGCATCCGTTTCAGCTTTATTGTGCAGTTTTAAAGTCTTGCCATTTTGCTTCACCGCTTCTAAGCGGATATCGTCTTTCTTTGACTTGGTATCTGCAAAAACTTGCCAAAACTCTTCTGGAATGAAGGCACGAATTTCACGTTCACGCTCAACCACAAGTTTTACAGCCACAGATTGCACACGACCTGCCGATAAACCACGGGCGATTTTTTCCCATAAGAGTGGCGAGATCATAAAGCCCACAATACGGTCGAGGAAACGACGGGCTTGCTGAGCATTGACTTTATCTGTATCGAGGCGAGAAGGATGTTTAAACGCTTCTTGGATGGCATTTTTGGTAATTTCGTTGAACACCACACGTTGATAACGTGAGTCGTCACCGCCAATCACTTCTTTTAAATGCCAAGCAATTGCTTCTCCTTCCCTATCCATATCCGTTGCGAGATAGACCTCGTCAACTTGCGATGCAAGCTTTTTCAGTTCCGCAACAACATGTTCTTTGCCCGGTAGGACTTCGTACTGTGCCTTCCAGTCATTTTCAGGGTCTACGCCCATACGATTAACCAAAGCTTTTTGTGCTTTTTTGGCTTTTTCAGCTTCAGTTAATTTTGCACGAGTTACAGGCTTTTTCTCTGCTGTTTTACTCGAGCCGCCTGTAGGTAAATCACGGACATGACCCACCGATGATTTCACGATGTAATCAGAGCCCAAATATTTATTGATTGTTTTCGCTTTTGCAGGCGATTCCACAATCACTAACGCACGCTTTTTCCCAGCATCGGCAGATTTTGCTGTGGTACTTTTAGATGTGGACCGAGGAGCGTTCGCCATAGTTAACCATCATTCCTGTTTAATAGGTTTTTTAAAATTTAAAGTTCAGCCAATGAATGTAAAAATGCTTTCATATCATCAAGCTGTGTGGCTCTTAAGTCAGATTCTTCGTTCCAATAGAGTCCTACACAGTTTGCCTGCATATCAATAGCATAAATGCCCTTTAATGTAATGGCTAAATCCTTGAACTTGTCATCACCATGTACCAGTTCAAGTTTGTCATCGACCACTAAAGCACGCATTAAAGGCAAACGCGCATCTGGAATCAGCACACTGTAATACGCCACCATACTGGCACGTTTTTCAGAAGCCATTGGAATCTTGGTCCAAGCAGGTGCAGCCACTAAACGTGGGTGCAGCCCCATCTTACGCGCCTTCTCGCGCATAATGCCCAAGGCTTTTTCTCTAGGATTTACTCGAAGTCCAAAAATCGACCCAAGTACAAAGACCACAATAAAAACGGTAACCCAGATTCCAGTATTTTCCATAGCACAACCTTTATATTCCTTTATTAGAGTTGCATAAGCGCAATATAAAACGCAAGTTCACTCGATAAAATTAATTCAGGAACATCTCATGGCTATATAGCACTTCGTGACCATTCCAATAGATATATCCTTTTTCGATCAACTCTTTAAGTAATAGTCGAACATCAGATTGTGGGAACATTTGCTCCAATAAATCACGTAAGGCGTAGATATCTTTTGGTTTATCTGACTTTAATTCATGCAATTTTCGGATCACTTCCATTTGCACAGGATCAATTTTATTGAAATTTTTAAATAAGCCTTGCTGTGCAGCCTGAATCATCGACGCCGTATCATCAGTATTTGAGGTTTGTTCTTCGAGTGAAGCAGTAAATGCATTCAGGTCTGTCTTTATCGGCAATGCTGTTTCAGCAGTCGTATTTAAATCTAGCTGCACCCATTGTTTGAGTACTTTTTTTCGAATCGAAATCTGCTCATCAAAGCGTTTGACGATTTGTAGATTGATCAACATACCGACCAAATGCTGAGCTTTTTCGCTAGAGACTTGCAAAATATTCATCAGCGAGTTTTTCAGTTTATCCAAACTGTTTGGCTTGCCACTGAGTTGTTCCAGACCATCACAATAGTGTTTAATCAGTAATAAATCAGGTTTATTCCGAATGGTTTCTAGGTCAGGAATTTTATACTTAACTTTATGTGAAACTTCTTGTTCTGACTGAATTTGAATAAGATGTGCGCTGAGCCCAGAGCCATCCAATTGTTCCATCAGTAATTCAATATCAGGCATTGCTGAAATCACTTCAATATGCACATCTGGATCCATCAAGGCCATCAGTTGCCCCACAATCACCGCATATTCAAATTCTTTTTGCGGCGTTTCTGGAATATCCAAAACCACCAATTGACCACTCGCGATCCACCCTGCAATTTCAGTTAAATCTTCAAGTGCATATTCAAATTTTCCACTGCAGCTAAACACATACAAAGTACTGTAATGTTCAATGATATTGCGCAATAGATTTGCTGTGGGCGGGTTATTTTCCAAATCTAGCAGGACAACTTTTTGACTCATGAGATGAAATAATGGGTTTCGATCAGCAGATGCGGTGCATTAGACCTGTCACGCTGCAAAAGGTCAAATAAATTTACACCAATCCACAGCTTTGGCGCTGATTCGTCATCTGCCTGTCATTCAAAATCGACATTAATAATGCGGTGGGCGGTTGGTCATTGGGTCAAATGCTGCGATGCCTTCAGATAAATCTGCCGATTCAATACGACGATACAACATCTGCATTTGTTTCTTTAAATCAGCGATTTCGGCGTTTTGACGCGCAACTTGATCATTCAGTTGGTCAACTAAATCATCTAAAAATGCAATTCGGACTTGCAAATCTTCAATGGGTGCGGAAAATGACGCCTGTTCATCAAGATTTTGTTGTGTAGTCAATTTACACTCCTCATATAAGATTTCAGGAAACATTATGGCCTATATTACTTTAAGGGACGTCCAGCTTGCATTTGGCGGACCTTCCCTACTCGACGGCGCGAACTTCAGTTTAGAACGTGGCGAGCGAGTGTGTCTAATCGGTCGTAATGGTGAAGGTAAGTCTACTTTACTTAAACTGATTGAGGGAACTTTATTGCCAGACGGGGGTGAAGTTTCATTACAAAATGGCATTACGATTTCAATGCTTGCGCAAGATGTCCCCATGGATTCGGGCAAAGTCGCTGATATTGTAGCCGATGGTGCAGGTGAAGCTGCTACTGTACTGCGTGCTTATCATGAAGCCAGCGAAGCCTGCGTACTCGGCGATATGGATGCCTGTGAGCGCATGGGTAACTTACAACATCAGATGGATCAAATGGATGGCTGGTCACTTGAAACCAAAGTGAATGCTATCCTCAGTAAAATGGGCCTAGACCCAGAAGCTGACCTTGCAGATTTGTCTGGTGGTCGTAAGCGTCGTGTTTTATTGGCACGTGCTCTCTTGACGCAGCCCGATGTCTTACTACTCGACGAACCAACCAACCATTTGGACGTTGAAAGTATTGAATGGCTCGAAAAATTCCTGCTTGATCAAAACAACTTAACCCTGCTGTTTATTTCACATGACCGTTCATTTGTCGACAGCATCGCAACCCGTATTGTAGAACTTGACCGCGGCATTTTGCGTAGCTATGAAGGTAACTATTCACGTTACCTCGAACTCAAAGCTCAGCAAATGGAAGCGGAAGAAAAGCAAAATGCGCTATTCGATAAAAAACTCGCTGAAGAAGAAGTTTGGATTCGTCAGGGCATTAAAGCGCGTCGTACCCGTAACGAAGGTCGTGTTCGTGCCTTAAAAGCATTGCGTGAAGAGTCTAAAGCGCGCCGTTCACAACAAGGTAAAGTGAGCATGGCAACGCAAGATGCGCAGCGCTCAGGTAAAGTGGTCTTTGAAATTGAAAACTTAGCTGTGCAATTTGGCAACAGCGCGCCAATCATCAAAGATTTCTCGGCACTGGTATTACGTGGTGACCGTATCGGCTTAGTCGGTGACAACGGTGTGGGTAAAACCACCCTTATCAAAGCTATTTTGGGTGAGCAAGAACATACTGGTACAGTGAAAACAGGTACACAGCTTGAAGTTGCTTACTTTGATCAGCTTCGAAATGCACTTGATCTTGAAAAATCAGTGAAAGATAACGTTTCTGAAGGCTCAGACCATGTCGATGTCAATGGTAGCCGTCGTCACATCTACAGTTATTTACAAGACTTTTTATTCTCTCCAGAACGCGCACGTACACCGGTTAAAGCACTGTCTGGGGGTGAGCGTAACCGTATTCTGTTGGCGAAACTGCTACTGAAACCATCGAACCTTATCGTGATGGACGAACCGACCAACGACTTGGATATGGTAACTCTTGAACTGTTGGAAGAAATGCTCAGCGCTTACAAAGGCACACTGTTACTGATTTCGCATGACCGTGCCTTTATGGACAACGTGGTGACATCAACTTGGGTCTTTGATGGTAAAGGTCAAATCGATGAATACATCGGCGGTTACCAAGACTATTTGGAACAGCGTCCTGACCAAACTGTCGTGGATCAAAAAAGCGATGTGAAAAAAGCCATGGCTAAAGCCGAAGCAGCGGCTGCCGCTGCCGTGCCTAAAAAAGTCAAGCTCAGCTATAAAGACCAACGTGCCCTAGAACAACTGCCGACTGAAATTGAAGCATTGGAACAAGAGCAAGCTGAATTGTCTGAAAAATTAGCTGACGGTTCTTGGTTCATGACTGACGCCGATGCTGCGACCAAAGCATCACAGCGTCTTGCTGAAATTGATGACGAAATGCTAGAAAAAATGGAACGTTTAGATGAGCTAGAAACGCTCGCTAAAGGATAAATCTACAAATATTCCACACAGAAAAAGCCGTATTTCGATACGGCTTTTTTTATGTCATATGACTCGACTGGATGGCTAACCTAAATGACGCTGTTTCAAATTGGAGCATACAGCGTCTGTAAAGACGATTCCGCAAATGTGAAAAGCTTGCTATGGTGACGTTCAATATAAGATTGAGTCACGAGTATGCAAATTTCAGATCAAATTGTCTTGGTTACAGGAGGCGCACGTGGCCTCGGTTTGGCAATTAGCCAAACTTTAATAGCTGAAGGCGCACGCGTGGTCGTGAACTATCTATCCAGTCAAACTGCGGCAGAACAGTTGGCGACCGCATTTCCTCAGCAAGTGTTTACCTATCAAGCTGATGTCACAGATAAAGCTCAAGTAGAACAGCTCTTTGCCGCAGCAGAAGCACATTTTGGTACCGCGATCACCTCTGTCGT
This sequence comes from Acinetobacter sp. YH12040, assembly GCF_013420005.1. Lineage (NCBI taxonomy): Bacteria > Pseudomonadati > Pseudomonadota > Gammaproteobacteria > Moraxellales > Moraxellaceae > Acinetobacter > Acinetobacter sp. YH12040. The sequence continues at coordinate 95,710 of NZ_VOZB01000008.1, forward strand.
AAATAATGCCCTCATCCATTTTCAATTTAATGGCGATGCCCGTCCTAAAATGGAAGAACTGACTGCACAGCACTTACAGCAACAGTTTGATGGCGCAGTCGTCGCTGCACTCAACACCACTCAAGCGGCGCTTCCCAAGATGAAAGCACAGGTTTTTGGTCGCATTGTGAATATTGGTACCAACCTGGTACAAAACCCTGTCGTGCCTTACCACGACTACACTGCAGCAAAGGCAGCACTTTTGGCCTTCACTCGCACAGCGGCGCATGAGCTGGGTGAGTTTGGGATTAACATCAATATGCTTTCAGGTGGCTTATTACAAAGCACCGATGCCAGTAAAGCGACGCCCGATGCCGTGTTTGATTTAATCGCAGCATCGACACCTTTACGCACAGTGACCACACCTGAAGAATTTGCGGCGGCCATCATGATGTTCTTGTCCCCTTACTCACGTGCAGTCACCGGGCAGAATTTGATTGTCGATGGCGGTTTAGTCAAAGGTTAAGTCTGATGCAGCATGAGGTTGAACTTTCTCTTTCAATTCAGCTTCATGCTAAACTGAACCCTATTTTTAATCTTTGATTTAGCCCTATGAGTCAAAAGCCAACATATCAACCCGGAAAATTCCAATGGTCTTTCTTACTTCCTCAGTACTGGGGAATATGGATAGGGATTGTATTTCTTATGATTTTGGCGATTCTTCCGTGGGCAATTCAGTATCGCCTTGGGCAATTCCTCGGTTCTGTCGCATTTAACAATCTTAAGTCACGTCGTAAAACCACGATTCGCAACTTGGAAGTTTGCTTTCCTGAATGGACGTCAGAACAAGTTGAAGCCAATGCACGACAGGTTTTTATCGACCAAATGATTGGTATTTTTGAAACTTTAAATGCATGGTACAGCCCGCAGTGGTTCAAAAATCGGGTGCAAATTGAAGGCTTAGAGCATATTCAAAATGCACAAGCTGAAGGCAAAGGTATTTTGCTCCTCGGCACACATTCTACCCTGCTCGATGCAGGTGGCTATTTATGCGCACAGTTTTTTGAGCCGGATGTGGTTTATCGTCCGCAAAATAATCCGCTGTTGGATATGTTGATTGTGCGTTGCCGTGCCACCATCTATGCCAACCAAATCGACCATGACGATATGCGTGGCTTGATTCGCAATCTGAAAAATGGCCATGCCATTTGGTACAGTCCCGATCAAGACTTTGGTTTAAAACAAGGGGTCATGGCACCATTTTTTGGTACTCCAGCAGCCACTGTTACTGCACATCGTCGCTTATTAAAAATTGCTAAAGCCGAGGCGATCCCGTTGTATTTTTATCGCGATGGCGACATCAGCAACCCTCAATATCATGTGCTGATTGAACCTGCTTTGGATAATTTTCCGAGTGACGATGAAGTTTCGGATGCTGTTCGAACCAATAAAATTATTGAAAATCAGCTACGAATCGCACCGACACAATACATGTGGTTCCATCGCCGCTTTAAAACCCGCCCACAAGGCTATGACAAAATCTATTGAGTTCAACTCAGCACATAAAAAAGAGAAATGCTATGAAAGTAATGCAGCTTTTACCTGAATTGAACAGTGGTGGTGTCGAGCGAGGAACCTTAGAAATAGCTCGTGCTTTAGTGACCGCCGGTCATGAGTCCTTAGTGGTTTCAAATGGTGGCCGTATGGTGACTCAATTGGAAGCCGAAGGCTCAACTCATCTCACACTCGCAATCCATAAAAAAGCCTTATCAAGCTTATGGCAAATTCGTCCTCTACGTAAACTGATTGAGCAACATCAACCAGACATCGTGCATGTGCGCTCACGTGTCCCTGCATGGCTCACGCATTTTGCCCTCAAAGGGATTCCTGCAAACAAACGACCTCACCTGATTTCAACTGTACATGGTTTTTATTCGATTAATCGCTATAGTCAAATCATGACGCAGGCTGAAAAAGTTATTGCGGTCTCGGATAGTGTTGTCAAATACATCACGGACAACTACAAAAACTGTCCTACTAAGGACATTGTGCGTATTTATCGTGGCATTGACCCTGCGGCTTTTCCACATGGCTATCAACCCTCAGCACAGTGGCTCAATCAAACCCTAAAAGATTTCCCTGAACTAGAAAATAAGCGTCTGATTTGCTTACCAGGCCGTATCACCCGTTTGAAAGGTCATGAAACCCTGATCCATTTAATGGAACAGCTACAAACACAGTATCCCGACGTACATGCGGTAGTGGTCGGTGGTGCAGATCCGAAAAAAGCGGCTTATTTACAAGAAATGCAAGACAGTATTGCGGCTAAAGGGCTGAGTGATCGGATTACTTTTGTCGGTCATCGTTCAGATATCCGTGAATGGTTAGCTTTTAGCGATTTGGTTTTGTCTTTGTCGAGCCAAGCGGAAACCTTTGGACGGACAGTACTTGAAGCACTGTCTGTAGGTACACCTGTAATCGGTTGGAACCGTGGTGGCGTAGCTGAAATTTTATCGAATGTCTATCCGCAAGGTTTAGTCACTGTCGATGATGAAACACAATTACTCGACACCTTAAAGTTGCATTTAGACCAACCACAACACGTGCAGCCTATCAGCATGTTTAGTTTAAAAGAGATGTGTGATCAGACTTTGGAGTTGTATACGCAAGTGGTCTCTCAGCATTCAGCTTGATTGACTACACGCCATTGATCCTTACTGCTCAGGATGAAGCTCGGGAAATATTTTTAATTCGGCAACTCGATTATCATCTAAAAAGGATATTGTGAAATGCACAATATCCTTTTTTATCATGAATGACTCAATGGTGATTCAACCCTTCCATACACGGTATCGGGCCATCAACCAAAGGATCATTGGCAGTAACAAGACATTCAAAATATGTTGCAAACTTTGCCCTATACGCCAATAGCCTCTATCTAAAATATCATGCCGTGCATTAAACAATTCCAACCCCACTGCAACGACCACAACCGTCCAAATCGCATAATGTGATTTCAATTGGCGGTGATGGCAAAAGGCCACAAAAAAGAACAGGATTAAGCCAAGGTAAATGGAAAGTGCATCGGTGGATAAGTGTGTAATCTGCAATATTTTTTGGTGCCATTCGGACAGCATAGAACGTCTCATACCTATATTTTTATTAGAAATTCATCGTTTTTTTTCTTGGCACACTGTATAAAGAAATTGATCAAAAGAAAAGCAAAAAATTCTATATCACAAAAGCAAAACCCGAGTTCTGCATCCTGCAAAACTCGGGTCTATGAGGTTGTGCTTTCACAAGTATTCTTTTTATTTTTTATTGGCTTTCCTTTCCTGCATCCGTTCCGTGATGCTTCCATCGGCTTCGTCTTCCTTAGTGGGATGTTCCGTTCCCAGTTCCATGTGCCGATGAACAAAGAATAAGTCAATACACTTGACCTGACCATTCGTCAGAAGCCGAAAGCTGTGTAAGCTATTTCTTACACTTTTCTCTTAAATCAAACAAAATCAAGGTGCCTTCGTACCATCCTTATAATCATGGGCGATTTCATCGGTCACAATCTTCTCCTCTTTCTCAGCTTTTTCTATACCCTCCTGAATTGCCTCTTGCGCTTCTTGTTCATCTTCATCTGTTTGCTCTAATTCTTCTTGGATTTGCTCAAATACCCTGCCTGTTTGCAGCACCACATAGACTGGAAAATGGTCTGAACCGATATTGGGCAAGCGTTCCATGTGTACCAATGCAAAATCTGTACTATGAAAAATATGGTCGAGCGACCAACGCAGCAGTGGATAATTGGCATGAAAGGTATTTACGAAATGCCGTCCAACACGTGGGTCTAAAAGCCCACTGATTCGTTGAAAGAGTCGTGTAGTACGTGACCATGCCACATCATTCAGGTCCCCCATAACGATGCAACTTTCATCTAAATCTTTAATCTGATCGCCCACAATCAGCAATTCTGCATCGCGTAAAGTTGAATCTTTGGCTTCTGTTGGACTTGGCGGTTTGGGATGTAAACAATACAGTTGAACCTGATTTCCTGATGCTAAGGTGACTCGGGTATGGATCGAAGGAATTTCATCACTGAGAATAAATTTGACTTCAGTTTCACTAAGTTCTAACTTGCTATACAAATGCATCCCATACAAATTATCCAAAGGTACGGGTACGCGATAAGGATAATCAGCTTCAATCACTGCCAATTCATTTTGCCAAGTTTGATCGGTTTCTAGCGTGAGTACTAAGTCAGGTTGATGCTTTTGTATTTGTGCCAATAATAAGTGATATTGAGTATTCGGCGTAAGTACATTTGAGACAATGATTGAAATTTGTTTCTGTTTGTCTAACTGGTCTGATCGAACTTTTTTGACTTGTTTTTTCCAAAGGAAGGTATAAGGCAAAACCATTTTTAATTGATATGCCAAGGCGGCAATCAACCCAATTAAAATGATTTCACGCGCCAAGTCCCATTCAGCATTCCATAAAATTAAGCCCATGAAGGCAAATATACCCAAAGCCAAGATTTGCAGGCGCGGAAAATCTGCACCACGAAACCACCATTCATCTCGTGGGATCAGTGACCAAAATGTCAACCAAATGACGAAGCCCGCCAGTATTTCAATCCAAATCATTACGCCTCCCTTATATTCTTTATTTTTTATTGATTCATAAATTTATATCAGTTTTGCATGTAACATAAACAAGATATATTGCACAATATTATTGGTGTTTTCATTATGTAGCGCTTGCAGTTATGCGCCCTTTTGGTACACTCGAACCCCCTTTTTATTTTTTTAACGCACCGAGGCAAAGTGACATGAAAGTAGGTCTGGTCGGTTGGCGCGGGATGGTTGGTTCCGTCCTTATGCAACGTATGGTTGAAGAAAACGATTTCGCTCATTTCGAACCGTTTTACTTTTCTACCAGTAATGCAGGTGGTGAAGCCCCTGCGTTTGGTGGTAAGACTGCCCCAGCACTTATGGATGCAACGGACATTGATAGTCTGAAGCAAATGGATGTCATTATCACCTGCCAAGGTGGCGATTATACGACTGAAGTTTTCCCTAAGCTTAAAGCTGAAAACTGGAATGGTTACTGGATCGATGCTGCATCGACTTTACGTATGGACGATGAAGCAATCATCGTACTTGACCCAGTAAACATGAATGTAATCAAAGACGGCTTAGTCAAAGGCACAAAAACATTCGTGGGCGGTAACTGTACCGTTTCATTAATGTTAATGGGTTTAGGCGGTCTATTCCAAAATAATTTAGTGGAATGGGCAACTTCAATGACTTATCAAGCGGCATCTGGTGCAGGCGCGCAAAACATGCGTGAACTGATTTCAGGTATGGGCTACTTGTACAACAATACCAAAGATTTGCTAGATGACCCACGTTCTCCAATTTTAGATATCGACTCTAAAATTGCAGCCCTACAACGCGGTGAAGGTTTCCCATCTGCGAACTTCGGTGTGCCTTTAGCAGGTTCTCTCATTCCTTATATCGACAAACAGCTTGAAAGCGGTCAGTCGAAAGAAGAATGGAAAGGTCAAGTTGAAACCAACAAGATCTTAGGCAACCAGCAAATCGTTCCAATCGATGGACACTGTGTCCGTATTGGTGCAATGCGTTGTCACTCACAAGCATTGACTTTAAAACTTCGTAAAGATGTTCCACTGGATGAAATCGAAGATATCATCGCAAGTGCCAACGATTGGTCTAAAGTGGTTCCAAATACGCGTGAAGCTTCAATGACTGATCTGACTCCTGTTGCTGTAACTGGCACCTTGTCTGTTCCAGTTGGTCGTCTCCGTAAGCTCAACATGGGTAAAGAATACCTAGGCGCATTCACTGTGGGTGACCAATTGCTTTGGGGTGCTGCTGAACCTTTACGCCGTATGCTAAGAATTCTCATTGATTATAAAACTGCTTAAGCATTTTTAAGTCTATGAACAGGAAGCCGATCACAATTGATCGGCTTTTTTATGTAACTGTCGTGTAAATATTTTACAATTCTTTGACAACTCGCTAATCTATAATTTTCGCCATGCGACATATATTCGAGCTAAAGATTAAGATGACCGTATATAACAAATTAAAGATCGCCATTTTAGCCGTTATTGCATCTCAAAACATTCAAGCGATCAGCATTGATCCTGTACAAGTCCAGTCAGCACCCGGGGAATTGCTGTACGCTGAGATTCATTTTCGCCACTCAAACACATCTGTGCCGCTCAATGCAAGTTTAGCCACGGCAGAGGATTTGTTGAGTATGGGTACAGGGCATCAACCACCGGGACATTTAAACTTCTTTACGCGTCGTGATGGTGCAGGCAACGGGGTAATTACCATTACCTCTTCGCGTCCAGTAACCGATGCAGAACTTAATTTTATTGTCAATATTAAAGAAGGGAATGCTTCACGCCTGCAACAAATTCGCACACCATTAAAACGCAATCCAGCGCCGTCGAATGCGAATCAAACACGTGCCAATGAGCGTGCTTTAGCACCTGTCGTGATTGTAAATGAAAAAGATATTGCCTTAAATTTACCTGTCAGCACACTGTATACCGCAAAAGCACCCGTAGCTGCAGAACAACCCTTATTACTCAGTACCAAAGCACCTCCACAGTTAGCACAATTAGCAACGTCAACGCCTGTTGCGATTGAACCTGTCACGCATGTACAAAATTATAGTGTTACGCCTGCGGAGCAACATAGCGGAAGTACTTCATCAGGTGCTGAAACATCAATTTCGCAAGTTACAAAAACCAATTCGACCGGCTCTGTCAGTTCAGAAATGCAAGCCACACAAACTGCAACAGCATCAACTGCAAGGTCTCAAGACCCATTGGCACAAAAATTTGCTGCGGAGCAGGCAGCACAAAAACGTGAAAATCCAACAACGACAACTCAAACAGCATCTACACCAAAACCAACAAGTACTGCAGCTGCATCAACAGCAACACCTGCGGCAAAATATGTGGTTCGCTCAAATGAAAGCCTTTGGGGGATTGCCTCACGTATTGCGACAGAACAAAACCGCCCTGTCTCTGAAGTCATGCAACAGATTAAAAACAGCAACGAACATGCATTCATTCAGGGCGACGTAAACCGTCTGCGCCGTGGTGCGGCATTAAATCTGCATGGTATGCAGCAAGCAAAACAGCCTGTAAAAGTCTCTGCGGCAGAACTTGCCAAAGTGCCTTCGAAGCAGTCAGGCAAAACCAAATACCGTTTGAATCAAGCTGAAATGAGTCTGGTTGCAGAAAAAGCGCAAGATTCGGCACAATCTTCTGCCAACAGTGCGGCAGAAAAGAATAAAACTTCGAAAGAGTTGTCATTAAAAGTTATGACATCTCGTGAAAAAACCGTTAAATTACAGAGAAACGTAACTCAATTAGAATTGGCGCTAAATCAAAAGGATCACAGAATTCAATTATTAAATGCTCGTCTTGCTCAACTGCAACAACAGTTGAAAGCTCAACAAGCAGATAAAAGAAGCCAATAAACTAAAACGTTACCAATCAAGATTTTATAGAGATGAGTGCAACTTTATATCGCTCTATCTCCAAGGGGTTAAAACATGCTGATTTATGTGATTCCATTAGTGATCTTAGTGATCGTATTGGTTTTTTTAAACAAACGCCAAAAAGATCAAGAATCAGATAAAGCCAAACCAACATCCACTAAAACCAAGAAAACGGGTGTTTCAGCTAAAGCGACTCCGAAGAAAACTCAAGTGGTTGAAAACAGTGTCATTGAAAAAAAATCAATGACACCATTAACGACAGAAGCTCGTGGCAAAATTGAAAAATTAATTGCAGAACGTAATTTCTTTTCTGCTGAAGCGCAAATCAATCAATCGTTAAAACGTGACAACTCACAACATGAGTTATACCTATATCTATTAGATATTCACATTTTACAAAAAGACGAATTTGCCATCAGCCAATTGCTGAGCCATATTCGTTCACTTGAACTCGATGAAATTTTAGAACAAGCTGAAGCAAAAAAAGTAGAGTTTGACAATTCACATGTTGATGAAGATATTGCGATTCATCATTCTTCTACATCATCAACTCCTAAAATTACAAACAATACCTCAGATTTTGATGCGCTCATGAATTCAGCGCCAACTAAACCAATCTCTGAAGAACAAAAGCCTCTAGAGTTTAATTTCACCACTGAAACGCCTGCAAAAGCAGACATTTCTACCCCAGTTGAAAGTGCTCCTGCTGAAAAAATACAGCCGCTTGAATTTGACACGCTTTCAATTTCACCAGAACCCGCACTTGAAGCAACACCGAAAACCGAAGAGATTGCTCAGCCATCTCCTGCCGTTGAAGAAATCAAACCGATTGATTTTGTAATGGACTTTGCCCCAGGCACTGAAGCTGCGGCTGAAACCAAAACAGAAACTGTAGAAGAAAAAATCGAGCCTTTAGATTTTTCATTTACAACAGAAAAACCAGCTGTAGAAGAAAACAAAGTTGAAGCTCCAACCTTAAACTTTGACTTAGGTGCTTTTGAAACAGCAAAAACAGAAGAAGCGGTTGTTGCTCCTGCAACAGAGTTTAACTTAGAGTCTACACCTGAAGAAAAACCTCCCGCACTTGCTTCAAGTGGTGTGAGTTTTGACATTAGCGGTTTAGGCACACCGTCAACCCCATCTGCTACAGACCAAAACGATCCATTGGTTAAATCTTTCCCTGAACTGGTTGAAGTCAATGAAATTGAATTGAATCTTGAATTGGCAGCGCAATACATCAAACTAGGTGCTTATGACGCTGCACGTGAAATTTTAACTGAAAAAGAGGCTGAGTTTTCTTCAGCTCAGCGTCAACAAGTAGATCAGTTACTGAATCAAATCGCATCTTAAGCAAAAGCGATTTAAACTAAAGCAGTCTTTCAAGGCTGCTTTTTTTATGATGAAAAAAATTGCTCTTATTTATATGGGTGGTACCTTCGGTTGTATCGGTGAACCTTTAAGCCCCATGCCAGCGAATGCGTTTTTACCTAAATTACAGCATGTGCTGCCACTACACCTAAACATTGAATGTTTTGTTGCACCTGTCATTCGTGACAGTAGTGCTTGTACTGCACCCGACTGGCTGGCACTGATCCAACAAATTCAAAGTTTACAATTACAACAATTTCAGCATTTCGTAATTATTCATGGCACAGACACGCTTAGCTATGCCAGCGCAGTACTTGCACACTTTATGGCACAGTCTGCTCATATCGTGCTTACAGGCAGCCAATATCCGCTGTTTAATGTGGTTGGTGACAACACCCGTGAATTTACCGATGCCATCGACAATTTAAATTTTGCATTGGAATCGGTACATCAATCGAGTGTTGGGGTTTATTTGGCCTTTCATCATCAACTGATGCATGCTCAATCCGCATTAAAAGTACATACAACCGATCTGAAAGCCTTTGATGGGCTGCCAGCCACACAGCCACTTTCAATGCTGACATCGCCGTATATTGTTCAAGCCAATGATTTAGACAAAGCAGCTCATTTCAATTGCCTGAATTGGATGTGGCAACCGATAGCAACTGATCTACACAGTCAAAATTTAGCCGCCCTGCTTACACACACGCCAGATGTTTTAATTCTGCAAGGTTTTGGCACAGGCAATATTGCCGTTGATGCTGAGTTACTCAATGTATTAAAGGCTATACAACAAAAAAATTGCAAAATTATTTTAAGTACACAGGTTGTTCATGGGGGTATAGATCAACGCTATGCTGTGAGTGACTGGGTCAAAGACAGTGGAATATTACTAAGCAATTGTTTGGGTCATGCAGATCTTTATGCCAAATGTTTGAAAATGTATTTACAATACGGCAGTGCCGCAGACTGGACTGCGCATTGGAACGATTAAGTCATTTGAGGTAACTATGCAACGTTTTGCGATTGGGATTGAGTTTTGTGGCACGCAATACAAGGGCTGGCAAACTCAGCAACCGGGCGTACCAAGCGTGCAAGAAACCATTGAAACCATCCTCAGCAAAGTAGCCAATGAGCCGATCATGTTGCATGGCGCTGGCCGAACAGATGCCGGCGTCCATGCAACCAATATGGTGGCACATTTCGATACTCAGGCGATTCGCCCCATTCGCGGATGGTTAATGGGCAGCAATAGCCAATTACCCCGTGATATCTCCATCCAATGGATTAAGGAAATGGATCAGGACTTCCATGCCCGCTTTAAAGCGCAAGCACGTCGTTATCGCTATGTGGTCTATAACAATCCACAACGTCCAGCTTTATTACATAAGCAAGTGACCCATGTTTATGCCAAGCTAGATGTGCTGAAAATGCAACGTGCTGCGGCCAAATTTGAAGGCACTCATAATTTCGAAAGCTTCCGTGCCGCAGCGTGTCAGTCCAATCAGCCCGTTCGTCATGTCAGCCATTGCCGTCTGATCCAACACGGATGTTACTTGGTCCTAGATATTCAGGCGGATGGTTTTTTACATCACATGGTGCGTAACATCATGGGCTGTTTATTGGAAATTGGGCAAGGTATGTATGACATTGACCATATTGACGATATTTTTGCTGCTGAAGACCGAAAAGCAGCAGGTGTCACCGCACCACCCGATGGACTATATTTTATCCACGCAGACTATCCAGCTCAGTTTGAACTTCCTCAAGTTCCGCTGGGACCACATTGGTTAAATATGCCTGAATAAACAATCCATCCCAACCTCTCTTTCATAGAGGGAGGTGTTTCATTTTCTCAATTATTGCTAAGCTTTAAAATGAAACTTCCCCCCTTTCAAAAGGGGGATTCTGTTTAGGGAAGGATTTTATCGAAGATCAACCTTAACGCTGCTTCCGCTTACGGTATTCCACGGGCGTTTCATTGGTCCAGCGTTTAAATGCACGATAGAACGTACTTGGTTCAGAAAAACCCGTTAAGTACACAATGCGCTCCACACTTTCATTGGTATTGGCCAATAATTTTTTAGCCAAACGACAGCGATAGTCTGACAAAATTTGCTGAAAACTGGTATTGGCTTCTGACAATTGAGTCCGTAAACGACGCGGGGTAATGTTGAGCTGCGCAGCGACCGTTTCGAGTGTGGTTTCACCGCTTTCAAGCGTTGAACCAATAGCACGGCGAACTTCACCGACCAAATCATAACGCGCCAACTCCTGAAGTTTTTCAATCGCCAACTGCTCATGCAATTGTAATAACTCAGGTTCTGCCTGCCACAATTGATACTCTAAAATAGCCGGATCAAAATACAATCGGGTTTCTTTCTGCCCTAAGCTCACAGGGCATTCATAAACACGGAAATACTCATCATCTGGCGCGCCCTGACTAAAGTTAAAGTCGATATAAATCGGCTGAAAACGCCCTTCAGTAATAAACTTAAAGAAACGCAAAACACCGGACATCGCGCATTCAGAAAAATGACGATTCACGATATTTTCTGCCCAAGGCTGATGACCATTGGTCAAATAGCAGCGGTCATCTTCAATCACCAATTGCGCATGAAAGGCATCGCTAATTAGGCGTTGATAGGCCAAAGCCCGCTTTAAACCTTCACCGAAATTCTCAGATGAAATAAATAAGTGTTCAATCACCTGCCCTCGATATAAAGGCAAATGCTCTCCCAGATGCAAACCAATATCAGGATCCTTACTGACTTCTTCTGCAGCCACCCAGAATGCAAATTGTGCATTCAATGGGGTACGGTCATTGGTTTCAACCTGATTTAATGCCACACCCGCTTTTGTTAAAATTTCTTCTGTTGGCAATCCGGCACGACGAATCGCTTGATACCCTAAACGCAACACAACAGATGCATCAGTTAGCTGACCCACTCCAGAACCTTCCTTGTATGTACTTCATTTATACCTAAAAAGATTGATTTTAGATTAACTGCGATTGACCAAACTGACAACTGTTACTGCACATTTTTTGTTGAAAATATTTAACTGAATTGTTCGCTTATTTTACTGACAGTCGATCAGTTCAAAGCCTTTTACGGCTTGTATTCTGAAAAAAAATTGACTATAATTTGCGCCTTGCTAATTTATTCATTCAGGTAGGCTATGGCCAATAAAGAGGAACTCATCGAGTTCGAAGGCGTTGTCACCGAGACGCTTCCTAATACTATGTTCCGTGTACGTTTAGAAAACGGTCATGAAGTGATTGCTCACATCTCTGGCAAAATGCGTAAACACTATATCCGTATTTTGACTGGCGACAGTGTTAAAGTAGAAATGACACCTTATGATTTGACTAAGGGTCGTATCACTTACCGTGCGCGCTAAGTTTTAGCGAAGCGAAAAAGCCACTTTATAAGTGGCTTTTTTTGTATTTATTTCAATACAATGATAAAAATTGACTGCAAATTTGCTTTCCTTTACAGTCTAAAAACATAAAAATTCGATTATAAAATTCAAAATATAAGGACATAAAATCATATGAAACATCTAGGATTAGTCGGTGCTATCTTTTGTGTTGCTTGCGCCACGACAGGCCAAAAGCAACTCAATCAATCCCTACAACACTATATTGGACAGCCAGCTGATCAAGTTCGTAAAGAGCTCAACTTGAGTCAATTGGGCTATAAAGTGATGGGAGCACCCGTACAAAGCAATGAAAAACTCAGCTATACCATTTTACGCTCGATGCCAATCCCGATTGGTACACCAAATATCGGCACCAGTATAGCCATGGGCGCCCCTATCCCAACGCCGTCTAAAGGTGGTGTCACTGTCGATATGGAATGTAAAATCGAGTTCAAATTACGCAATCAAATAGTGGAATCTATTAACTATGTTGGTAAAGCTTGTTGATCCTGCATGAGAATCCTAGAGGCTAATCTTGCTCGGATGACCGTGTATCAAATGACTACAGTGTTATACAGACCGATCTGACTAAACTGAATTTATTTCGTGAGGAACTGGCCCATGGAATTTATTTTAGAACATCAGGTTTACAAAGATCAGCGTTTTATTCGTCCGATATTGAGCATGGGATGCGTTCTAAGCATTGTATGGTTGGCTGGCTGTAGCACGACATCAACGATATCCTCCGTTGAACGTGAACGCTATTTAGCCTCATTTATTGGTCAATCGAGCCAAACGATTCAAGCAGAACTTAATCTCAGCAAACTTGGCTATCAAAGAACCTCTCCCGTAGAGGTCAGTTCTGACTACCTCCGTTATCGTGTCGCACGCCCGATCAGTATTCCTTTACCGATGGCTGAAAATCCCGCAATGGGCATGGGCAGCGGCGCTGCTGTGCCGATTCCCAGTGGAAATACACGCTATGAGGTTGAGTTAAACTGCCTTATTCAATTTCGCTTAAAGCATAATATTGCAACTGATGTCCGATTAACTGGTCGCACCTGTTAGCGCATCAATTCTAAGATTGATAATTTCTAGGCACAAAAAAACGCAGCATAAACGCTGCGTTTTTTGATTCGCCATTAGTTCAATGCAGAAACTACAGCTTGACCCATTTCTACAGTACCGACTTGAGTACTGCCTTCTGACATGATGTCACCTGTACGTAAGCCTTGATCTAAGACATTACCTACAGCATCTTCAATTGCTTTTGCCGCCGCTTCTTCACGGAAGGTATAGCGCAGCATCATAGCAACAGACAGAATTGTTGCTAATGGGTTCGCAATGTTTTGACCTGCGATGTCTGGTGCTGAACCGTGGCAAGGTTCATACATACCTTTACCATTTTCATCTAAAGAAGCCGATGGCAGCATGCCGATAGAACCGGTTAACATCGCCGCTTCATCAGACAAGATATCGCCGAACAAGTTACCAGTTACGATCACATCAAACTGTTTTGGCGCACGGACCAATTGCATTGCAGCATTGTCGACGTACATATGAGACAAGTTAATTTCAGGATACTGCTCTTCTTTTAACGCAGTTACGGTTTGTTTCCAAAGCTCAGTCACTTCTAGCACGTTGGCTTTATCCACTGAACATACCTTACCACCACGTAAGTTCGCCATTTCAAAAGCAACTTTGGCAATACGCTTGATTTCAGATTCAGCATATACGTCAGTATTGAAACCTTGTTTTTCGCCGTTTTCGAGTTCACGAATACCACGTGGTTGACCGAAATAGATCCCGCCAGTTAACTCACGTACGATCAAAATATCCAAACCTGCTACGATTTCAGGTTTTAAGCTCGACGCATCTGCAAGCTGCGGATAAAGAATTGCTGGACGTAAATTGGCAAATAAATTTAATTCTGAACGAATTTTTAATAGGCCACGTTCTGGACGAATTGAACGCTCAATGGTATCCCACTTAGGACCACCCACTGCACCCAATAAAATCGCATCAGCAGTCTTCGCTTGTGCTGCTGTTACATCTGGATAAGGTGAACCGTGCGCATCGATCGCTGCACCACCTAAAAGACCTTGTTCCCAAGTCAAACCTAAGTTGAATTTCTCGTTTACACGTGTCAGCACTTGTTCAGCCGCTTTCACGATTTCAGGACCAATACCATCACCTGGTAAAATCAAAATATGTTTTGACATGAGTCTTTCCATTTATACGCTGGCTTGATTACCAGTCAGATTTAAAGTTTCTTTTCTACAAACTCACCAAGTCCTGTGAGGACATTGTAGGGTCGGCAGAAACGTCGAATCGTTTTTGCACCTTGCTTTAAGTCTACACAGAGCGGATCAGGCGCAGATTTATCTAGTAAACTGCCTCTGTTTTTTGAACGCTCACGGTACATTTTAAAGGTGTACTCGTGTTTAGACCTAAAGTTGTGAATGACATGCAAGCGCTCTGCTTTTTCCTGAGAAATTGGATAATAGCGAATCACGATTTCATGCTGACCTGTAGGTACAGACAAATACAAAGGATTAGGTTCAGACAATGAACGACCATTCAACCGCACAATGCCTGCTTTAATCGCAGCACGTTGTACACGTTGATTATTTGGATCAACCACTTGTATTTGATCAAAACGCTCAAATTCACAGTGCACTGTACCTGCACAGTAAATCAAAGCATTATTTTTTGTACTTTCAGTTTCCTTCACATTTTTAATGCGTGCCGTGTCAAAGCTTTGACAGGCAGAGAGCGTTGCAAACAGCGCTCCCGTTACAACCAGCTGACCGAAGAACTTTTTCATTTTTCGAACCCAACCTGATAAATTCTGGCTAACGTATAAATTTTGTTTCGCCTGATATTAACAAGACTTAAGCCGACTGACTACTAAGAAGTTCTACAGTGACACTGACTTAAGCTTTAATTTCTGTAAATACCCAAGGGCGAGATGCTTTGGTTTTTTCTTCATAAGCACGGATATCATCGGCTGCTTGTAAAGTTAAACCGATATCATCCAAGCCATTCAATAAGCAGTGTTTACGGAATGGATCGACTTCAAATGTAAATGCTTCACCACTCGGTGTACGTACTTCTTGCGCAGCCAAATCAATGGTTAATTGATAGCCTTCAGATGCAGCACATTCTTTAAATAACTGATCGACGATCTCTTCAGACAAGATCACTGGCAACATGCCATTTTTAAAACTGTTATTAAAGAAAATGTCCGCATAGCTTGGTGCAATGACGGTACGGAAACCATATTCTTCTAATGCCCAAGGCGCATGCTCACGGCTCGAACCACAACCAAAGTTTGCACGAGAGATCAAAATCGACGCACCTTGATAACGCGGTTTATTCAATTCGAAATCTGGGTTAATTGGACGTTTTGAAATGTCCTGACCTAAATAGCCTTCATCCAAATAGCGCAACTCATCAAATAAGTTGGCACCAAAGCCTGTACGCTTAATAGATTTCAAAAACTGTTTTGGAATAATTAAATCTGTATCCACATTGGCACGGTCTAATGGTGCAACGATACCTTGTTCAACGGTATATTTTTTCATGCGATTTGCTCCTATTAGCCCTGATTAGAAGGTACGAACGTCAACGAAGTGACCAGCGATTGCCGCAGCTGCTGCCATTGCTGGACTCACCAAATGCGTGCGACCACCATTGCCTTGACGACCTTCAAAATTACGGTTAGACGTCGATGCACAGTGCTCACCTGGTTGCAATTTGTCGGCATTCATTGCCAAACACATTGAGCAACCCGGCTCACGCCATTCAAAGCCTGCTTCAATTAAGATTTTATCTAAGCCTTCTGCTTCTGCTTGTGCTTTCACCAAACCTGAACCCGGCACCACCATGGCTTGCTTAATCGATGCCGCCACTTTTTTACCTTTGGCCACTTCAGCCGCTGCACGAATATCTTCGATGCGTGAGTTGGTACATGAACCAATAAATACACGGTCTAATTGAATATCAGCCAATGCCTGCCCCGCTTCTAAGCCCATGTAGTTGTATGCACGTGTCCAGTCATTACGCTGTACATCATCTTTGGCTTGTTCTAAAGTTGGCACTGCTTGAGATACAGGAATCACCATCTCAGGAGAAGTCCCCCAAGACACTTGTGGCTCAATTTCTTCACCTTGCAACACTACAACAGTATCAAAATGCGCGCCTTCATCAGACACTAAAGTCTTCCAATATTCTACTGCAGCATCCCACTGTTCGCCCTTCGGTGCATATGGACGGTCTTTTACATAGGCAATGGTTTTGTCATCGACAGCGACCATACCAACACGCGCACCGCCTTCGATTGCCATGTTACACACCGTCATACGACCTTCGATCGACATATCACGGAATACTTGACCACCAAACTCAATCGCGTGACCTGTACCACCTGCCGTACCGATTTTACCGATAATCGCTAAAACCACGTCTTTAGGAGTTACGCCCTGACCCAATTGACCGTCAACACGCACCAACATGTTCTTCATTTTCTTTTGAACTAAGCATTGAGTCGCCAATACGTGTTCAACTTCCGATGTGCCGATACCATGTGCCAAGCAACCAAATGCACCATGCGTTGCAGTATGTGAGTCACCACACACCACGGTCATACCTGGCAACGTTAAACCTTGTTCAGGCCCAACCACATGCGCGATCCCTTGGCGTACATCGTTGATGTCAAACTGGGCAACATCAAAAGTTTTACAGTTGTCATCTAAAGTTTGCACTTGGATACGTGAGGTATCATCTTCAATACCTGCAATACCTTCAGCACGCTCCTTAGTAGACGTAGGTACGTTATGGTCTGGCGTTGCAACATTAGCGCTTAAACGCCATGGTTTACGGCCCGCAAGCTGTAGCCCTTCAAAGGCTTGTGGAGAAGTCACTTCATGCAATAAATGACGGTCGATATACAATAATGAAGAGCCATCATCTCGTTGTTTTACTAGATGGTCATCCCACAATTTGTCATACAAGGTTTTTTTTGTTTGGGTTTCCGCTTTTTGGGTTTCGCCTGCCATGTCGATTTGCTCCACTGGACTGGGTAAATTCTTTCGTTAAATCGATTATAACCACGTATTCACATAAATCTAATTTATCATTTTTATTAGTTTAAAAACTTATAGGAATGATATTTAACTGCTGATTTCCGCTACATTTTAAAGACCATTAATGCGTTTAAAACACGCTCACTTCAATACTTTCAGCAGATGAAACTTTAGAATTTTCTCCGACTTTTTTTGTTCACTGTCTGCCATTATTTAAACAGTAATTTAAAAATTCAATGGTCATAAATCGAATTTTCTCTTTTACATTGCAAATAAGAATCATTATTATTAACTCATTGCCAAGATTTATCAATTTAACAAGGAGCATTCTCATGGCACACATTAACAAGTTCGTCGAAAATAATCAGCGCATGTTCAAAAAAACCTTGAGCTATTACATCATGCATATCACGGTTGCGATGTTGGTTGGTTATTACGTAACAGGCAGTATTGCAATGGCCATTACATTAAGTTTACTTGAACCAACTGTTCAAGCGGTTGCCTTTTTCTTCCACGAAAAAGTCTGGGAAAAGAAAGATAAAGCTGTAGAGAAAAATATCCCCGCTTAATCCAACCCTGCTCCTTGTAAAAAAACCACCATCACGGTGGTTTTTTTAATGACCTCAAAACGTTCTTTTACTCTATCCACTTTAACTTTCTATTCATTTCATCCTATAGATTCAATTGTAGACAGATCATCAAAGCTTGGTTTTTTGTTGTAAGACCAGCTGACCATGCGCCTCAACCAATTGTTCTATCGCAAGAATCAGTTTGTTTTTTGCCGCATTACACTCAGCAGCTGCACGGTTTTCGTCGTCTTCATCATCTGCGATTTCATATATTGCACAGCGCTTTTCGACTGTCCCTTCAAAAATATCCAATAAATTTTTAATGTGTTTAATATCCATCGCCTTCTCCCTGTGAGGTACAACATCGCTAATCGATGCAGCTCTGACTGTACCTGTTGCTATAATTATTCACTGAAAAGTATGTTCTCCAAGCCATCAAAACTTGAGTTCATTTTTTGTTTTAGTTCAATACTGAATTAAAAGAAACGCCATCGCTCCTCTTTAATTCAAACGGTTGAATTACTTTCCAGCCCTGTATTTTTTTATATTATGCATAACTCTGGTTTCGGTTTAAAAAATAACTTTGTAACAGCGCATTTGAGCTGAAAATGTCTCAGCCCAATCTTAAATCATGCAGCGACCAAGTACTCAAATAACACTATTGAACCCTGAAACTTCCCTCAGATTTAAAGCGTCATCTGGCTTGAACGCCTAGTTTTAAATCAAAAGATACAACTTTTCCTTTGATTTATTCTTAAAATATTATAACAATGAGACTACGCATAAAAATTCTTTATAGGAATGAAGATGAATCTCGCAGCCTTTGAAGCCTTTGTAAAAGTCATGGAAACTGGTTCGATCTCTTTGGCAGCAGATCAGCTCTTCATTACGCAACCTGCTGTAACCAAGCGTATTCACAGTTTAGAAGAATACTTCGGTGTCAAACTTTTTGAATCAGCGGGTCGTGGTGTTCAAGCGACGCATGCAGCAAACTCTCTCTTGCCAAAAGTAAAAAGCTGGCTGAATGAGTTGGGCGATATTCACCATACGCTCAGCCATGAGCAAGGTCAGGTTCAAGGTAAACTGAAAATTGGTACCAGTCATCATATCGGCTTACACCATTTACCAGCGCATTTGCGTCAATATGTACAACAGTTTCCGGAAGTAACATTAGATGTACACTTTGTTGATTCTGAACAGGCCCATGAGCAAGTTTTGGCTGGCGACTTAGAATTGGCATTTTTAACTTTACCGCCACAAGGTGACAGCCGTTTAAAATACATTACGACATGGAATGATCCACTGGTATTCGTGGTTGCGCCTTTCCATCCTTTGGCGCAAGTTGAACATTTAACCTTAGAGGATTTGATCCAATACCCAAGTCTATTGCCTGCGGCGCAAACCTATACCAGTCAAATTACCTTGGCTGAGTTTGAAAAGTATGGCCTGAAACCAAAAGTCACCATGAGCAATAATTCACTCGAGTCGATTCGTATGTTGGTTTCCATTGGTCTCGGTTGGTCAGTCCTTCCTAAAACCTTATTGAACCAAGATTTAAAACAACTGAATTTACCTTCAAACATGAATCGTCAATTGGGCATGGTATGGCACCCAGGCCGTACTCAGTCACTTGCTGCACAAAAGCTGGTTGAATTGATGAAACACATCTAATTCATTTTTTTGCCTACAAAATTCAATTATTAATCAAGCCACCGCTATGGTGGCTTTTTATATTCATCTGTTTAAGCATCTAGAAAAAGCGAATGACTTGATTAGCCAAGTGTTGAACAGTCCTTGTTGAATAGTCATCATAGACAATGCAGTGACCTTCAAATCTGCCATCAATATTTGTAGCTTTGCTCAAGGTCAGCAATAGATGCTCTTACTTATTATGAAAGTTCAACCTCTTTTCACTGATGTTATACAGTAACATCAGAAGTGCAATTTGATTCAAATATAAGAACGATACGCGGCAAGGTCATCCGCAAGTGTTTGAGATAGGACTACTTCTCATCAAAAATGTTTTTGCGATACTTTGAATAATTAGACGGTAGTGAACGAGTTTTGCGGATGACAATGGTTTTGGGTACTTTTGCCGAAACAAAAGTACCTCCAGCCAAAGGCCAATCAATTTATTCAATTCCTAGATGTAAGACTTCGTTGAATAGATTTAAAAATCATTTTAAAAACACGAAATAACTTTTACGTACGTAACATCAGTTTTTCAGTAAAAATGGGATCACCTATTTCAGCCGATCCCATTAAAAAACAAAGAAAAACCCGTCAGTTTTACTTCGTCAATGAATCTTCATGTAATGATTCATTCAATTGATCGACAATAATCGCCCACTCACCATCTGACTTAATTTTTTCGGCCAAGAACTGGCGCTGAGCATCTGTCCAATAATCTGCTTCGGTAATTTTAGTTTGGGCACTGAGTTGATGCGTCACGATAAATAAAGCAATCGCGTCTTCACTCGAATCTAAACCCAGTTGTTCAAATAGATGAGTCATGCGTGGACGTACACTCATTGTCATTCTCCGTGTTAAAACTTATTGTTTATGGATACAAAATTTCTGTTTTAAGGATATAACACGGAACGAACACGCACTCAATTACAGAATTCTATAGCGGTGAAAATTGAATAAAAGGCAAACTGAGCATAATCATCACGACAGATTGAATAAATACCAACAATAAAGGCAGCCCCCAGTTCACTCCTCCTTCTTCAGCAAACACCTGTTCACTATATTTCGGCTGCTGCATATAGGCTTTGGTCTTTTGCACAGCAAAATCGCTATAAAGCCGCTTTCCGATCCCAGCGAGTATGAGGTTAGGAATCAATGACAGCCCCATCAAGACTTGTTCAGGCACACCGATGATGAGTGCCAACATGCTAATCAAAAAACCAACCGCAAAGAATAAGAAGAAATAGCGGTACATCTTTCGATAGAGTAACCAATAGGGTCCAAAAATTAGCCCTGCCCAACTCAGACCATTGTTCTGTCCAACTTGTTGTTCAATGAAATTTAAATAAGATTGAGCACGTGGCCCAATAAAGATTTGAATTAAATGTTTAAAAGAAGCTTCTGTCTGCATACGGAGCGATAGTTCAAATAAGTGAGTCGAGGGTTAATCAAAAGAACATCAAATAAAAAAGCATCTCAAGATGCTTTTTTTCCTGTTCATCTTTAGGCTTGAATTGACCAGTCTTGAATGTCCCAACCTTGTTCTTTTGCTAGGACCTCTAAACGATCATCTGGATTAACTGCAATTGCATGATCCGCATATTCCAATAAGAATCGATCATTGATTGAATCTGAATAGGCCCAGGACTCTGTCACATCACGACCTTCTAACCATTGATTCAAACGGACTAATTTGCCCTTTTGATAGCACGGAGTATTAATTACTTTACCTGTATATTTACCATTCGCAACTTCGGCATTGGTCGCAATGATTTCAGTAATGCCGAATTCACGAAAAATCGGTGCGGTAATAAAATCAGACGTTGCGGTGATCCCGACCAATTGATGCCCGGCATCTTGATGGCGCTGAATGGCAGCATAGCCCTCTGGACGCATTTGCGCACGAATAACTTTTTTCATAAACAACTGATGTAACTCAGTTAAGTAGGCATTGTCATGTTGGGTTAAAAACTCAAATACAAATTCGTTATAGGCAATCGGGTCAAGCTGGCCTTTTTTATAATCATCATAAAATTTGTCATTCATGGCACGATGACGAATTGGATCAACCAAGCCTTCATTGACCAAAAACTCCCCCCAAGAATGGTCTGAGTCGGTATTTAATAAGGTGTGATCAAGGTCAAACAGTGCCAATTTCATGAAAATACTCGTAAAAGCTGAAATTTAAGAAAAAAATTGTAAATCTATCTCCGCTAGTCGATAGAAATTCGTTAAGATCATAACAATTTTAACATTTTTACACTTTGCTTTTTCGAGATGGACACAGAAATAAACGTCCCCGTGAGCAAAGTCATAAATTACACAATATTTAGGTAGCCAAATGATCGATTCAGAAGGTTTCCGACCCAACGTCGGGATCATTTTGGCAAACGACATTGGACAAGTTTTATGGGCAAAGCGCATTGGTCACAATGCCTGGCAATTTCCACAAGGAGGTATCCAACATGGAGAAACCCCCGAACAGGCACTTTACCGTGAGCTGAGAGAAGAAGTTGGCTTACTGCCCGAACACGTCCAGGTGATAGCACAAACCCAAGGGTGGTTGCGCTATCGTTTGCCACATCGGTATATACGTACCGATTCAGCCCCCGTTTGTATTGGTCAAAAGCAAAAGTGGTTTTTATTGAAACTGACAGCTTCAGCACAGCATATTCAGCTTGATTTGTCAGATCCACCTGAGTTTGATCAATGGCAATGGGTCAGCTATTGGTACCCACTAGGACAAGTGGTGAATTTTAAACGCGATGTATATCGTAAAGCCATGGTGGAACTTTGCAGTCAGCTTCCACAAAAGCCGTAAAAATTTGCAGAATGGATGCAGATTTTTAGGATGAGTGTTGTTATAAATAAAGCAGAATAAATTTTGGAGCAGACACGATGTCGAACATGCAGCTGGATACATTAAGACGCATAGTCCAAGAGATTAATGCGTCAGCCAGTTTGCATGAATCTTTAGACATAATGGTCAATCAAGTGGCAGAAGCCATGCATGTGGATGTCTGCTCAATCTACTTGCTTGATGAACGAAACCATCGTTATTTACTGATGGCTTCTAAGGGTTTAAACCCTGAAGCCGTTGGGCATGTCTCTTTGCATACCAGTGAAGGTTTGGTTGGCTTAGTGGGACAACGTGAAGAAATCGTCAACCTTGATAACGCACCGAAGCATGAACGCTTTATGTATCTGCCAGAAACGGGGGAAGAAATTTACAATTCCTTCCTGGGTGTTCCGGTGATGTATCGCCGTAAAGTTATGGGTGTCTTGGTGGTTCAAAACAAAGAACCTCAAGACTTTAGCGAAGCTGCCGAATCCTTCCTCGTGACCCTATGCGCTCAGCTTTCAGGGGTGATTGCCCATGCACATGCCGTCGGGAATATCGAAGTCTTTCGTAAACCGAACAACCTCCCAGCCTATAAAACCTTCCAAGGCATTTCAGGTTCAGGCGGCATTGCTCTAGGTCGTGCAGTCATCTTATATCCACCTGCTGACTTGGCTTCAGTCCCTGATCGTGAAGCCGATGACATCAGTGAAGAACTCGAATTACTCGACAATGCCATAGACGCAGTTCGTCAAGAAATTCTGTCCCTCGATGAAAAGATGCAAGATGCCCTTATGGCCGAAGAACGCGCATTATTTAGCGTGTTTTTACGGATGCTCGATGCCAATGCCCTTCCCGCGGAAATCAAAAGTGAAATTCGTGACGGTAACTGGGCACAAGGTTCGGTACGCATTGTTATTGATAAACACATTGCGCTGTTTGCACAGATGGAAGATGACTATCTCCGCGAACGTGTTTCAGACTTAAAAGATCTAGGGCGTCGTATCTTGGCCTTTTTGCAAGAAGCAGATGCCAGTCACCGTGAAATCACCGATGAAAGCATTTTAATTGGTGAGGAAATTTCTACGGCTGCCTTGGTTGAACTCCCTGTCGATAAAATCGCGGCGATTGTAACCACTGAAGGTGCCATGAACTCACACATGGTGATTGTGGCACGTGCCCTCGGTATTCCAACCGTAGTCGGTGTGACTGAACTACCAATTAATACCCTCGATGATGTCGAAATGATTGTCGATGCACATCAAGGTCGTGTATTCATCAATCCACCTCGTCGTTTACGCACACGTTATAAAGAGATTCAAAAAGAAGAAGAGCAAATTGCTAAAGATCTGAAGCAATACGAAACCAAAGATGCCATCACCCCTGACGGTGTTGCGGTTCGATTGTTTGTAAATACTGGCTTGATGATCGATGTGGTTCGCGGTGTACAACGTGGCGCCAAAGGTGTCGGTCTATACCGTTCTGAAATTCCATTTATGCTGCGTGATCGCTTCCCCGGTGAAGAAGAACAGCGCGCTATTTATCGTCAACAGCTCAGTCATTTTGCCAATAAACCAGTGGTGATGCGTACCCTCGATATTGGTGCAGATAAAGACCTTCCTTATTTCTCGATTGAAGAAGAAAACTCAGCACTGGGTTGGCGTGGAATTCGCTTTACTCTCGATCATCCTGAGATTTTTTCAGCCCAAATTCGTGCCATGCTCAAAGCCAGTATTGGCCTGAACAACTTGCATATATTGCTGCCGATGGTGACCAGTGTCAGCGAAGTCGAAGAAGCGTTGTATTTGCTCGATCGTGACTGGCAAGCGGTGCAAGAAGAAGAACAGGTGAAAATTACCAAACCCAAAATCGGCATCATGGTCGAAGTGCCGAGTGTGCTGTTACAGATCGATGAGTTTGCTGAATTGGTTGACTTCTTCTCGGTCGGATCTAACGATTTAACCCAATACTTACTTGCGGTTGACCGAAATAACCCACGAGTTGCCAATGTCTATTCACACTCACACCCAGCCGTACTTCGTGCGCTGACTCGCTTGGTGCAAGAATGTCATAAATACGACAAGCCGATTAGTATTTGTGGAGAAATGGCCGGTGATCCACTCACAGCTATTTTACTGATGGCGATGGGCTTTAATACCCTATCGATGAGTTCGAGTAATATCCTCAAAGTCCGTAAAGCCATCTGCCATGTGCCGATGCCAGATGCAAAAGAGCTCTTGGATCGTGCTTTGAGCATGAATAATCCACTGATGGTGAAAAGCATGATGGAGTACTACTTCAAGACTCATGGTCTTGGTGATATGGTGAAATCGGCAACCCGAATCGTGAGTGCTTAAGAACACTCATGTAAAATAATAAAATGAGGTGATGATGGATTTTTTATTTTTTCTGGCTTTTGTCGCCATTGCCTTTTATATGACAAAGATCCATCCGCAACTCAAACAAAAAATGTTAGAGCTGCAACACGATACACCGATTGAAAAAGCATCCTCAACTCGACCTAGACCGTCCCAAGCACAACAAGTCAATATACGCCCAACCAAGCCAACAAAATCCAAAGCTCCGGTCAGCCGCTCTCTTATTCCCCCCTTACTCGGTATAGAAATTACTGCGTCACAGCAGCGCCGCTTAGGGAAAAATGATCCATCGGTACTGGCTGCACAGCGCGTCAAACAGCTAAATCACATGCAACATACTGACTCCACTTGGTTTGAGCAATTGACCAGTCAAATGGAACACGTACTCCAACAACCTAATGACGCCTCAAAACATCAAAGCACAGCGTCTAGACCACAACAAAAATCCACATTCAACAAAATGTTTGAAGACTTATTTTCAAAATAAGCTCTGTTTTAAGGCTTTACATTTCAATTCAAATCCAATCCTTTAAATACCGCATGGAACTATCTGAATGAACGTCGGTATCTTATTATTCAACGAAGTTGAAGTCTTAGATGATGCGGGGATTTCTTCGGGAATCAATGCATCTCTTTATATTGTGGCCAAATTGCATGGCCTAGAGATTGCGAAGCGAACAGTAAAACGTATGGAATATGATGTGAACTTTGTTTAAGCAGATGCTGAAGCCGAATCGTTTAGTAGACTACAAACTGAGAAAACACACTGAAATAAAAAGGGAGATAATCATTCGAATATCCCCCTTTTTTGTGCTTTGCATAGCCACGTTTTGCATTTTTCTTTCGATCTACAAAAGTTTGGCTTTTGTTAAAATCATTCATGTGTTTTGCCACAAAGTTGCGAACTTCAACTTCAGGCAGGACTTTTTTCTTTGCCATTTACATTCACCTTTTTGCCTATACAGCACCCTCGTGCTGTAGTGCATATATTGGTCTATTTTTAGATTTTTTCAAGCACTTTCCTATGGCTTTTTGATACAGCGTAGTTAGTCCCATGTCCATAAAAAATTGTTTTCCCACATTATTCCCATCTCCAAAACCCTCTCCCATTAAGAGAGGGAAATACATTGTATTTAACTTGCGAAAGCCCGTTCCAACAAACGCTCTACATCGACCATTTTGGCATCCAACATCCCCACCACTTGCCCATGTTTCGCACTATAACGGCTTTGAATAAAACCATTTGCTACATAATCAGGCGCATAGCGTTTCAATAACACCGCTTGTGCAAGTACCGTTAAACGACTGACCAAACTGCGCCCCATAAATTGTAAATCTTCAGGCGATTGATGGAACAACCTGAACAAGTCCTGCAATTCTGTTTGCAAGCTTTCATCTGTACTTGCTGTACTGGCCAAATCTTTAAACAGCACCTCAATAGATTTAGGATCACGCCCAATCGCGCGCAGCACATCTAGGCACATAACATTGCCTGAACCTTCCCAAATGGTATTCACAGGTGCTTCTTTAAAAATGCGCGCCATGATGCCGTTATCAACATAGCCATTGCCGCCAAAAACTTCCATCATCTCACCAGTTAGTTCGACTGCACGTTTACAAATCCAAAACTTAGCTGCTGGGGTCATAATGCGTTTCCATGCCACAGACAAGGCATCATCTGATTCATAGCACTGCGCCAAATGGAAACTGAGCTGCGTCGCTGCTTCACTCTCTAAAGCCAAATCTGCCAAAACTGCACGCATTAAGGGTTGTTCAATCAAATGTTTACCAAAAGCCTGACGCTGACGGGTATAGGCAATGCATTGCACCAAAGCTTGACGCAGCATGGCGCTCGAACCGACCGAACAGGTCAGACGGGTATAATTCGCCATTTCAATAATGGTTGGAATGCCACGCCCTGCCTCACCAATCATAATGCCCCACGCATTTTTGAATTCGACTTCCGAGCTTGAATTACTGCGGTTACCGACTTTTTCTTTTAGGCGTTGCACCTGAATATTATTCTTCGTGCCATCTTCCAACCAACGTGGCACAAAGAAACAAGCCAAGCCATCTTGTTCGGTTTTTGCCACCACCAAATGCGCATCACACATCGGTGCAGAGAAAAACCATTTATGCCCCGTGAGTAAATAAGCTTTGCCTCGTCCTGTTTCTGCCACAGGCACAGCTATAGTTTCATTAGCACGTACATCCGAACCGCCCTGCTTTTCAGTCATGCCCATACCGAGCCAAATCGACATTTTCTGCGCAATCGGTACATCGCGTTCATCATATTCAGTCGATAGTAGTTTCTCTCCAATTTTGGCCCACAGTTCAGGTTCACGCTGAATGAGTGGAATACTGCCGAGTGTCATTGAATTTGGACATAAATTGCCGCACTCGACCTGACCTGCTAAATAAAAACGTGCTGCCCACTCCACCCATTTTGTCTTGGAATTTGGCTGATTAAATGGATGTGCATGGGTATCAAACTGGCGGTTGAGTCCCATCCATTTATGCCATGAAGGATGAAACTCGATAAAGTCAGTACGGCGGCCTCGCGCATCGAAGGCATGTAAAATTGGGGTATGTTTGTTGGCTAAAGCCCCATGCTGAAAGTATTCACTCGAACCTGCCACTTTGCCCATTTCGCATAAAGTCGGCTGATCATGGCTGCTGCAGCGTTTTAAGATTTCATGTAAAACCGTATCGCTTGAAAATAGATTGTAGTTTTCTAGTTCATCAAATTGGTTACTGATTTGATGCGTCATCCATGGCTGTTCTAATGTATTCATCGTCTATATTTTCCACTTGTTCTTGTTTGCTTTTCATTTCAGTATAGAGAAAATTTAAAGCATAGACGTTCGGTTTTCAGCGCTTAACAATATGAAGAATTCAGCCATTCAGATACGGCGTAAGCCGCGTCAATCACGTGCAAAGCTCACGCAAGAGGCATTGCAGGAAAGTTTTGTTCGGCTTTTGCATGAGCGCCCTGCCGACAAAATTACCATTCGTGAAATTACCGACCTTGCAGGCGTTGGCTTAGGGACATTTTATGAATATTTTTCCAAGAAGGAAGATTTGATTGCGCTAACCATTCATTTACATGTGAAGCACAATGCCGAACAGATGAAAACTTATGCACAATCGCTGATGAAGTTATCCACAGATTTGGATCTTCAAGAGTATTTAAAGCAAATCATCCACTTCCAAATTGAGCAAATTCAAGCGCAGCAGTTTTTATGGTCACAGGTGTTTTTATTGGAACGGCAGATTTCAGATATTGAAAGTTACCGTAAAAGTTATGTCATGATGGTGCAAATGTGGCAACACATGCTTAAGCCTTTTATAAATAACGAGGAAAAGCTCAAGCCAATGGCTTTAAATATACAAAGAGTGTGTTATGGCTTTGTGTCGCAAAGCTTGTTGATCGTACCCAACTTTACTGAATGGGATGAATTAAAGCGAGATATAATTCATATGTTGCGCGATTAGACTTCGCGGACAAGTCTAATGACGTTTCAAATGCATCGGTGAATAAAATAAAGTCATGTTATTTACAAAAAAACCGGCTCTTAAACCAGTTATTTTAGATATTTAGGAAATTCATTTTTACGGTAGAAGAAAATCATTCATCACTTGGTTCATCCTTCAATAAAAGTGCTTTAGAAGTTAAGCTTTTATTGCCAGCTTACTTATCTCATTTATACGCCTTTGGAATGCTGGCCAGTTGTAAGCTCTTTAAAAATTCAGCCGTATATTTTGGACTATGGCCTAATGCCCCCCGATGATAGCCATTTGGGATCGCCTGATAAACTGCTGGCAATTTTTTATTTGCACACTTTCTGGTAATAACTTTGAGTACCAAGGTGATCTACAAATGGTCTGCGGCGCCTTAAACAAACATCAGTGTTACGGTTAGGGTCTTATATTCAATCGACTGCCATTTTAAATAGCTTAGGGATGGCCTTAAGTCTGAATTTTTTAAAAGATTGACTGAGGTGCTTGTTTTAACAAATTTTTTATTTCTGATAGACAACGTTTACGGGCCTGATATAGTAAAGACTGCATATCTGGACTAACCTGTTGATCTACATTGATCGATCTGCTTCGGCTGCTCCCAACAACACGCTGGGGAAAAATGCCGCTACATTGGTATCTGGATTTGGATTGGTTTCTACGTATTCAGCAATACATTCATATTGATAACCACCCGGTGCCAAGGGTATTGCAGCTTTAAGATTCAATTCAAGCGCATCTTTTTGCTCCTGAGCTGCAACCGCAATAGCAGCTGCACCACCTTGACTACGCCCCATCAGCATCCAGTCTTTACTAAATTGCCTCGGCTTCCAAGAATGCAATGCACGCACAGAATGCACCAAATTATAAACTTAACTGACTACATTCATATGAGGGTGCAGTTTTGGCTTACCCAGTCCTTATAATCTGTTGCAACCACTACATAGCCATGCCTCAAACAACTGTCGATTGCACCATCTATGACTAGTTGCAAACTATATACAGGCCCATTGTATAATCACTTGAAGGAGCACTTGTATCAGCCACACAGTCGTGCCATGTGCTCATGCCAATACGGTCCAGTCTTGTTTAAGTGCTTATCCTTTTGGGCGTAAAATATATCCCGAGGTCAAAATGGGTTCGCCATTAACCCCCTCAACTACGATATGCGATCACGTAAGGTTGCCTAGTATGTTGATATGATGTAGGAATCGATTCAAGCTGGAGTGACAACAGCTGACCTGACAACAATAAAGATAGGTGTGCCAACTAGCATCACCCCATAAAAAATTTATTTACAATTTTCTAAAACAACTTAGACCACTTGCCAATATTTCTTCAGCTGTATTTTTAGCTTATTTTAAGTATTAAATAATGTTTTTAATGTTAAAAAAGCTCTCCAATATTAACAACATAAAAAAGTCTTTCATTAACTATAATCTGCCAAAAAAAAATATCTGAAAACTGAAATCCATAATAAAATTATGGGTTTAAATATTTCGTCCTGTTCTACCTATCATAGCGATATATTTGAGTTTAATTCATCGATAAAATATTAAAACAAAATATATAAATAAATAATATAAATTCAATAACTTGATTCATCGAATTAACCATTTATTCAAAACTATTTTTCCATTTGTCAAAAGCCACAGAAAGCTTTAGAGTCAATAAGTATATAAAGATTTTTAAGCTTTTAACGGCTACAGTTTTATGACTTATCTTCGATTGATTGCTGCTTGAAAAATTTTAGAATGAGAGAAAAACTGTTGTCACATTGTCACTTTAAAATGAATTAACAAAACGGTTAAGGTCATGTGCTGTTGAGCGTGTTATCAATTGAAAGGTTATAACTCCCAACTTTCATACATGATTATAATAATGGAGATACTCAATGAGCGACGACGTTAAAAAATGTCCTGTCACCCACCTAACAACTGATGCTGGTGCTCCTGTTGTAGATAATCAGAACAGTATGACGGCAGGTGCACGTGGTCCTTTGCTTGCCCAAGACCTATGGCTTAATGAAAAACTCGGTAATTTCGTTCGTGAAGTAATTCCAGAGCGTCGTATGCATGCCAAAGGTTCTGGTGCTTTCGGTACGTTTACCGTGACTAACGATATTACCCAATATACCCGCGCTAAAATTTTCTCAGAAGTTGGTAAAAAAACTGAACTTTTTGCTCGTTTCTCTACCGTAGCGGGTGAGCGTGGTGCTGCAGATGCAGAACGCGATATTCGTGGTTTTGCCCTTAAATTCTATACTGAAGAAGGTAACTGGGATTTAGTTGGTAATAACACCCCTGTCTTCTTCCTACGTGATGCTCGTAAATTCCCTGACTTAAACAAAGCAGTAAAACGCGATCCTAAAACCAATAAGCGTAGTGCAACAAATAACTGGGATTTTTGGACTTTACTACCTGAAGCTCTACACCAAGTTACGATTGTGATGTCTGACCGCGGTATTCCAGATGGTTACCGTCATATGCATGGTTTTGGCAGTCATACTTTCAGTTTTATTAATGCCAATAATGAACGCTTCTGGGTTAAATTCCACATGCGCACTCAACAAGGCATCAAAAACTTAACCGATGCTGAAGCTGAAGCGATTATTGCCAAAGACCGTGAAAGCTCACAAACCGATCTGTTCAATGCAATTGAACGCGGCGATTTTCCAAAATGGAAAATGTACGTTCAAATCATGCCTGAACTTGATGCAGAAAAAGTACCTTATCACCCATTTGATTTAACCAAAGTATGGCCTAAAGGCGACTATCCGTTGATTGAAGTGGGTGAATTCGAACTCAACCGTAACCCTGAAAACTATTTCCAAGATGTTGAACAAGCCGCTTTTGCACCAAGTAACTTGGTGCCGGGCATTAGCTTCTCACCTGACCGTATGCTGCAAGCGCGTTTATTCAACTATGCTGATGCTGCACGTTATCGCGTGGGTGTAAACCATTACCAAATTCCTGTAAATGCACCACGTTGCCCTGTTCATTCCAACCGTCGTGATGGTCAAGGCCGTATGGATGGTAACTATGGTGCAACACCGCATTATGAACCAAACAGCTTCAGCCAATGGCAAGAGCAACCACAATACAAAGAACCACCATTGAAAATTACTGGTGATGCTGACTTGTGGGATTACCGCGAAGATGACAGCGACTATTTCAGTCAACCACGTGCATTATTCAACTTAATGAATGATGAACAAAAACAAGCATTGTTTAATAACACTGCTGGCGCAATGGGCGATGCACTCGACTTCATCAAATATCGTCATATCCGTAACTGTTACGCATGTGATCCAGCTTATGGTGAAGGTGTTGCAAAAGCATTAGGCTTAACTGTAGCGGATGCGCAAGCTGCTCGTGCAACTGATCCAGCTCAAGGTAATCCTGGCTTGCTTTAAGTTTTATCTTTGAATAAAAAAACCACCTTTTAAGGTGGTTTTTTCTTGGCATTAAATATTCCAATTACCTTCTATTAATCCTTAAACAATCAATTTTTTGCCTTCATGCATGGTTAAAAATGGATTCATTAACTTTGATGTTTTTCGCATTGCATGATGTAAGTCATGTTCTGGTTGGTCTCTAGCTTCATCAGTCAACTGAAAAGTCCGATAATGCATTGC
Source organism: Acinetobacter sp. YH12040 (assembly GCF_013420005.1). Taxonomy (NCBI): domain Bacteria; kingdom Pseudomonadati; phylum Pseudomonadota; class Gammaproteobacteria; order Moraxellales; family Moraxellaceae; genus Acinetobacter; species Acinetobacter sp. YH12040. Next base: position 127,737 of record NZ_VOZB01000008.1, read on the forward strand.
CAATGAACATTTTGACTGTAAATCTTTATGCGCCTGAAAAGCTTCTTCGGGATTCATGTGCAAATATTTCATTAAACGACGTGGCTCATAAGCTCCAATCGGTAATAACGCTACTCGGGGTGCACCTAAGCGTGTATGGATTTGTTTGAAATGTGCGGCATAGCCCGTATCTCCAGCAAAGAAGAAATGTCCTGTACTATGCACGATGGAAAAACCTCCCCATAAGGCATGATTTTGATCTCGCCAACCACGACCTGAACCATGCTGTGCAGGCGTATAAACGATACGCAAATCTTCAAACATTTCTGATTGCCACCAATCAAGTTCAATGACATTGAAATGTGTGGGTAAATAATAAGCATTGCCTAAACCAGTATAAATCGGCATAGCAAATTGTTCATGTAACCAATTCAAGGTTGCTAAATCCATATGATCATAATGATTATGGCTCAGTAAAACCCCATGAATTGTAGGTAATTCTTCTAAGGCAATTCCTGCAGGACAAGCACGTCGTGGTCCAGTCCCTTGACGTGGGCCTGCATACTCCGCCCATACAGGATCGGTCAAAAAATTATATGGCCCAATTTGAATCAAAACCGTCGCATGTCCGACAAACCAAACCAACCAATCATCCATTTTAGCCAATGGCCGATTGTGCGGAATGCTACGCGAAGAAGCAAAAAACTGTTGGTATTCTTGCTCACGATCTACTTTCCATGTATCGCTTTTACGCGTCATGATCCATTTCAGCATATCTTTACGCGTAAACGCATCTGGATTTCGAAGGGTATTAAAGAATTTTTCCCCATTAAAATGGTCAGTTGCCAGATAATCAAATACAGGCTTCGTCCACGTATGTTTCATACAGCTTTTAGTTCTGATTTGAAACTGTGCTGATTGAGTTTTTTGATTCATGTGTATTTAAAATTCATTCACTATGCTGACAAACCTTGCAAAGTATTTAACCTCGCAGACCTATTGATCAAGACGACCTTTCATGCGCTCAAGCCAAACCTTCCGAGATTGAGGCTTGACAAAGAGTGCCACAATTTCAGGATGAAGCTGTTTAATTTGTGCTTCAATTCTGTTGACACAAGCTTCTATATCATCTGACGTTAAATTATCTTTAAATTCAAGACTCAAAGATGCCAAAACTTGATGTGCACCCATCTGCTCTGTTAACACCCCATTGGCAGAATGCACTGCTGGATCTTGCTCTGCAACCATCAAGACATTATGCCTCAATTGTGGGTCAGCAGTTTCTCCCATGAGCAATCCTTTAGTCTCACGTGCAAGTAAAATTGCTGAAATAGCGAGTACAACCCCAATTAGAATTGATGCCAGACCATCAAGCATTGGCATATTCAGCGCGTGTGATAAATAGATACCGATCAGGGCAATAAACAGACCAATCAGCGCTGCTGAGTCTTCAAATAACACGGTAAATGTCGTCGGATCTTTACTGCGTCGAAATGCTTCAAAATAGCCCTGTTTCCCTTTGATTTTACGAAATGCTTTCAATGCCACAAACCAAGAGGTCCCTTCACACAAAATCGCAATACCTAATACAATATAGTTAATCATCGGATTTTGCATTTCTTCGGGATGATAAATATGACTAACCCCTTGATAAATCGACACGATCGCACCCAAAGCAAAGACCATCAACGCCACAATAAAAGCCCAAAAATACAGCTCCCGCCCATAGCCAAACGGATGGCGTGCATTTGCTGGCTGCTGCGATTTTTTCATACCGTAGAGCAGTAAGATTTCATTTAAAGTATCAACCACAGAGTGAATAGCTTCACTCAACATGGCCGAACTATTCGTGATATAGGCAGCGACAAACTTCACCAGTGCAATCGCTAAATTGCCGAAGAGCGCTGCATATACCACGATTTTGTTAGATTCAGACATTTAAAATTGTCCTAAATTTATTTTTATCAAACAGATCTATTTGATTTTATAGCTCATTCCATAGTACTCAAACTGACTGTAGCTGTTGTTTGTTATTTTGTTGTTTTTACACCAACTGTCGATTGTTTCGACAATGCCATCATGTTCCATGTGAAACACGCTCTTTAGCGCAAAGGTATAGAACAAAAAAGGAAGCCGCAGCTTCCGTATAATTCTGTAGATGTACACGGTTCAACGTACTTTATTAAAATATTGCTCGCGCCACTCTTTCCAAAAGTACATCACAATACCAAACATCACGACCACGATTCCAACAAAGGCATTGGAGCTAATATATTCACTGTTCAACGTCGCTCCCAAAACCAATGCTATGACAGGTGTCATCACATTACTGAGTGACACCGTTGATGCCGCCAAACGTTTGATCAGCCAGAAGTAACACAGCATTGCCACAATAGATGACATGATCATGGTAAAGACAAATCCAATCATCGCACGGTCGCTTGGCAATTCGGTTGGAAAATGCTGCCAGATAAAAGGAATGATGAGTACCGAACCCAAGGCAGAAACAATCAGAGAACCTGTTGCCTGAGACATCGGTTTTAACGGTGCATTAATCTGCTTCACCCAAAAAATCGAACTAATATACGACACCATGCTGATTAGCATCAGTACAACGCCAATTGGATTGACTTTGCTATCAGCAGAATCTGCAAAGACAAAAGTTAGACCTCCCACTGCAACCGCCATGCCCAACCACTGCAAAGCGACCAATTTATGTGTTTTTAAAATTACATGCCCAATCAAACCGGCAATTAAGGGTGAAAAACCAAAAATCAGTGCCATTAAACCAGAGGTGAGATAATTGGCTGCCAGATAAATAAATAACTGTGCGCCAATCAAATTCAAACTCCCTGCCACATAACTTTTTAATGAGGTTTCATCAAACGGCAAAGGATCACGCATCAATTTCAACAGAAACAGCGCAATAATAGATGCGCCGAAGTAACGGATAATCAACACCCACATCGGATGTATTTCCTGCACACTCCACACAATCGCGAGCGGCGTCGTCGCCCAAATCAGTACCAAAAGAGCATATATACTTGCCGTCAGCGGCAGTGAAGATTTCATTTCATTCTCAAATTTGATTGTTCTAACGACTTAACCTGAAACCCACTATTCAGATCTGGAACTACTCGTAAGACCAGTAACTAATAAAGTTTAAGACCAATTATTGTTCTCCCCTTTATCAACTAAATTGGAGGCGGTATGAATGCCACCGATCGTTTGGGGTATATGGACTTCTCCTCAAACGATCAATAATCTCCCCTAACCCCTCTTTAAAAAAAGAGGGGGAATCATCCAAACGAAATCCATTCTTCACAAAGACTACTCCCTCCTTTGAAAAAGGAGGGCTGGGGAGGATTAAAACCGTTGAATAGATCTATATAAGCTAAAACTATATACATGGACTACAAAATAGCTTTATAAGTGCGATGCTAAAACTAAAGACATAAAAAAACAGACCTACGTTACCGCAAGTCTGCTCCTCTTAGACATTCAGCTTACTTTACAAGTTTACGTAAATCTTGGCTTAAATCTAAATATTTATCCGCTTCAAACGCTGCATTCTTGCTAATCAATTTTTTCAAATGACGCATCTCTTTCGCAGCATTCACAGTGATACCACCCACGATTACACCGTCAGTAACACCAAACAAAACAAATGATGATTCTGCAGCTAATTCAGGATTTACTTCGCCACGTGCAATCCATTCGCTTGCAGCCATATCACCCACAAATTGATAGTTGATATTCAATTGATCTGTCCAGAACCACGCTGGATTTGGGGTTGGATGTTCAACACCCATTACATGACGAGCAAAGATACCTGCTTGCAAGTTCGCATTTTCCCAAGTTTCGACACGACGGTGGTTACCACAGTCACGAAGCTGAGTCGCAACATCACCCGCTGCATAAATATCTGGATGTGAAGTTTGGCAGTTATCATTCACTTTAATGGCAAAATCAACGTCTAAACCTGCTTCAACAGCAAGCTGTGCATTTGGCACAATGCCAATACCGTAAACTACAGCATCTGCACGAAGTTCTTCACCGCCTTCAAGCGTGATCACCACTTCTTCACCATCAAGCTTACAGTCAGCAATAGAAGTCGAAAGACGAACATCTACACCTGCAAGACGTTGTTGAGCCAATAAGAATTCGCTCAATACGCGTGGAGATGAACGCCCCATCACCATTGGACCCATTTCAATCACGGTCACGATACAGTCTTTAGAACGTGCTGAAGAAGCAAGCTCAAGACCAATCACACCACCGCCGATCAATACAATACGGCGACCCGCTTGTAATACAGGCACCAATGCTTGTGAATCTTCAAGGTTACGTAAGGTATAAACGTGTTTACCCAAAGCATCGAAATTCGGTAAACGGCGTGCTGCACCACCGGTTGCTAGAAGCAACTTGTCAAATGCAACAATTTCGCCATTTTTCAGTTCAACTGTTTTTGCATCGCTATGGATTTTCACAGCGCCATTGCCACGAATATGTTCAACACCGAGTTCTGCCAATTTTTCTTCTGACAGAATTTCGATTTTGGTCTCTTCAGGTTTTAGAATTACGTCTTTAGACAAAGGCGGACGTTCATAAGGAAGATGTGTTTCATCACCCACCAAAATGATTTTGCCTTCATACTTGTTCGCACGGAGTTCTAAAATGGCGCTAGCACCAGCTTGACCAGCTCCAACAATAACGATGGTTTCGATACCATTTTGGCTCATGGGTTTGTTCCTTATTTCAATTCTGCAGATACGATGCCGAAGCCCGCAATCCACTCACTAATATCTTCGTAGCAATGTGTTGTCATGTCGTATTCGCCCACTTCATGTAGTGCAGCAAAAGCAGCCATCCAAGAACGAACTTCTTGACCACCACGACCGCCTTCAACACGAATTTCAGCTTCAGTCATCGCTTCAATGGCAGCAAAGTCAGCTTTGGCGAAAGTATCAAGCAATGCACGATCCCATTCTGGGTTTAAAGGCACTGCGACAGAAGTATCACCCGCTGCGAGTTTTTGACCGACAGCAATGATTTTGCCTTGACGTGTATTACGTGCCTCTTCAGTTGGATTACGACCTGCAATCAGGAACTCTTCCACTTCTGGTGGAACTGAACCCATTTGCGGCGTTGGTGGATCATGAGACAAACCACCTGTACCCAAAACAAGTACACGTTCATTCTCTAAGTTCAATGATTTAATGAACTGACCGACTGCACGACCCAAAGCGACTGTACGCTTGGTTGTTGGCATCGGTGCAGCTGCACCATTGATAAAAATTGGAATCGTTGGATAACGATCAAGCTTGCCACCACAAAGGAAATGTAATGGTTGAGTCACACCGTGGTCTGCCTGCATACGATAAGAGTATGCAACATCGACACCTTCATCCAATACGCGACGAACCAGACTAATTGCTGTTTCTTCAGGCACATTAATGTGGTCATTGTCTTTACCATAATCCCAATCACCTGCTGCTTTGGCACGAATACCGACGCAGAAAGATGGCATGAGGTCATAGAAGAAACCATTGAAATGGTCTGGACCAAAAGTAATGATCAATGTTGGATTATAGTCTTCAACTTCTTTAGCAAGTTTGGCAAAAGTTTCGCGAACTTTTTCCTCTTTGTATTTCTCTTGCGGAGAGGCGAATTCCATTAGGGGACTGTGCGATGCACAAATAAGTTTAACGGCCATGGGTGACTCCTAAACGGAAGGCAGCCAAGACGGCTGCCGAGTAAGTCCTTTACGTATTTGGCGAATTAAATCTCGTCAAAGAAGCCAGCACGTGGTTGACGTAAACCACGGATACCCAGACCACATTCAGCATTAATTAAAACACCAGTTAATGGGCGGTTGTTTTGACGAGAAGCCAATAACACGTATGAACCAGTCATATCTTCAGGTTCGGGTAAGAAATTGAGCGGCATGCCGCGTGCAATCTTCTCAGGATCACGTGCATCGAGTAGACCGAGGTTTTCTTGGCCTAAAGACGCAGCGCCTTTGATGTTTACATTCATACCCGACGGAGCAACAGCGTTCACTCGTACTTTAGGCGCAAGCTCGTAGGCTAATTCTTTCATGATCCCAACGCCAGCATGCTTAGACGCTGTGTATACAGGGCCTCCGCCTGCCGAATACAGTGCTGAGTTAGACAAAGTAAATATGATAGAACCTTCCGAAGCTATCAATGCATCAAGTGCAGCTTTGGCACCTAAGATGAGAGATTTGGTGTTAATACCCATAATCTCATCAAAAGCTTTTTCCAGCTGTTCACCCGATGTATTGACGATATCTGCGTAATGATCCCAGATACCTGCGTTTCCGACGAAACAGTCAAGTTTGCCATAATGTTCTACAGTTGCTTGTACTGCACGAACATTATCCTCATAGCTGGCTACATCTCCTGCGATCGCAAGCACGCGGTCACCAAAATGTTCTTTCAATGCATCAACTTTCGATTGAGAACGTTGAAGAACAGCAACTTGTGCACCTTCTTCTAAGAAACGTTCAACCAATGCCCAGCCTAAGCCTGAACCACCACCGGTAATAAGTGCAACTTCGCCTTGTAGCCAACCCATGATTACTCTCCTGCCATCTCTACGTATAAAGCACCATCTTCAACAATCACAGGGAATGTTTTGATAGGATCTGTTGCTGGTAAGCATAATGCTTGACCAGTTTTCAAACAGAATCGAGCCGAATGAAGTGGACATTCAACAGTGCCATCATCTTCAAGGTAACCTTCAGACATTGAAGCATTACCATGTGAACAACGGTCGTTCATCGCGAAAAATTCGCCATTGTTGTTGAATACTGCAAGCGCATCGATACCGTTAACGCCGCAATCTACTTTCAATGCTTCGCCTTCGTCTAATTCGTCAACTTGGCAAACAAAAATCTTATTCATTAGAAGAACACGCTCAGGTTATGTGAGTTGTAAGTAACCTGATCAAGGGTAATCTTACGGTTGAAGATTTCGAAACCTTGCTCAGTGTCGACTTTGCGGATCTTGTCGTGACGCTTACCACAGTAGATTGTTACATCTTTCTCTTTCTGGGTACGGTACAACAAGTACGTTACGTAAACGTCGTATTCGCCTTCAACTTCAGTCGCTTCAACAATCACATTTGAAACCATGTGTGTTGTACGTGAAGGAGGTTCTTCAGCCCAAGCCATACCTGTCTCTAAACGAGCTACACGGCGTTCCAACAAATCTTTAGTATCGTTAAATACCCAAGTTGTTGGCGGCTCAATCGAACGACGACGGTCACGTGTTTGCGCGTTTGGTGTTGTGCGTAACGTATAAGAAATATCTTCAGCTAATACAGCTAACCAATCGCGGAACTTCCAATCGTCAAGCAATTTTGCTTCACGATAAAGAAACTGACTAATTTGGTGATGGAGTTCTAAACTAATTTGACTCATTTCATAAGCTCCTTCTCATATTCGTCAGCCGCAGCTTCAACGTCTTCCCATTTTTCATGAATCAATAGGTCAGCCCAACGACGGTACATACCACGTGCAGCTGTTTCTGAGAAAATGTAGTTGGTGATACCAGGGATACCATCTTCACGTACTTTCTCGTTACCTTTACCCATTTCCATAATTAATTTGTTTTGACGGGCTTTATAACCACGTAAAACTTTTTGAATTTCAATCCAGTTCTCAGAGTCATCTTGCTCTAGGAAACCAGCAGGACCGAAGGCACGTGTTGCAGAACGTTCAAATGCTGCTTGTACATCTTCTGGCGCGTCCGCATCACAGATACAGAATGCCCATACTTCAGTCTTGTTTGGACCACGTGGGTGCCATACACGAAGCGTTGCAGTACCGTTCAACCAAGATAGTGTTGGGAACATGGTGTTGTGACCAGCAAGACGCAGTGCACGAGTTTCACCTAGGCGTTCTTTCACTTCTTCATACGTTTCACGGAAGTAGTTTGCTACTTCACCATCCACCCATACGTTTGCGTCTGGTTTCTCAGTGAAGAAGAAGCCTGAACCGTGACCACGTGAACCGTATTGGATCGCGTCTTTGGCAGTTTCCCAAACTGGACGGGCAGTTTGTGCAGCACCTAATTTCTTAGAAGATTCATCATCTGGTTTAGCACCAAGCACCTGAATCGCAGATGCATGAGAGAACAACGCGTGGTATTGGTCAGAAGCGAACTGTTCAGCTGCAAATTTCCAGTTACAGTCGATTTCCCATTTGTGTACACCACCAACGATCACAGTACCACCTTCACGACGGTCTACAACGCCGTCCAGGTACCAAGCGATATCGCCCATGTATTCTTCTAGATCTGGAGTTGTTTCATCCCAGCAGCCGAATACTAAGCCTTTGTATGATTTAACGCGGTTAACTTCTACCAGACCCCATTGCTCTTTACATGCACCATGTGGGTAAGCACGATCTTCAAGCGGGATATCTTTTAGAGAACCATCAATGCCATAAGACCAGCCGTGGTATGGGCAAGTAAATGCACGTGTATTACCACAGTCCGCGAAGCTCACACGCATAGAGCGGTGACGACATTGGTTTAAGAATGCTTTGATTGAGCCATCTTTTTGACGTGCCACGATGATTGGATCTTCACCCATATAGGTATTGAAGAAATCGCCGGCTTTAGGAATTTGGCTCTCATGGCATAGGAATAACCATGTACGACCGAACACACGTTCTAATTCAAGTTCGTAAATGTCTGGATCGGTATAGATAGATGGCGTGATACGTCCATTTTGTGCATCGACTAAAGCATCGATTTCGCGCACATCAATTTTTCCACTCATGAAAAGCTCTCCTGTGACCATAAGGCACAAAGTAATAGACTCAACTTTTCAACGATGATGGATTTTAGAGCGATATTCGGGAAATATTTATTTTGTTTTAATTAAGAGATTTTATGGATTATTACGGTAGATTTTTTTTATAGTATTTTTTTTAAATTACCGAGAACACCATTTATTTCGTGAATGGCAAAATAATCCTCACGCAATAGTTGTTTATAGATTATACTGAACGAACTTCTAAGTAAGACATTTTTTGGATTACTCCACGGGTTGATTATATGGAATTACGACACTTACGCTACTTCATTACTGTTGCTGAAGAACTCAATTTCAGTAAAGCTGCGTTAAAACTTTATACTGCTCAACCTTCTTTAAGCCAACAAATTAAAGATCTTGAAGAAGATGTCGGCGTAAAATTGTTGCACCGGACTAAACGCAAAGTTGAGCTCACAGAAGAAGGTGCCGTATTTCTAGAACAAGCACGTTTGACACTAGCTCAAGCAGACAAGGCCGTAGCGATGGCACGTCAGGTTTCACAAGCCAAACAACAGATGCTACGGATTGGTTTTGTGCCTGTCGCAGAGATGAAAATCTTCCCATACGTCTTGCCAAATCTGCGTGTTCAAAACCCAGAACTCAAAATTGAATTACTTAGTTTAAATAATCGCGATCAGATGAAATTACTGCAAAAAGGTGAACTAGATATCACTTTTACTCGCAATAACTTTCATAGCGACGAAATTGAAAGTCAGTTTGTACTACGTGAACCATTGATCTTTATTTTACCCAAAGATCACCCTTTAGCGAAGTACGAACGTATTCCAGTTAAAGCATTGAATGGTATTGATTTTATCATTCCTGCACGCGAACAATCAGGCACATTGCATGAAGCCATTTTAGACTTTGCTTCTAACCATGGCGTTCAATTTAATATCGTGCAAAAAGCCGACAATATCCTGTTTAACATTAACTCCATCGGCATGGGTTTAGGCTGCACGATCCTACCGGGATACATCGCGCCATTGACCATGAACAATACTGTCATTCGTCCTTTAGATGTCGAATTACCGTATCTAGACCTGTACGTAAGTTACCGAAAAACGGCGAGTTCTGTGGCTGTAGATAAATTCCTTGAACTGCTAACCAAAGTTTTTTATCTCGATATCAATCGCGAACAGCGTTAATTTTCGCCAAGTCATAATTTATAGATATAGCACCATTATTTTTGAAATAAATAATGGTGCTTTTTTTATGGCTAAAAAGTCGCTTTTTTAATCGTTTAAATGTTTTAATCGACGCATTTTATCTATCATGCATATCGATTTGATGGAAAATAACTTATAAATTTTAGTTTAGACATTGATAAAAATTGCTAAAAATAGCCGATTTACAACTTAAGTCTAATAAATAATTCCCCTTCCCCAACCATTTAGATGAGCTTATTTTATGCCTTTTTACTGATTTAGACCGTACACTGTCGACCTATTAATGAGAATAATACTCATTTAAAGTATTTTTTTCAAAAGATTTATATAAAAAAAAGGATGGCAAAACCATCCTTTTTTTGAATTTCATGTCAGTGACAAGAAATTACACACCACGCGCTTTTAAATAATCTTTAATCACGGTGTTGAATTCTTCTGCTTTTTCAACTTGAGACCAGTGGCCACATTGGCTGAAAATATGCGCATCAGCATGAGGAACGGTATTCAAAATATCCCACGTACGAGATACAGGAATCACCACGTCTTGTACACCGTGAATCAACAATACTGGCACAGTAATGTCTTTCATTTTTTCAAAATCTAATGGGAATTCGAAACGGTCACGGTCACGTGCGCCAACAACATCCATCAAACGATTTGATGCATAGTCATTTGCAGCAGATGCAAAACGTACTTTTACCAATTCGTCTGTGATCAAGTCTTTGTTTACAACAAACATAGACAAGGTTTTCTTGATGCCTTCTTCGGTTAATACAGGGTTTGCATGTGCTTTAAGTGCTGCAGTTTGTTTAGCACCGCCTGTACCCATAGAAACGATACCCAATACACGTTCTGGATAGTCCAAAGCCATTTGGAATGCTAACCAGCCACCGAGTGAGTTACCCACTAACCAAGTTTTTTCAATACCTAGGGCATCTAACGTACGTACAGCGTGATCAACCCAAGCACGGATACCATAAGCAGTATTCGGTGCAACAACAGTTTGACCATAACCAATAGTATCGATAGCGATACAACGTGCTTGTTCACCAATTTGTGGAAGGTTTAACCACCAGTTTGCAGCAGCAGATACACCTGTACCTGAACCGTGTAAAAATAGAATTGGTGTGCCTTCACCCACTTCGTGGTAATGCGTTAATTCGCCTTCAGCAGTTTCAATCCATTTATCTTCTAAACCAAAGAATGAATCAGTTGTATAGTCAGGAATCTGAACAGTGCTCATACATGCTCCTCGTATTGCGTAGAGCTTATGTTTCAATCCATAACGGATTTAAACACAAGGGGGACTCTTTTGGATTTTGTGGTTTTTACAGTCTCATATTACCTGTTCAGCCACTGCTAACTGATACATATTTACGATCATAAACAACAAATAGACTATAATTTAAGTTATTGTTTTTTAAATATATAACTCAAAAATATATCCATAAAATCTTTGAGGTATTTCTTTTTTAAATAACCCAGCGAATAAAAAGGGAAGCAATGAATCCACTTCCCTCTTTTTTATCCTGAGAAATTAGAACTTATAGGTATAAGTTGTCGCGACACGGTACTCTTGCAAGTCAGATTTGTAATCGAAATCGGCATCGATATACATTGCCTGGAAGCCTAAGCCCTTCAACTTACCTTCAGGCACGGTGTAGTTCACAATTAAGTTCAATTCATCTGACTTCTGATCTTTAAGACCAGCAATTTCTGCATCTGAACCTGTGAAATAAACAGCAGTTGTATTTAAGCCTTTCACACCCATTTCTGAGAAATCATAGCCATAAGTAAAGCCCCATGATTTTTCATTTTTTGCAGTAAATGTTGCTATACCCCAGTTGACTAAGTACGGCTGCGGCACCCATCCACCCAGTGTTGGGAATGCATTATCACCAAACATTTGTTGATAACCCAAACCAAAGGTATGCGAACCGTAATTCACTTTCGCACCAACCGATAACGCTTGGTTATCAATTTCGCCATACAGTTTGTCACCCGAATCTGAGTTGTCAAAATAACGGATATGGCTATCCAGTTTGGCTTTGTCACCTAACTTAGTTTTATAGTTCGCGCCGACATATTGCTGTGTGTAAATGTCTTGAACATCGGCATACCAATAGCTACCACCAATTTCAGGTGTAAATTGATGGTCAATACCCGCAATATACATACCATCAGAAGTTGGCCCAAGATCATAATGACCTATGGTGCCATCTGGTAATCTTTTACCTGGAGCGAACATTGATAAATCACGGAATTGGTTGTCATAACGGTTATTGATCCCGTCAATGTATGCCAAAGTTAACTTAGTATCTTTAATCTCTTTCGATTCTAACCATGCACCGCTATAAGTCGTCATTAACTGACGTGATGGATCGAAAACCAACACTGGAGACACTGGTAATAACTCACCCACTTTCAACTCAGTTTCAGATACTTTGGCTTTAAGGGTCACGCCCACTTTACCAAAGTTATCTTTTGATTCTTTACCATCGTGCGGCAAGATCCAGTCTGGGTTTTTATCACGTGCATTAAGTTTAAATGCATGTTGAACCAAAAGGTCAGCACCCACTTGAATACCTGCACCAATATCTTGATACCCTGACTTGACATCCAAAGTCACACCCTGTGACCATGAACCCCAGTTACCCGCCGGATTTTCTTTAATTTGACGGTCTAAGTAGAAGTTTTTAAATTTCAATTGTACTTGGCTGTCGTCAACAAAGTCCGCATAAGTTGCAGATGTTCCTAATGTTGCTGTCGCAGCAAGAATTGCTATCCATAAATTTTGACGACGCATGGCTTATTCCCAGTGATCAAATTAAGCTATGACATCATCATGCTCAACAATACCTTGGAAAAAAATCCGACTACAGTATTAAGGTTTATCAGGCTTTTGTACGACTTGAACTTTGGAAGCTATTTCTGGTTATTTTCCTTAGAGATTAAAACAATAACTCTTTTTTATCATTTAGAACAACTGATTAAATTAACCCCATGTTTTACTAACATAAAATTTAAAGTTTTTTATTTTTTGCAATTACATGCGCTGTATTAATTGCTTTTAAGTTTAAACAAAGTTTTTTACTGAGATTTATCCTTATTTTAGTTATAAAATTTAGCTATGACATGATATTTAATTTATATAATCATCAATAACTTAAAGTTAAATTTTACTACTATGGCTGCTCGAAATCAGCCATTGGTTCGTAAGACATTTCTTATTTCAATCCGCTTTTCATGCCTCAAATCAATCTCAACGTAATCTCAAGCCCATCTCAAACCAACACAGCCACTTCAGACATAAAAAAAGCGCCCATTTGGGGCGCTTTTTGACTTAAAGCAAATTAAGCATTGGCTTCTTTTGCTTTAGACATGGTCAATGCCAAGTCTTCAATCATATCTTCTTGACCACCAACCGTACCACGACGACCAAGCTCAAGAAGAATTTCACGAGCAGACACGCCATATTTCGCTTCAGCACGTTTAGCAAATAACAAGAATGAAGAGTAAACACCTGCATAACCTAAAGTCGCAGCATCACGATCGGCACGGATCGGGTTGTGCATCATTGGAATAACAAGGTCTTCAGCAATGTCTTGTACTTTAAACAAGTCAACGCCAGTTTCCATTTGCATACGGTTCGCAACAGCCACGAATAACTCAAGTGGTGTGTTACCTGCACCCGCACCTAGACCTGCAGATGCAAGATCGACACGAATCGCGCCAGCTTCAACAGCAGCAACCGTATTTGCCACGCCCATACCTAAGTTGTGGTGACCATGGAAACCAAGTTCAATCTCTGAACCCAAGTTTGCACGTAAGATACCTACACGGTCAGTCACGTCTTGAGGCAACATATAACCAGCAGAGTCAGTCACATAAATACAGTTTGCACCGTATGACACCATTTTGCTGGCTTCTTCCAAAAGTTTTTCAGGAGTTGCCATGTGCGCCATCATCAAGAAGCCCACAGTGTCCATGCCAAGTTTACGTGCAGCAGTAATGTGCTGTTCAGAAACGTCAGCTTCAGTTGAGTGCGTTGCAACACGAATGGTTGCTACACCAACATCATGTGCCATTTTCAAATGGTCAACCGTACCAATACCAGGAAGTAAAAGTGCAGATACTTTCGCCTGTTTCAGGTTTGGAATCACCGCTTTTAGGTATTCTTCATCGGTTGCTGCTGCAAAACCATAGTTCACAGAGTTACCGCCTAAGCCGTCACCATGCGTAACTTCGATTAAAGGTACACCTGCATCATCCAAAGCAGTTGCAATGGCAACCATTTGTTCAGGTGTAGTTTGATGGCGCATAGGATGCATACCATCACGTAAAGTCATATCATTAATAATAATCTTAGACATTTTGGTATTCCTTAAGCTTCAGCAGTGTTTAATACGCGTTCTGCAAACATTTCTGCAGTACGTGCAGCTGCCGCAGTCATAATGTCGAGGTTACCTGCATATTTAGGAAGATAATCACCTAAACCTTCAACTTCTAAGAAGATTGAAACACGGTTACCGTCAAATACAGGACCATTTACAAGTTTGTAACCTGGTACATATTTTTGAACTTCAAGAATCATCGCATGTACAGATTCAGTGATTGCTGCTTGATCTGGTTCACCTTCAACAAGACAGTGAACAGTATCACGCATCATCAGTGGTGGCTCAGCAGGGTTAATGATGATGATCGCTTTACCTTGTTTCGCACCACCCACTTTTTCAATAGCGCCAGCAGTCGTACGAGTAAATTCATCAATGTTTTTACGTGTACCTGGACCCACAGATTTTGTTGATACTGTTGCAATGATTTCGCCATATTCAACAGGCTGAACTCGTGAAATCGCAGCAACCATAGGAATCGTTGCCTGACCACCACATGTCACCATATTGACGTTCGGAACTTCACCGGCATCCAATAACGCTTCTAAGTTTACTGGTGGTACGCAGAATGGACCGATTGCAGCAGGTGTTAAGTCAATCATTAACACGCCAAGTTCATTCAATTTACGGCTGTTTTCAGCATGAACATAGGCAGAAGTTGCATCAAATGCGATTTTAATGTCGTCTTCAATTACGTGTGCAAGTAAACCATCTACGCCTTCAGCAGTGGTTTTTAAACCCATTTTAGCAGCGCGAGCCAAACCTTCAGACGTCGGGTCAATACCAACCATCCATACTGGTTCTAAAAATTCGCTGCGTTGAAGTTTGTAAAGCAAGTCAGTACCAATGTTCCCTGGACCGATCAATGCACATTTAATCTTTTTCATGAATGTGTACTCTTAAAAATTCCGTAAAACCCAAGCTTATTTCGCTGCAAATGCTGCAGTCACAGAACCAAAGCCTTCAATTTCAACTTTGAATTCATCACCAGGATTTGCCACAACCATTGGGCCTAAGGCACCGGTCAATACGATGTCACCTGCAAGCAATGGACGACCACGACGAACCATTTCGTCAGCCAACCACACTGCTGCATTTAATGGGTTAGAAAGACACGCTTTACCCACACCTTGTGAAACCACTTCTTCACCACGAGTCATGACCATTTTGCAATTTACAAGGTCAAGATCTGCAAGTTTTACAGGCTTAGAACCCAGCACAAAACCTGCTGAAGATGCGTTATCTGCCACAGTATCAATCAACGAGATTTTCCAGTTTTCAATACGGCTATCGACCACTTCAATTGCAGGCAGTGCATATTCTGTTGCACTAATAATGTCTGCATAGGTGTGTTTTTCTTTGGTCAAATCTTGGTTAATCACCAAAGCAATTTCTGCTTCAACTTTTGGCTGAATCAATAAACCAGCAGGGATTTCTTCACCATCGCCATACGCCATGTCAGCAAACAACATACCGAAGTCAGGTTGATCAACGCCTAACTGCGCTTGTACAACTTTTGAAGTTAAGCCAATTTTACGACCTACAAGGCGACGACCTTCTGCCACCGCACGTTTGGTATTCACTTCTTGAACGGCATAAGCAATATCTACATCAGCACTTTCACCACCAAGTTGTGGACGGATCGGTGCAATCGCAGCCTGATTTACTTCCGCATCGCGTAATGCTTGCGCAACTGATTCAACAACAGCAGAATTCGACATCAATGTTTCCTTAAACTGCAAAAATTGGATGCACAACGTGTTTCATCCCGATCACCATCAAAATCAAAGTGATGAAAGTCATGTCAGGATTCGCCTAAAGCATTTCACTTGACATACTACACGTTATGTTTAGATGCATTTAGCATCGAGATTTTATAAAGTGAATACCAATACTTATTTTATTTATGACTATAGCTATTAGCTATAAATTAATCATTATTTATTATTAATATTCAAAAACTTAAGTCAAAATAATTAAATAAAATTCACTATTTTTTTCGCCCTTAAATCTGAATCTCTACTAAAAAACTTGGCTTATACGACTAAAAGATAAGATTAAAAGATTATTTTAGCGTCAGGCCAACTTTTACGCATAGGTGTTCAATTTCATATGATTTAGTTAAATAAATTAGAAAATTTAAAAATAAATCAATAAACAACAATAAGATAAAACCAAAAATTCAAACAAAAAATCTATTCCAGCTTGTGGTAAAAGGCCAAATAGTTGCGCTCAACTTTTTAAGGTAAATTTGCTAGAAGACTGCTTGTTATTGTAGAAAAATCTAGTGTTATTACTTTTTTAAATAATTGAATTTACTCATTTCAACAAGTAGAGCTTGAATTACTATTCATTTGGTAACAAAAAAGGTGAAAACAAATTTCACCCTTTTTACTCGTTTGTATCTAAAACTATACAGCTAGACGTAATTTCACGTGTTCTAGTAGAAATTCAGTCAAATCACCTACGCTATGTGCAATATGTAAGGGTTGAAAACACTGGAGTGTTTCTACAGTATGCACTCCATAGCTCACGCCTACACGTGGCATCTGAATATTGAGGGCCATTTCTAAATCATAAGATGTGTCACCGACCATAATAGCTTGATCAGGACGCAGCCCTGTTTCCGCCAAAATTTCTGCCAACATCAACGGATCTGGCTTAGATTTGGTTTCACTGGCTGCTCGGGTCGCACAAAATAGCTCATGACTTTGCGTTTGAGCCAAAACACGGTCTAGACCTTTACGGCTTTTCCCCGTTGCAACAGCCAATTGTAGACCGGCATCACGTAATTCCTGCAACATATCAGCCACACCTTCAAACCATATATCACCTTTGGAATGTGCCACATAGTGATCGGCATAACTTTGCAAAATGTCGCTGTGTAATTCAGGAACCGTCGGAAATAACCGCTGTGCGACTTCCGGCAGACCTAAACCAATAATACTTTTCGCATCAGCATCGGTCAGCGGCTGTGAATATTGATCTGCTGCAAATTTCAAACTCGCTACAATTTGACCCACAGAATCAAATAAAGTGCCATCCCAATCGAAAATGACTAGTTTTACAGCTGAGTTCATACGTTTCCCTAGATTTGATTCAGTGTTTGGTAATTCAGATTCTGGAGTGCATCAATTTATTTACCTCACCCCGGCCTTCTCCTTAAAGGAGAGGGCGAAAGAAAACTTACGAAGCAGTCCTGCTCAGGGGGAGAAGTCTAATATTTAAAACTTACTCGTCATCTTCGGAAGACTTCACCACTTTGTCAGCTTTTTGCGCGCGTAGCTGCGCCACAAGGCTTTGCATATCTTCTGGCAATGGCGCTTCAATGGTTTGGTAACCCGGAATTTCTAAACGCATAGCATGCAGACATAAACGACGTGGCTTTGGACCACGGTATTCAGTTTCATGACCGTATTTTTCATCGCCCACCAATGGATGACCAATACTTAAACCATGTACACGGATCTGATGGGTACGGCCCGAAAGTGGAGACGCATACACCAATGTGGCATGCATAAAACGTTCTTTCACGTTCCACAGCGTCTTCGACTCTTTACCTTCTTTAGGTGATACACGAACACGACGCTCGCCATTTGCCAGTTCGTAACGATGCAAAGGCTGATCAATCAGCTGCTTATCCAGACTCACCACGCCTTTCACCACAGCAGCATAAGTTTTTTGGATTTTGTGCTCACGTAACATGTCTTGCAGGCTTTTTAACACACTACGTTTTTTTGAAATCATCACCAAACCAGAAGTGTCGCGGTCAATTCGGTGAATCAGCTCAAGGTATTTCTTCCCTGTTGCGGCACGTAAGCCTTCGATCAAGCCATACGCCACACCACTACCGCCGTGAACAGCAATACCAGAAGGTTTGTTTACCACCATTAAGCCTTCATCTTCATACACCACACGGCTCAGTAAACTTTGTGCCACTTTGTCCGATACGGGAACCGCAGACTCATCTTTTTGCTCATAACGAATTGGAGCAACTCGAACTTGGTCACCAATATTGAGTTTGGTTTCCGCTTTGACGCGTTTTTTATTGACGCGGACTTGGCTTTCACGAATCAGACGATAAATGCGACTTTTAGGCACACCTTTCAGACGACTAAACAGGAAATTATCAATACGTTGACCCGCCTGATGCTCGTCCACTTCAAACCAGGTGACGCTTTGCCATTCTTGCGTAGAATTCATACAGTTACTGTGACCTAAAAAAATACTAAAATTGATTAAAAACTGATCATTTAAGCTATACTTTTCGCAAGAAACATAAGCTTAGCCCATAGGCAGATGATGCAAGGTTTGATATAGTCAGCGCACGGAAACCACCGTAACTGAGTAAAAGTTGATTCATTTCAGTATTTACTGTCATTGAACTTTCAAGCAATTACTCATTTAGCTCGGAAAGGTCCCAAAAGAATTATGCCGACGCCGAAGGCTTATTATATCGGCAAAACTGCAAACTGTTGCGTTTAATTGTGCCGTAGGTACATAAAACAGTTTGCCCCAAAAAAATATGTGCCAACCAAGGTTGGTTTTTAAACGTAAACTGATACACATCAGACCAGTCGCTCCCTGGAAATCGTGTTCAGGCCACAACGTTTGATGCATTGGATCTGCACAGTTTGTAAAGGTACGATGATAATTCCGTATCAAGACGCTCTATCAGATATGAATGGATGCTCTTCGAGCAATGTGACAGTGAAAGTTACTCACATCCAATGCACCGTTTGTCCGCCAGTGAAACGCGTTCAGGTGACTTTAATCGTTTAAAAGATTGAAGCCGTATTGCCATCATCAATACGTGAATCAAAAACCGTTGCCCGCCCAAAGAAGGTCGGTACACATGCACAGATGATGTTTTTCGATCTGTGCAACTTGATCCATGCTATCTGATGCTCGCTACGAGTCAGGCGATGTTCTTCTGTGTATCACTATTAGGTGTTACACCCATGAAACGTATGTTGATTAATGCAACACATGCCGAAGAAATTCGCGTTGCACTTGTCACTGGTCAGCGTCTTTACGATTTTGACTTAGAGAATCGTACCCGTGAACAAAAAAAATCGAATATCTATAAAGGTCATGTGACTCGCGTAGAGCCGTCTTTAGAAGCTGTATTTGTTGAATACGGTGCAGGTCGTCAAGGTTTCTTGTCGATGCGCGAAATAGCTAATTCTTATTACAAAGCAGATCCTCGCCAAACTTCAAACATCCGCGAATTGATCACTGAAGGCACTGAGCTTTTGGTTCAAGTGGAAAAAGAAGAGCGTGGTAATAAAGGTGCTGCCCTTTCTACATTTATCTCTCTTGCTGGTCGTTATTTGGTCTTGATGCCAAACAACCCGAAAGGTGGCGGTATTAGCCGTCAAATTTCAGGTTCAGTTCGTGAAGAATTGAAAGAAATGTTGGCGTCTTTAAATGTCCCTCGTGGCATGAGCGTGATTGTACGTACTGCAGGTATTGGTCGTTCTCAAGAAGAACTCCAACTTGACCTTCAACACTTGCTGGACCTTTGGGCACAAATCCAAAGCACATCAAGTTCTGGTCCATCACCAATGTTGGTTCACCAAGAAGCCGGTGTGGTTACACGTGCAATTCGTGACTATTTACGTGATGATGTTGCTGAAATTCTGATTGACTCTGAGCAAGCGTATAACGAAGCCTATAACTTTGTTAAAGCGGTGATGCCACGTCAAATCGACAAATTAAAAACCTATACGTTAAATGAACCGTTATTTGCT
The DNA here is from genome assembly GCF_013420005.1 of Acinetobacter sp. YH12040. Lineage (NCBI taxonomy): Bacteria > Pseudomonadati > Pseudomonadota > Gammaproteobacteria > Moraxellales > Moraxellaceae > Acinetobacter > Acinetobacter sp. YH12040. Next base: position 147,879 of record NZ_VOZB01000008.1, read on the forward strand.
CATTTTGGTATCGAAAGTCAAATCCAAACTGCCTATGAACGTGAAGTAAAACTTCCTTCTGGTGGTTCAATTGTGATTGACCAAACTGAAGCATTGGTTTCAATTGATATTAACTCTGCAAAATCAACACGTGGTAGCGACGTAGAAGATACAGCGCTCAATACCAACCTTGAAGCTGCTGAAGAAATCGCTCGCCAATTACGTTTACGTGATATCGGTGGTTTGGTTGTGATCGACTTCATCGACATGACCAAAGACCGTAACCAACGTATGGTTGAAGCTAAACTTCGTGAAGCAACACAAAGTGACCGTGCACGTATCCAATTCGGTCAATTGTCACGCTTTGGTTTGATGGAAATGAGCCGTCAACGCTTACGCCCATCGCTTGAAGAAGCCACTGGTTATGTGTGCCCACGCTGTCATGGTACAGGTATGGTACGTGACTTACGTTCTTTATCACTTTCAATTATGCGTAAAGTGGAAGAAATTGCGCTACGCGAACGTCATGGTGAAGTTCAAGTTGAAGTGCCTGTTGAAATTGCTGCATTCTTATTGAATGAAAAGCGTCACAGCCTTGTATATCTTGAACAAACTTCAAATGTTCGTGTGACTGTACTTCCACACCCTCACCTAGAAACACCACATTACGAAATTTCGTATAACCCTGAAGGTTTTGCACCTACAAGCTATGAGCGCACTGAAGCGACACGTTCTAGCGAAAAAGAATTAGGTTACGAAGCATCTGAGTGGCATTTAGGTGAAGAACAGGCCGCTGCTGCTCAGCAACAAGCACCTGTACAACAACAAGAAAAAGGCCACAAAAAGAATAAGCAACAACCCGTTGCTGCTCAACAAGCACCTGCACAAGTTGCCGCTCCTGCAGCATCATCTAGTCCATGTGCATGGTTAGAAAACTTATTTGTTCAAAAACAAGCTGCAACCGTTGACCAGTCGCGTACTGCAAACAATGCCGCTGCTGCAATTGAACAAATGGTAAATAGCGGTGCTGCAAGCCGTGGCCAGTTTGGTCAAATTACCCCTGCATCGGCAGCGCCTGTTGTTGTCGTAGACAATAATGCTTACCTTGCGCCTTCTTCTGTTGTGCACAAACAAGAACGTGACAGCCATTCAGAAAAAGCTGACCGTGAAGAAAAACGTCACAACAAAAAGCGTACTAAGCATAAAGAACCACGTGAACAAGAAGCTCAACCGCATCAAGTTCATGAAGAAGTGTTACAACCTTCACGTCAAGATCGTCAAGAGCAGCGCAATAACGAAGCACGTCAAAACGAACGCCAAGAGCAACGTTCTGAACGTCAAGAACCGCGCCAAGACAACCGTCAAGACCAACGTGAAAACCGTCGTAACTCACGCCGTCAACATAACAATGAACAAGTACAGCACGATGTTCAAAACAATGAACAACCGCAGTCTGTTCCACGTCGTGACCGCAACAACCAACAACGTCCAAATCGCCCAAATCGCCACCGCGATCAAAGCGTATTGAACGAGCAAGCGATTGCTCAGGAAGTTGCAACTGAGCAACAACCTGAAAACCGCAATCAACGTCAACCTAAAGTTGAAGTTGTTAATGCACCACGTCAAGACGTGATGCCAACAGCACTTGTAGTAAATGTTGATCAAGCTCAAAGCGAAATCGTAGCGCTAAATACTGCCCCAGCAGTTGAAAAACCTGTAGAAACCCCAGTAGTCCAAAAAGCCGCTGTCGTTGAAGCAGAAAAAGTGGAAAAACCTGCGACTGAAACAAAAGAAGTAGGATATAAACCACAGCATGCGCAGCAAAAACCGTCTCGTGCAAGCAATGACCCACGTCAACGCCGCCGCGAACAACGTGCAGCTCGCGCTCAACAAGCACAGGCTCCGAAAATTTCGCCATCTCAAGTGCCGACACTGGGTCAATACACTGTAAGCAGCTTGATTAAGCATGTATACGGTGAAGACTGCTCAGTACTGATTGAGCAATTTGGCTTAATTCCAACATTCAACCGTGCATTGCAAAAATTCACGGAAGAATATGCCGCGACTTTGTCTGCACCTGCAGCTGAAGCAGCTGTAGAGAAAAAGCCTGTCACTCGTGATGTTCAAGTTACAAAAGCTGCACCTGAAGCTGAACCAGCGCCAATGTTGGATTTAACACCACCAAAGCCTGTGTCAGATAAACGTGTTGCTAATGACCCACGTGAGCGTCGTCGCCTTGCTAAACTTGCCGCTGAACAAGCGAAACAAGACCAAGCAAAAGCACATGCTGAGATGGAAGCTACGCCTGTCGCAGACACTGCTATTGAGGCGCCTGTAGTTGCAGAAGCTAAAGCTGCTACAGTTGAAGCCAATGTATCCGACGTTGCAGGTCAAACTGAAGCACCTGAAGCCGTTCAAGCTGAAGTACCGACACCCGTTCAAGCTGAACTGGATGTGAGTGCGCAGCCTGAAAAGACGGAAGAAGTGTCTAAAGCTCCTGCTAAACCAGTAGAAGAAAAAGCTCAAGCCGTTGAAGCGGAAAAGAAAGTTGAGGTTCCTGTAGACGAGAACTCGGCCACTGAAGGTGAAAAACCTGCACGCCCTCGTCGTCCTCGCGGTCGTCCACCGAAAAAAGCAAACACCGCAACTGAGCAGTAATTTGCTATTTTGCAGGTGAATAAAAAAATCCAGTCATTTCGGTGACTGGTTTTTTTTTGATACTTTTGTCAAATTAGGTTGATTGCACTAGATCGAAACGATTAAAAGACAATTGTAGAATTTGCTGCAAATTTCATTGCAAAGAAATAGACCGTATCGGATTACGAAAAATAAATAGGATTCACATGAGCCAAACTACACAACACGACCTTATTGGGATTGCTGATGTTGCAGCAAAAATTCCCGCGTTCATTAGCAAAGTACCCAACCTGTTGAGTGGTCTAAAGCAAGCCTATTTACGCACCCCAAATACTTCCGCAGGCTTAGGAATTGCATTTGAAAAAGCCGTAAAGCGTAATCCCAAAGGCTATGCGCTATATTTCGAAGAGCAAAAATATACCTATAACGAACTCAATGAATGGGCCAATCAAATTGGTCACTATTACCTTGCACTCGGTGCAAAAAAAGGTGATGTGATTGCGGTGATGATCGAAAACCGATCTGAACTCGTTGCAACCATCGTGGCTTTAGCCAAAATTGGCGTCACCAGTGCCTTGGTCAACACCTCACAAGTCGGCAAAGTGCTGACACACAGCATCAACTTAGTGAACCCAATTGCGGTAATTGTGGGCGAAGAATGCCGCCAAGCCGTAGAAGAGATTCGTGGTGATCTCAGTGTAGCTGCAGATCGTTTACATTGGTTCGCAGATCAAGCCACTCGTGTAGATGCCGGTCAAGCACCGAAAGGCTTCTTAAACCTTGCAGAAGCGATTGATGAATTTCCAAAATTCAACACACCCACCACTGCAAGTGTAAAAGGCAAAGACGGCCTATTTTATATCTACACCTCTGGGACAACAGGCTTACCTAAAGCGGTGATTTTCACCAACAGCCGTTGGACTTTGGCTTATGGAACATATGGTCACGTCCTTAATCTAAATAAAGATGATGTGATGTACGTAACTTTGCCGCTCTATCACGCTACAGGCACTGTAGTTTGTTGGTGTGGGGTGATTGCCGGTAGCGCCACTCTTGCCCTGCGTCGCAAGTTTTCCACCTCATCGTTTTGGAAAGATGTACAAAAGTTTGATGCGTCAGCCATTGGCTATGTGGGCGAACTTTGCCGCTATTTGATGGATGCTCCACATTCAGACCTTGAAAAAGGCCATCGTGTGAAAAAAATGATTGGTAACGGCATGCGACCAAACATTTGGGATAAGTTTAAAGAACGCTTTGGAGTCGAAGAAGTCCTTGAACTTTATGCTTCAAGTGAAGGCAACGTCGGCTTTAGTAATGTGTTTAACTTTGACAACACTGTTGGTTTTTCACCAACGCCTTATGCGATTATTCAGTTTGATAAAGAAAAAAATGAAGCTGTACATGATGCTAAAGGTCGCTGCATTAAAGTGAAAAAAGGCGAAGTCGGCTTACTCATCGGTAAAATTACCCGTCGCTCACCTTTTGATGGCTATACCGACACGGAAAAAAACAAATCCGTCATTATGAAAGATGTATTTAAGCATGGTGATTCATACTTCAACACTGGTGACTTGGTTCGTGACATTGGCTTCCGCCATGCACAATTTGTCGACCGTCTAGGTGATACTTTCCGCTGGAAAGGTGAAAACGTTTCAACCACTGAAGTTGAAAACATGGTGAGTGAGTACGATAAAATTGCTGAAGCTGTGGTTTATGGCGTAGAAATTCCAGATACCAATGGCCGTGCGGGTATGGCTGCCATCACGCTCACCGATGGTGCCGAACTCAACGAACAAGATTGTAGTGAAATGGTTCTGCAATTTAAAAAATGCTTACCAGCTTATGCCGTGCCAGTATTTTTACGTGTACAGAAAAAAGTCGAAACCACAGGCACATTTAAATACCAAAAAAACAAGCTGAAAGAACAAGCTTTTGATCCTAAGCAAACTGATGAACGTTTATTGGTATTGCTGCCAAATGCAACTGCTTACTGTGATTTAACTCCTGAAATTTATGCCAATATTCAGGCATATAAATACCGTTTTTAAGCAAATAGCGCTCATTTTAGCGACAGATATCCGCTAAAATGAGCTACTTTGTTGTATTTATAATCAAACACAAGCAAGTTTATGAATTTTTACTTGCGCTTGAAGCAGATCTTGCTACAATACGCACCATCAAGCGAAATGGGTCGTTAGCTCAGTTGGTAGAGCAGTAGACTTTTAATCTATTGGTCCCGCGTTCGAGTCGCGGACGACCCACCATTTCCTTCGATACCACAAGATGGGTCGTTAGCTCAGTTGGTAGAGCAGTAGACTTTTAATCTATTGGTCCCGCGTTCGAGTCGCGGACGACCCACCATCTTTCTAAAATGCCAGTTTTAGATTACAATCTTGTGCATACCCCCTAAGGGTCGTTAGCTCAGTTGGTAGAGCAGTAGACTTTTAATCTATTGGTCCCGCGTTCGAGTCGCGGACGACCCACCATTCTTTCTTAGGGCTTCTTTCTTCCGGCAGTTGAAGAAAAAGAAACCTGCAGGTTCCGACCAAGACAAACCATCACCATTATTGGTTTTGATTCGCCATTCTCGAAATTTTGCTATAGCGATGTTGCGAAGTATCATTCTTGTCTTGCTAGATGAAGTATTTGACCTGAAAAATTTTAGATAACAAATATTCCCTAGTATTCAAAACTACACGCTTCGTTTATCTTGCTAAAATTTTAAAATGCTCTTTTAAAATTTTCTCAGGGTTGTTAGCTCAGTTGGTAGAGCAGTAGACTCTTAATCTATTGGTCGTGGGTTCGAACCCCACACAACCCACCAATTCTATATCGTATTAATAATTCAATTTTTTATAAGCTAGTTGCATTCGATTAGCCAAGAACTACGAATTTCACGCCGATACTCAAACGCAATTTATAATTTTATTTACTTCATTCGCAGTATTTAATTTGGGTCTTTCACCAAAGTATAGGCATGTTGAGGCTGAGGATAACCTTTAGAAAATAATTCCTGATTTCGATCGACTTCACCTTGACGAATTTTGTCTAAATCCATAGTGATTTTATTTTCATTAATCACGTGATAATAAAAATTCACGCCTTCTTTTCGATGAACCACCAGCTCGGTATGTGCTTCATTGACACTCCACGTATCCTTACGGTATTTCACATTAATGCCTGGCGTATTGGTTTTTTCAGCAAATACTTTTCCAATTTGAATAATACTGCGGTGTACCGTGCCATCTGGCAATAAGTTAAGAATGAACTCCGCATCGCCTTCTGGGCATGGAATAAAACTGTCATCGCATTTTACTTTGGCATGAAAACGTCCAATAAAAATTTTGGCATGCTCAGGAACAGGAGCTGACTTTATGTCATCGTCATTCGGCAATGTCGCCTGCCCTGCCACTTGGGTTAATTTTTTTCCATGATCTTGCTTCGCATGAACTTCCGATGCGATAGCTGATGCTGAACTTTCACCCTTATCCGCTGCGGGTTGAGACGTGGGACTACAACCACTAAAAGAGAGGCTGAACACTCCTGCAAACACTGAAAGATATGCAAATTTCATCAAAAAAGGTGAAGCCGATGTTTTCATATAATGTGCCAAGACCAATCATTCATTGGTTTTTTCAGTTCTTGCTGACTTAATATTGTAATCAAAAAATCAACGCTGTATACATATATTTGCGATATATGTTAATCATATCTCATTGTTATCGTTGATATTTAATTAATAATCAAGCTATTTTAAAGGCAAACTAATCAAACCAATTCTTCAAATTACATAACTTTACTTAATTTTTTTTCTGCACCCTTTAAATCGCAAAGCTTGTCACCATTTCTATAATATGAATTTGGAAATATTCAAATTTATTCTTTTTTTGAAGGAGACCTGAATGGCCAATGTTGGTTTATATCGCTCAAACCGCTCTAACATGATTGCTGGTGTGATGGGGGGTATTGCTGAACGTTTTGGTTGGAACGCAAATTTACTGCGTATTATTTTTATCTTTGTATCATGCTTAAGCGCAGCCTTTCCCGGTATTTTGGTGTACTTGGTTTTATGGTTAGTCATGCCTAAAGCACAAGATAACTTTTTCCGTACCAATGGCTATTCAGACCCTATTCGTACTGTGAATGATGACAGACGTTAAAATCCTTTGACCCAGTTTAGTCGCTACGGTTTCTCCCCCAAGATTCCGTAGCTTTTTTTTGCCTATATATTGGCAAAGCCATATTTAAGTCTGATGAATTTAAATCAAAGTTTAAGGCTTAAGATTTTGTTTGCTGATTTAGCTGTTGATATAAGGCGGCAATCATATCGGCACGGCTAATCATTCCCACCAACCGTTTTTGCTCAACGACTGGAATATAATTAAAAGATCTTTCCACAAAATAAGGCACTAAATCTTGAATGGGTTGATCCGGCTGCACGGTCACCACTTTGGGATTCATAATTTGATAAACGTGATTTTCCCAACTGGCTTTGGGGTCTGCGGCACGTTTAAACCATTCCACTACATCATATAAAGCCAAATTTCCCACCAAGCGATCCAAATCACTCACCACAGGCAAACTCATCAAATTGACTTGTTTAAACTTTTCCAATGCTGACTGAATATCATCTTCTGCACGCAGGGTAATCACTTGCTGACTCATGATGTCACGACAATGAAACTGGCTTAGGCCACGACGACTGGCTAATTGCTGTGCTTCTAAAATAATTTTTTGTAAGTCATATTCACTAATATCAAGCAACTGACTTTGCTGTTCTAAGACTTGCTGAATATCCGCTGGCTGAATCGACACTTTTTGTGTCGGTGTTGGATCTGTCGTCCGAGTATTGACTTGTGCTTTTTGTGGATACTGCTTGCCTAGTAATCGGTTATAAATGATAGCAACCACCATCAAGAGGACCGAATTTAAAAGGACTGGATAAAAAAGAAAGGCATAGCCTAAATCATGGACTGCCTCTCCGCCCAATACCGCTGTAATCGCCACGGCTCCACTTGGTGGATGCAATGAGTCTGTGGTCATCATTAAGATGATCGCTAATGCAACCGCGATACTAAATGCTTCGGTTAAATTAGGAATAAACATCGCACACGTCACGCCAATCAAGGCCGCAAGACTATTACCGACTACCATATTCCACGGCTGTGCCAATGGGCTGGCAGGTACCGCAAAGAGCAGTACGGACGATGCGCCCATCGGGGCGATATACCACGCATTTAAGTCATCTAGCGCCAGCCAACTGATCAGCGAAGAAATACTCAGGCCCAGCAAAGCACCTACCCCACACAGGATGCGGTCTTTTAAAGGCAGAACTTTAAAGTTGGGTTTAAGCGTATTGAGCCAAGCTGATTTTGCGTGAAACACGAGATGCCTTGTTTGTTGTTTTGCGAGATGTGGCAATTATAAAGCCATGCAAGCAATAAGATGTATTCAACTTACATCTTTATCTTATAAATTTTACTTTTGATTCTTTTGAATGATGAATACGCCGCTTACTTGCGTAGTTTTATCCCAAGAAATGAGCCTAAAAGGCTCATCATGTTTTACTGATACTTAAAATAAAAAATCTATCAGCGCTCATATCTGTACTCACTAAAATAAAGGAACATTTAGGCGGTCAGCTTATTCATCTTGATCAATCAAATCTTCACTGCCATAAATAATTTTCTGAGCTGTTTCATCATACACGATAGGAAACCATTCATAGTAAGCCGAAGGGATTCGTTCAACTCGAATACGTCCAATCACATAATTATGCCCACCCAATAAATCAACTGTGAATCGAGCTGGACGAGCGATAACTAGCTGTGAATTATGATCAATGACGAGCTCAGTTTTTCCCTGTTCTACAGCGGTGGTAAACCGTCCGTGAATAGGTGAGTCAAAAGCCATTCCTCGTGTGACTTTTCGCGTCCCCTGCTGACCATTGACCTCAAGCAAAAGACCTTCGCTCATTTGATACTTTGAGCTGACCACGAGCTGCTGCTTAATCACCTTCTTACATTCCGCGTTGCAAGAATTTGTAATAGTCGCAATTTTTGAAGCGTGAAGTGATGAATCTGAATGCAAAGCCACAGGCGTCGTACTACAGGCAGATAGCACCATACTTATCACAATAAAATACTTCTTAAACATTGTTATCGCTCATCATTCAATTTCTTCATCCACTTTATGCCACAAGTAACTTCGTTTTTATTCTGTACAATTGGAAAATATAAAATTCTGCGCATCATTAAAACATCAAAGCTTGGTTCAAGAATGATTAACCCTTTGCCACACACCCCCAAAATCCTTATAATTGAGCACAATTTTTATCTAATTTTAAGTGGATGACCATGAGTCGCGCCATATCGCATATTGATACCTTCCAAGGCTTAATTCTTGCCTTACAAAACTACTGGGCTGAACAAGGCTGCGTCATTCTTCAACCTTACGATATGGAAATGGGTGCAGGTACTTTCCACACTGCAACTTTCCTACGTGCTTTAGGCCCTGAAACTTGGAACGCTGCTTATGTTCAGCCTTCTCGTCGTCCTAAAGATGGCCGTTATGGTGAGAACCCAAACCGCCTACAACACTACTACCAATTCCAAGTCGTGTTGAAACCAAACCCAGACAACATCCAACAGTTGTACCTAGATTCATTAAAAGCCATTGGTATTGATACCCTTGTTCACGACATTCGTTTCGTAGAAGACAACTGGGAATCTCCAACACTTGGCGCATGGGGCTTAGGTTGGGAAGTTTGGTTAAACGGCATGGAAGTGACTCAGTTCACTTACTTCCAACAAGTCGGTGGCGTTGAATGCTACCCAGTGACTGGCGAAATCACTTACGGTCTTGAACGTTTAGCAATGTACCTTCAAGGCGTAGATTCAGTTTACGACTTGGTTTGGACTAAAGGTCAATTCGGTACAGTAACTTACGGTGACGTATTCCACCAAAACGAAGTTGAGCAATCTACCTATAACTTTGAATATGCCAACGTTGAAAAAATGTTTGAGCTATTTGATTTCTACGAAGCTGAAGCAACTCGCTTGATGGAAGCTGAACTTCCTCTGCCTGCCTATGAACAAGTAATCAAAGCATCACATAGCTTTAACTTGTTAGACGCGCGTGGTGCAATTTCGGTGACTGAACGTCAGCGTTATATTTTACGTGTACGTACATTGGCGCGTGCGATTGCACAGAGCTATGTCGCTGCACGTGCGAAGCTGGGCTTCCCAATGGCAGAACCAGCTTTACGTGACGAAGTCCTTGCTCAACTTAAAGCACAAGTTGAAGCGGAAGCAAAAGTAGAATCTAAGGAGAGCAAATAATGTCTAAACATACAGTATTGTTCGAATTAGGCTGCGAAGAACTTCCACCAAAAAGCTTAAAAAAATTACGTGATGCGCTACATGCAGAAACGTTAAAAGGCTTAAAAGACGCAGGTCTTGCATTTGATGCGATTGAAGCTTATGCAGCACCACGTCGCCTTGCATTGAAAATTGTGAATGTTGATGCAGCGCAAGCCGACACACAAAAACGTTTTGATGGCCCTGCTAAACAAGCAGCGTTTGATGCCGAAGGCAAACCGACTAAAGCACTTGAAGGTTTTATGCGCGGTCAAGGCATTACGGTTGATCAAGTTTCAACTTTCCAAGCAGGTAAAGTTGAAAAAGTGTGCTACTTAAAAGATGTAAAAGGTCAAAGCCTTGATGTTTTACTTCCACAAATTTTACAAGCCGCTTTAGACAACTTGCCAATTGCAAAACGCATGCGTTCTGCTGCAAGCCGTACTGAGTTTGTACGTCCTGTAAAATGGGTTGTGTTGTTGAAAGACAGCGATGTGATTGAAGCAACCATTCAGGATCACCAAGCAGGTAACGTGACTTATGGTCACCGTTTCCATGCTCCTGAAGCAATTACACTTGCAAATGCCGATGCTTATCTTGATGCTCTGCGTACTGCAAAAGTGATTGCAAACTTTGAAGAGCGCCAAGCCATCATCGACCAACAAGTCAAAGCTTTGGCTGATGAAGTGAATGCCATTGCGATTGTCCCTGCGGACTTACGTGACGAAGTAACAGCATTGGTTGAATGGCCAGTTGCGCTTCGTGCAAGCTTTGAAGAACGCTTCCTTGCTGTTCCTCAAGAAGCACTCATCACGACGATGCAGGACAACCAAAAGTACTTCTGCTTAGTGAATAGCGACAATAAACTTCAACCTTACTTCATTACCGTGTCAAACATTGAGTCGAAAGATCCGTCTCAAATTATTGAAGGTAATGAAAAAGTCGTTCGTCCACGTTTGTCAGATGCTGAATTCTTCTTCTTACAAGACCAAAAGCAACCGCTTGCAACTCGTAAAGAGAAACTTGCAAACATGGTGTTCCAAGCTGAATTGGGTACCCTATGGAACAAGTCTGAACGTATCGCGACTTTGGCTGTTGCACTTTCTGCAATCACTGGTGCAAACCCAACAGATGCTGAAAAAGCTGCACTCCTTGCAAAATGCGACTTAACCTCTGAGTTGGTGGGTGAATTCCCTGAGCTTCAAGGTATTGCCGGTACTTACTACGCACGTATTGAAGGCGAAAATGATGAAGTCGCTGAATCTTTAGGTGAACAATACTTACCTAAATTTGCAGGTGACCTTTTACCTAAAACCAAAACAGGTACTACGCTTGCGCTTGCTGACCGTTTAGATACGCTCACAGGTATTTTTGGTATTGGTCAGGCGCCTACAGGTTCTAAAGACCCGTTTGCACTACGCCGTTCAGCCATTGGTATCTTGCGTCTTGTGACTGAAAATGATTTAGACGTTTCGATTGAAGATCTAATCAAACTTGCACTTGCTGCTTATGGCGATGTATTGAAAGATCACGATAAGACTTTAGCGGATGCTGTTGCATTCCTTGAAGGTCGTTACCGTGCTAAATACGAAGACCAAGGCGTGGCTGTCGATGTGATTCAAGCTGTTCAAGCGCTTTCTCCAAAATCACCACTTGATTTTGATAAACGTGTAAATGCGGTAAATCATTTCCGTGACTTACCTGAAGCTGCTGCACTTGCCGCTGCCAACAAGCGTGTTGCAAACATTCTTGCGAAAGAAGCTGCACCTGAAGGCGCTGTGGTTGAAGCGAACTTGATTGAAGATGCTGAAAAAGCATTGTTCGCTGAACTTGCAAAAATCACACCTGTAGTTGAGCCGTTATTTGCTGCGAAGGACTACACCGCTGCCCTTTCTGCACTTGCTGCACTTCGTGCACCAGTCGATGCGTTCTTTGACGGTGTGATGGTGATGGCCGATGATGCTGACCTAAAAGCGAACCGTTTACGTATGCTTGCACAACTTCGTGACTTGTTCACGAAAGTGGCTGATATTTCAGTGTTACAGCACTAATTGCTGACTAAATTTAAAACCCGCTTTAGAGCGGGTTTTTTTACTTTGAAAATCTGAAAGTTAGATGTTAATGTAATTATAAAATTGAAAAGAAGATTAGGAATACAAATGGTTAGTAATTTAACAGTTCAAAATATCAATCGCTTTACAAAAGAAATTGCTGACTTAAATTTAAAAATTAGCCAAGAAAATAAAAAAGAAGCGACATTGAATGATAAAATTAATCAGATTCTAAAATCCTTACACTCTAAAAATATAAGCCTAACCACTCTCAGCAGCAAAACTTCAGATATGAATCGAAAACAGTCCGAAGTAGCTAAATGTCAACAAAAGAAAGCTGAACTACAAAAAAAATTGGCTATTGCGGAGACAAACCTTCTTAAAACAAGACAAAAATTATCTAAGGAGCAGGAAGATGAGAACAAAAAATTAATGGCTTTAGAGAAAAAGTTAAACTTACAACAAATACAAAATAAAAAAGCAATCACCCAAGTCATTTCAAATGCTGGTGTACAAAATCAGGATAGCCTGCCCGATGTAGAATATGATTTCTTTATCTCTCATGCATCTGAGGATAAAGAAGAATTTGTTCGTACTCTTTATCAAGCTTTAATTGATGTAGGATATAAAGTCTGGTTTGACGAAATTACACTTAAAATTGGAGATAGCTTAACAGCTGAAATTAATAAAGGATTAATTAAATCAAAGTTTGCCATCGTTGTAGCATCCGAAGCTTTTATTAGAAAAAACTGGACACGCTATGAATTTGAATCTTTAGTAGCCCAAGAAATGGATAGTGGCACAAAACGAATTTTGCCTATATGGCATGGAGTATCAAAAGATCAAATAATTAGTTTTAGCCCAAACCTTGCAAACAAAGTCGCACTAAATACTGCTAATCAAAGCATTGTTGAGATAGTTGAAGCCTTATCAGAACTCATCCCTGTAGACGAAGATGAATTGGATCAAGATATTGCCTAAAGTAAAATTTAATATAGCCAATTTTTACTCAAATCCCTATACTCAATCCAACAACACTCAACAAGAATGAAACTTATGAAATTGAAAGCATTCCTTTTGACTGGTCTTGCGGGTCTAACACTTTCTGCATGTACATCTGCACCAACAATTCCGCAACTTGAAACAGGTGTATTACAAGAAGTTCAAAACATTGATGTCTACCCAGATACCACAGATAACAAAGCAAAACTGACTAAATTTGTAGATAAATGCGTGATTGAATTTACAGGCAATTTAGAAGAAGCAAAATCGGTTGAACAGTGGTCATTTAAAGGCTTAACCCTTATTTCAGGTGGTACAGCAACCTTTGCCAAAGATGGTACAAGTTCAGCGCACAATTTTGATTTAAATGCGGCGGATGTACAAAAGAACTTCCTTGCATTACGCGGTCATTTTGCAAAAGATGCGCTTACACAATGTGAATAAATAATAAAAACCATATCTCCAAAATGGAGGTATGGTTTCATTTTTCGTTGAATCTTGAACCATAATCTGTTCAAACCCATAATTTTTAATCATGAAAATCGTAACTAGAACCACACCACAGCAACGCGCAAAACACACATAAGCCACTGTATTTTCATAAAATTACAATACTGCATTAACTTAACCAAGTTTCCACACTTCAAACTTCCGCGTATCTGAGCTGTTATCGCATTGTGTGACTTATCGCACAAAACCACTTTTTGCTTTTTTTTACTCTTAAGATGTCCTCTGCTCCAAAAGCGCTAATGCTGAGTGCAACAGCAGCGTTCAATAAAAGAGGACAAATGCAAAGATGAAACCTTTATTTAAAACAACACTGATCACCGCAGCATTATTCGCAACCACTCCACTATTTGCGAACACCGCAGTAGAAGCCAATGCGAAAGTTGAAACACAGCAACCGTCTGTACTGCAAAATCTAAAACAAGACATTAATCAGTCTGCGCATACAGCGGGTGACAAAATTGAGAAAGGCGTCGATAAGACCAAAACCTTCACCCAAGAAAAATGGCAAGACACCAAAGAATTCAGTGCAGACAAAAAGCAAGATGCTAAAAATAAATGGGCTGACCTAAAACAGTCTAAAGATGAAAAATCAGATGCAGCGAAAGCCAAGATCGATGCCAAAGCTGAGCAAAATAAAGCTAAGCTTGATGAGCGTAAAGCACAGCTCGATGAAAAAGCTGCAAAAGACAAAGCAAAACTCGATGAACGTAAAAGCAATGTCGACAATAAAGTTGATCAAACCAAGAGCTATTTAGGTGAAAAAGCTCAGGAAGGTCGCCAATTTGCCAGTGAAAAATGGCAACAAACCAAGGCGAATTTCCAAAAAGGTCAACAAGCCAATGTGAGTGGCAGTAGCAATGTACAGTTGCAAACGCCTGTCGCACAAGCTGAAGTCCATAGCTCACATGAAGCCAGCTTAGGTGCTCACAAATAAATAAACTGGCTTTCATCCCCTCTCCTCCAGAGAGTAGGCTCACCCTTCGGTGGGCCTTTTTTACCTTATGCAAAATACAAACGTGTACAAAGCTGTCATTTGCTGTATTGATTTTGCTACGGCAAGTTTTTTTCGCTGCAATTTTTCCTATAATGCGTTAAAACCGTTCATCAGATAGAAAATCTATAAAATTCAGAGGTGAAGCTGTGAAGATTTCATTAAAAGCAACGTTATGCCTAAGCTTAATATTCACGACACCCATGCTTTGGGCACAAGAAAACACAGCAGCGCAAAGTACTGAGCAACAAGCGAAAAAGCCTGTGAGCCCTTATGGTGATAATCCAAATTTATTGCATGTGTGGGCCTATAAAGCCCAAGAAGGCGTTGTCGGTGCTGCTAAAAATATTGGTGAAATGACTGAACGCGGGATTTCTAAAATTAAGCCTTCGGTCGACCAAGTTTGGGACAATACGAAAACTGCTACTCAAAATACAGTACAACAGGTTGATCAGGGCGCACAGCAAGCCACCCAAAACGTCAATGAAAAATTGAAGCAAACCCGTGAAAGTATCACAGGCAAAACCAGCCAACCTGCGCCCATTAGCCAACAGTCATTGAGCGAACCGTCTTCAGGCAATACGATTAATACGGCTCCAAGCAACAATGCGGGGCAAAATAACAATCAATATCCTCAAAGTAGCTATCCTTCGAGTTCGACGTCTACAACCTATCCTGTGACTGATTTATAATTTAACACTACATTTAAAAGCTCAACTTTGGTTGGGCTTTTTTAAAACCAAAATTGAATGCTTTTGGTCTTTGGCCTATGACTATAAAAACAATGAATTAATGAGAAAAAAATGCGAATTTTATTTGGTATCTTGCTTGGTATTCTGCTCTGCGTTGGCTCTGTGATTGGCTTACAACGTTTTCCACAATTGTTGAAAAGTTATCCACAGTTGCAGACTATTTTTCCCCAATTGTACGATTCATACCAATATAACCATGATGCCGAAGGTAAATTATTACAAACCTTAGAGATGCTAGATGATGAAGAATACAAATCGACTGAAGGCAATGAAGCGACACTGTATCAACTCGATGATCAATGCAAAATAAACCTCTATGTTTTTGGTGAATCCTATCAAAGCCTAACAAGTTATTATTTTCACAAAGGTCAGATTATACGTGCCTATGAAACATATCTGACCTATCCAAACGGTGGCTTTTACGCTGAACCCAATACCAAAGAGCCTTTTAAACTTGAAAAAAGTTATTTACAAATCATGATGCCAAACAATATCAAGACTGAACTTGAATTTGAGCAAATCAAAAATCATTTCAATGCTAAATTTTTGAAAAAATGCTAGAAGCTTCCTTTACATATTCTCTAAGATCTACCTAGCGAATAGGTGAATTTCATCAACTCAAATTTAGCTATTAAATTAAGCATTAAGGAGCAGGTTTGAGATATCGCCTACGTACAAACGATGCTGTACAGATTTGAATAAGCATCAACAGGCAAAATGGATAGTCAACCCAGACTGATAAACGATCAATATGCGCAACCAATCCAAAGACAGAAAAATAGACCTGTCCCACAATAATAGGTACTACAACCAGCCATAGTCCCCAATACCAATAGCGATTTAAAAAATCAATAAGTGCTAAGACGAAATGCGCAATAAAAAATACCGAAACCAGCATAACTTGTAAGGTCGGCATAAATTTATGAACTTCAAAATCGGGGTTCTGGAATAAATAATTTTCACTGATATTTAGTACATAACTGTACCATGCCCAAGTAATGCATGCGGTAAAGAGAATCAGCATGCAAAATATTCTTAAACTTTTTTTATTGGCAAGATCGACCTGCATAGACATCCCTATTTATATAGAGCTTTGTTCAAAAATAAGGTTCCTTAAACTCGTTTTAATTCACCTGCCGAATGACCATCCCCGCTTTAAAGGCCTCTACATTTTCCACCAATTGCTGCACAATGCGTTGTCGTGCATCGACGCTGCCCCATGCACTATGTGGAGTAATAATTAAATTTGGAATACTTGGGTCAAGCAGCACATTGCCCTGCTTGGGTGGCTCAACCGTCAAGACATCGGTTGCTGCGCCTGCGATCGTCCCTAATTTTAATGCCTCGGCTAATGCCGATTCATTAACCACACCACCTCGTGCACAATTGATCACAAAGGCCGATGCTTTCATTTGAGCCAAGCTTTCATAATTGAGTAAATCACGAGTTTCATCAGTTAAAGGACAATGCAAACTCAGAAAATCGACCTGCGCTAGCATCTCAGAAAATGCCACACGCTCAGCCAACATAGGTCGATTCGGTAGCGCACCAATCATAATTTTCATGCCAAAAGCTTTAGCCAAATGGGCCACGGCTTGACCCAATTCGCCATAGCCGACAATCCCCAAAGTCTTACCAGCCAGCTCAATAATTGGAAAATCTAGTAAGCAGAACTGATCTGCTTTTTGCCAATCTCCCTGTTGGACTGCCCGATCATACTGTCGAAATGATGTCGCCAAGTTCAACATTAACATCAAGGTATGCTGTGCGACTGCAGCGGTGCCATAAGCTTGGCAATTACACACCACGATGCCTTGTTGCTGTGCGTGTACAAGGTCAACATTATTGGTGCCAGTGGCAGAAATTAAGATAAGTTTTAATTGCGGATTGAGCTGCATGTGCTCAGCATTGATGTGTACTTTATTGCTGATAATCACATCAGCCCCTTGTATGCGCTGAGCAACCTCTGCAGCCGTTGTTGCGGGATAGAGTGTCAATTCATCAAACTGTGCTTCTAGTCCGCTAAAATCTAAGTCCTGTTTATCTAGAGACTGATAATCTAGAAATACCGCTTTCATGGCTGCTTCCCTTCTGGCCGATTATAAAGATTTGATTGTGAATGATTAAAACCTGTGATGCACCAAAGTGCAATCGAACAGCATATAAAAAAACCCGCTATTTCGCGGGTTTATCGAGATGATGTTGCAGTGAATTTCGAATTTTGAGTATGACATAAATGGTCAGTATCGTAAGTAACAACATACTGCTGCTAAAAATCAGTATGCTTGAACTAACCCCCTGTGCATAGGCTGAACCCATGGTCAGCACTAAGATGAATAATACAGCAAGCATCTGTGTTGAATGCATACTGATAACCCTCATATTCCTTATGATGTTTTAGGTAGTATGATTGTTTTTTATACTACCTTTCTCTCATCATAATCTCTTCCTACAAATTAGCAAGCTTTGGATTTTCAACCCAATGTCGAGCTTAAATTTGTTCGGGTTGCACCACAAACTGGCAAGATGCATCGGCATTTTCCACAAAGAAGACTTGACCAAATTCATCGCTACTCAAACGCAATTCTTTATAGTTCAGTGTGTAATAGCCCACATATTTCTGCATTAAAATCGGATGCATACCTGCCGCCAGTTCATCTTGAGCTAAGACCAATTTCATTACCTGACGGTCATTCATCACCACCATGTAACGCTCATCTTGGACTTGGACGTAAACTAGACCTGTGCCCTTCGGCTGCAAAGGAATCAAAAACTTGTGATTCAGCGCAATTACACCAGCTGCATAGCTTTCAATTTTTTGGCTAATCACATTAAACACTAAACCATGTTCAAACTGGTCGAGTAGCAGGCTACGATTTTCCTGTGGCAAAAAGGTCGTGATCCCCAACTTTTGTAGATCTTGCTCACTGACTTGTTTGTTATTAAACAATACCCGTAATAAGGTTTGTTTTTGTTTGGCATCAAAAAATTGTGGATCAAGCTGAAACGAATTGCTTTTTAAAATTTCACCCAAGGCATCACGATGGCGTGTCAGTAAATTTTCGATGACTTTTCGATAATAGAATTTGCTGTTTTTCTTAACCCGACGCATTTTTTGATAAAAATACGGCGCATCAAAAGGATGTCTCAAGAAATCATTTAACAGTTCTGAACTCGCCAATACCGCAATGGCATCATGCCCTGTAAACGGCAGATGCAACACATGCACATGCGGAATTAAAGCCTGTAGTTTTTCAAAGTGAGCGCGATCTTCTGGACAATAAGGATCATACACCACGATATATTCGCGTGTAGTCGATACATCTTCAGCAAGTACTCGCATATTGGCATGCAGATTAGGTTGAAAGAACATGCCATAGCGTGTATCGACAATGTCTTCAGGGTCTATGGAGAACTGTGGCACCATACTGACCACGCGCTGAAAACCAAATAAATTGGCATATTTAATGGCAGCATAGCCGCCCATGGAACCACCATAGGCAATTCGCAGCTCAAATTGCTCTAGGATCGGCTTGATGGCTTGATACATCTGTTGCATTGACGTTGTTGGAAACCAAGATTTTTGTTTCGGCATCACACCGATCACATTAAAATCATATTTTTGCAAAGACTTCTCAGCATTAATGCTCAAGCCCTTGGCGCGGGTAATCAAATCACCGAAGGAGAAAATAAGCTCACGAGAACTGCCTGGCTGAAAAATGACACGAATTTGATCATCTTCAAAAATGATGTGCTTTTCCATTGTACTTTGCTCCAGTCCTTGTTGCGTCACGCTTTTCCTTCCTTGTTGCATTCAAAGTTTATCTTGTTCCGAATATGCTATTTTATAGAGGCCATACAGATTAAAAAGTGCAGAATATGACACATTCAATACATCCTGCCGCACAACAAGGCTTTAGCTCTGCAGCTGAACTCTATCAACAAGCCCGTCCTGACTACCCGATTGAAATCAGTGCGTGGCTACAACAACATTTAGCTTTAGCCCCTCAAGCCCATCTGGTGGACTTAGGTTCAGGTACAGGCAAATTTCTCGAGTATATTCGCCCACTCAGTGAAAATATCACCGCGATCGAACCTGTACATGAAATGCTGCAACAATTGCAGAAAAAACATCCGCATATTGCAACTTTAGCCGCCCAAAGTGATCAGATTCCACTGCATGATCATTCTGTAGCAGCGGTATTTTGTGCCCAATCATTTCATTGGTTTGCCACCCCTGAAACCCTCAATGAAATCAGTCGTATCTTGGTTCCCAATGGTGATCTTGTTTTGATTTGGAACCAGCGTGATATCCAAGTCAATTGGGTCAAACAACTCGCTGATGTCTTGAGTGAACTCGAAGGTGACACACCACGTTATCATAGTGGGCAATGGCAAAAAGTGTTTGAGCAGCAGCAAACATTTAAATTAATTGCCGAAACCACCTTTCAACAATTGCATCATGGTACAGTGGAACACGTGGTTTCCAAACGATTATTGTCCACCAGTTTTATTGCAGCGTTAAGCACGGATGAACAACAAAAACTGAAACAACAATTTGAAAATATCGTGGCTGAATCAACCCAAAAGACGGCACAGGATTTCATTGATTTCCCGTATATCACGCATGTCTATATCTTTAGAAAAACACATTAGGACACGATTATGCTCATGCCAATCTCTTTAAAGAAACTCAGTGTCATCTTCCTCATGGGTACGGTGCTAGGACTCACTGCATGTGAAAAATCATCAAAAACGGTGGAACAAAATAGTGAAATCAGTTCCGATGATCAAATCATGAAAGAACTGAATAGTGATCCTATTAAAAACTTTGCCAAGACCCCAGATGATCTACACGACCTCACGCTTCTGACGCAATATGATGAGAGCTTTAGTCAAATTAGCGATGAGATGGAAGATGAGCTGATGAAACTGCGTGAGGAAGGCAAACTCACTGATGAATTTGCTACACAGCGTAAGCGTGACAACATCCAGTCAGCACTGAATATGCTCAAAGAACTCGAAATGAAAACTGAGCAAGGCCGTTATATTCAAGGCTTGATGTATCAGTACTGGGACAATCAATCACAAATTTATCGTGAGAAAAATCAAGCAGCCGATGGTGAGTTAAAAAATCCTAGTGATAGTGTCAAAGGTCTCGGTCAGTTTATTCATGCTCAAGAACAATTGGGACATTGGCAGGAACAATATCCTGAACTACAAAAAACTCGACAACCCTAATCATCCACCCTGTTGCAATCTATTTACCGAAATTCAACGTGGATGAATGAGAAGGTGACACGAGCTAAAAGACACAACATAAACTCAACTTCAAGGGCACATCCATGCCCTTGAAGTGATTGCTCAATCTTGATTTAAGCTATGGTCGTTCAGCATATTGTGGTAAATCACCTGCAATATCATCCCATTCTGCTTTGGATGCGACAAAGATATGACAGGTCGGTTTCTGCGTCAGAGGCGTATCTAAGGTACCTATACGTAGGCGGTAATAATCAGGCGTTTCAGCCTTAATACTGATGATCGGCGAACCACACTCACTACAAAAACAGCGCTGCGTGGTGGCCGTGGACGCATACTGTTTCAGAAACTGCTCACCAGCCACAATTTTAAAATCTGCTTTAGCAATCGGGGCATTGGTCGCAAATGCTGTACCATTGGCTTTTCTACACCGAGAACAATGACATTGCACGATCTCACCAATCGGACCATTAATTTCATAGCAGACCGCACCACATAAACAGCTGCCTGTATATTGTTGTTCTATGCGCATTATTCTGATGTCATTTGCTTTAGGGAAGCATCAACATAGCACACTGCTCCAACGCATTTGTGACAATTTATGGATGCCCTAGGTAAAATAATGGAACCCAATCCAGTTAAAAAAAACCTAAACTGAATGAGCTAAATACTGATGTACACCTTGCCCTGCGGCACGACCCGTTGCAAAGCATGCAGTAAGTAAATAGCCCCCAGTAGGTGCATCCCAATCCAACATTTCCCCGCAGACAAATACAAAAGGATTGCTCTTCAATTGTAAGCCATCTTTTAGGACTGAACGCTTCACACCACCTGCGCAGCTAATCGCCTCATCTATCGGGCGAAATCCATCAAGGTGAATATCTAAATGTTTAATTTTCGCTGCTAGTAAGGCCGGCTCATGCCACAAAGATTTATCCACCAGTTCACGGACCAGCGCAGCTTTCGCCGAATCTAAACCGGCTTTACGCCAAACATTGGTTAAAGACTGCTTCTTCGAAGGCTGTAGTTTCTTTGCCAATTGCTCAACACTTTGATCTGGCAATAAGTCCAAAGTCAGCTGCATGGGCTGAGCAGATTTCACCTGTTGACGCAACGCACGACCTTGTTTGTAGATCAATCCACTTTCCAGTCCATAGTGTGAAATGATGATATCGCCTTGGGTCGGCTCGGCTTGCTCGACCCATGCATTGACTCGCTTTAAAGGCTGTCCAAACACAGGCTGCATGAACTTCGACCAAACGCGTTCCACGCCTGCATTACTGGCCTGAAAAGCTTCAATGCTCTCAGGCTGTAGCCATTTTTGCCATGCGCCATCACTGCCTAAACGTGACCAAGACACAGCCCCACACGCCATAATAATCGCATCAAAGCCAAGCGCTTGATTTGATCCATCAACAAGGTTTTGAATTGTCAGCTGATTGGACTGTAAGTCCAAAACTTGATGTCGATAATAAAACTGTACCCCGTCTAGACTAAGACGTTTTAACCATGAACGCAGTAAAGGCGCAGCTTTCATTTCAATAGGAAAGACCCGACCCGATGAACCAATATAGGTTTCAATGCCCAACCCCTTCATCCATTGTTGAATCCATGCTGCATCCCACTGCTTAACCCATGGACTCAGCCATTCCACTTGATCATAGCGCTGCACAAATTGTTCAACGGGTTCTGCATGCGAAATATTCAGCCCCGTCTTGCCCGCCATTAAAAATTTACGGGCTGCCGATGGTTTTTGCTCATAAACATGAATGTCATAGTCAAATTGGCTAAGCACTTCCGCAGCCATCAATCCCGCAGGCCCTGCCCCAATGATTGCAATACGCTGAGTCATGCCCAATTATTCCGCAGATGCTTCGGTGGGTTGCTTACCTTGTAGCGGCTGAAAATCATCAAAACGTGTGGTGTAATCTACAGGCTTGGTAATGATTAGCTGCTGACAGAGTTCACCGCGTTCTAGATATTTAATTTCAAAATGCGTGCGTGCTGAAGTCTCTGCAATGCGTTCTTTGACAAAAGGTAGCTTCCAAACATCGATTAACTGCTGCTGTGCTTCCTCAATATATTCAGGAATATTACTCGCCAAGGTAATCTGACCACCCGGCTGCAAACGCGACAATAGAAATTCAAAAAATGGCATATTTAACCAGCGCTGTGCAGGATTATGCGGTTCAGGGTTTGGATACAAAATAAAGAATTGCTGTACTTGCGCAGGATGTAAGGCATGTACTACCCAAGGTAATGCATCAGCATGAATTGGAGTTAAATTGCTTTGCCCTTCAAGTTGATGCTGCTTTTGCATTGCCACAAATTTTTCACGTGTCCGCTCAACAGCAATCAATTGAAATTCAGGGTGATTGGCTGAAAATAATAATGCATGTTTACCTTTACCAGCCCCAATTTCCACACAAATCGGTGTGGAATCAATCGGCTGAAAATCACGGGGAGCTCGCATACGCTGCGCTTGAAATTGACGAATAGGCATAAACAGATCAAACTAAACAGAACGGCATAAGTCTAACAACTGCGACTGTATTTGCCTAATTGAATCATCCGTTTTTGCTGGAGTTAAGCATGCCCACCACCATGAATTGTCCACGCTGCGGCGCATTGACGACTTGGGAAAATAATGAATATCGCCCGTTTTGCTCAGATCGTTGTAAATTGATTGATCTCGGTGCATGGGCCAATGATGAATATCGTCTGCCGACACAAGATGCACCTCAGGCTGATGGTGGCCGTGAAGAAGATCAATTCTAAGGACTCAAGTTCATAAACCTGTTATTTAGGTAAATAAAAAAGGAATCCGTGTGGATTCCTTTTTTTTATTGGCTTTCTCAATCTTGTTGCTTAACCCGCTTTACCAGCAACGAAAGGGTTATGTTGTTTTTCATAACCAATGGTACTCATTGGACCGTGCCCTGAAATAAACTGGGTGTCATCCGGCAAGCTAAAACATTCACGCTGAATGGAGTCGAGTAATTGTTGATGGTTACCGCGTGGAAAATCTGTCCGGCCGATAGAACCTTTAAATAAAACATCACCCGTCCATAACACACCATATTTAGCGTTATAGAACATAACGTGGCCTGGTGTATGCCCCGGTGCAAAACGTACTTCAAACTCTTCTTCACCCAGTTTCAGTGTTTCGCCGCCTTCTAACCATTGGGTCACATGGACATTTTCAGGAATCGGAAAGCCATATTTGGCTGATACGTCTTGAATCATGTCGAGCCAAAATGCATCTTCTTTATGCGGGCCAATCACTGGAACATTCCATGCTTGGGTTAATGCGCCAACCGCACCTGCATGGTCTAAATGGCCATGTGTCAACCACAAGGCTTTGACCGTTAAACCGAGCGCTTCAACTTCAGCTTTTAATTTTTCCGGCTCTCCCCCTGCATCAATCAAGACCGCTTCTTTCGACTCAGAGTCCCAAACAATGGAACAGTTTTGTTGAAATGCCGTGACGGGAACGATTTTAACTTGCAACATAGGGCGAAAACCTCAAGGCGATGAATGGGCTAATGTTTGCTTTAAGGCATCAAGATTAGCTTGAAGTAATAAATTGAGCAATGCGACATGATCATCCCGCGCGTTTAATGCGGGAATATAACCATATTCGCCACCTCCTGCTGCTTGGAAAATTTCAGCATTTTGCAGCGCCAACTCTTCTAGCGTTTCCAAACAATCCGCTGAAAATGCTGGGCTCATGACCTGTACCGATTTCACGCCTTGTTTGCCCCATGCTTCTAAGGTGGCATCGGTATAAGGCTTCACCCACTCTTGCTTACCAAAACGCGATTGGAAACTAATTTCATACTGTTCAGCAGTTAAACCCAAAGCTTGTGCAACCAAATGCCCCGTCACACGGCAACGATCTGCATAGGGATCACCTTTATCGGCATAAGGCTGTGGAATACCGTGGAATGACATCAATAATTTATCTGGCACACCATGTTTAGCTTGATAATCACGCACACTTTGCGCCAAGGCCTGTATAAACACAGGATGCTGGTAATAGTCACGAATAATGCTCAAACCCGGCAAATTGCGTTGCTGCGGAATCCATTGTGCGATCGCATCATATAGCGGTGCAGTCGATGTTGCTGAATATTGTGGGAATAGTGGAAACAGGACGATGTGGTCTTGTGGCTGCTCAGCCAATTGCGCTAAAGCGGCAGAAATCCCCGGATTACCATAAGTCATGGCCGGAATCACATTTAGTTCAAATTCTGGATATTTTGCTGTGAGATGCTGTTTTACTGCGGCGACTTGCTCAAATAAAATTTCACGCATGGGCGAATCATTGCCCCAAACCATTTCATAGGCATGCGCCACACGCTTTGGTCGAAATGGCAAAATGAACAAACGTAGAATGATTTGCCATATCGGTTTCGGGATTTCAATCACCCGCTGATCTGACAAAAACTGTTGCAGAAAACGACGCACTGCGGGCACAGTTGGCGCATCAGGCGTACCTAGATTCGCCAGAATAATGGTGACTTTAGCTTTTTCGGCAGGCAACATTACGCTTATTCCATCAATTTCAATGACGCTAATGTAGCAGCTTTTTATCTATTTAATAAAATAGATTAATATGCAGATTTAAATTGAAAAACTCGATCATTATCAAGCAAATTACTTTCTAGCAATTTTTGACCTTTACTGGTCACTTGCCACAACATCCGCTGACGATCATCTCGGCCATTGGGCACAATCCAGTCATTCTGCCGCATCTGGCTTTTAATGCTGTGTAAAGCACGAATATTCACTTGTGCCCGCGCAACCGCATGTGCACGTGGCATCTCAATACGTGCATCATCCAAACCTGTTTCATTCAAAAACTCATTCATTCGTTTAGAGAAGAATTCTTCAGGGGTTGGATTAACAAAGGTTGCGCCTAAAATCGACAAGAGCTGCGCCCACGTCATTTTCTTCTGTACTTTTAATTCTTTGAAATTACCATCTTGATAAGCGTGCATGCGGTATTCAAATGAAAATAGTTCATGCATCGACACTTTTGGTAAAGATAAGAACGGATCAACTTCGCGTTTTCCCGACTCTGTTTCGAGTTGAACTAACTGGGCTTTTAAACGATCAATTTCATCATGTAAAGCTTGAGTATTCTGTGGTCGCACCCAACCTGTAACAGGATAGCGTTCTAGCATTTGTGGCATGTTCAATCGAACTGCCATTTCTAAATCACGCAAACTACGATAGGTAAAAACTTGATCAACTTCATTTTGTAATAGTTTTCTAAATTCTTTAAATTTTTCACGAAGTTCAGGTTTAGCATCATGTAACGCATCATCACGTGAATCTGGATCATCATGCATAAACACAATGACAGGTTTTTGCTTGGTCACCGCATAGATGTATTCAAGGTGCATATAGCCCACACCAGACACAGACTGCTCACCGTATTGACTACCCAATAAAATCATCACATAGTCACAATCGTCAATTTGACGACGTGCAAAAGCAGTGCTCAATGGTGTACGTTGTTCTAGCCCCCATGAGAAAAACCCCATTCCTACAAGCGTCTGAGCCAAAATGATCCGTTCTGGCTGCATTTCGCTACCAGATGTGGAAATGAATACTTGATAACGCTTATCGAGCATTAGTGATCCTCTCCCGCTGCATAACGCACTCAGCATCGAATTGATCTTAGCTGGAAAATGCGACATGACTACCCCAATAAAAAACTAATTTTTTCATTTAACGTTGTCCAAAATGACTGATTTAGTCTTCTGAACTTATAAGTCCGATGTTGGCAATGTTCCAAGAAATATCATCTTGAATCAGGCGCGCCACAACCGGTTTTAAATTTTCCGCATTATTGCCACTGACATAGCATTCTATACGCAAACAATTTTCTCGTTTCTGATCAAATAATAACTCATTTTTAATCAAAATTCGGGCTGTTTGTCGTGCAACTGCAAAACCTGAGTCAATTAATGTCAGCTTCTGACCAAAAATATACTGAATTGCCGATTTTAGAAAGGGGTAATGTGTACATCCAAGCACTAAAAAATCTGCACCTTGATTTACAACTGGCTGTAAAACATCAGTTAATGTGTTAAGACAAGCCTCACTCATCTGCGCGCCTGCTTCTACAAAGGGTACTAATTCCAAACTGGTCACAGTCAGAACATTGACCCCTGCCGGCTCAGCAAAACGATGCATCACATCTTTAATCAACTTTCCACGAAATGTCGCAGGTGTTGCAAGAACAGCCACTGTTTTACTTTTTGTTTGCAGAACGGCAGGCTTTAACGCAGGAACTAAACCAATAATGGGGAAGTTCTCCCCATAATGTTCACGCAAATAATCCAAACTAAAAGCAGATGCCGTGTTACATGCCACGACAGCGACTTTACAGCCTTGGCGGTATAACCACTCTATGGCATGTGCAGTCAACTCACGTATATTTTGATCATCACGTGGCCCATAGGGTACATGTGCAGTATCGGCATAATACACAATACGTTCATTCGGCAAATAGCGCGCAATTTCCAAGGCCACAGATAAGCCACCAATCCCCGAATCAAATAAACCGATCGGTGCATCTGCGCCAGCTTTCGGCATGGGTACATCCAGTGGGTAAATGGGGTGAATGGCGGTCATAGGATCACTTATATGTTGTTCAGAATGACAAGGTGGAAAGCTTAAACCTCAGGTGCCTAATTGCAAGCTCAAATCACCACTTTGTAACACTAAAATGGATTCACCTTTTTCATTTTCAAGCAGTTCACCCATCTCAACCAAATGAAAGAATGCGGCACGCTGGATCAGTGCATTAATTCCAAAACGCACATGTACATAAGGGCGCAATTCACCTTGATATTCACGCATAAAAATAGGATGTTCATCATCCACAACAATCACGTCTTGTGTTGTGGTCGTAAACTGGATATAGCGCTTGTTTTCTAGCTCAAGCGTATCGACTTGATTAACAAATAAAGGCTCATCTTCCACCTGTATTTCAATTTGTTCCACAGGGGTTTTTAAATAGAATTTCCCATCTTCTTTCCAAAGCACGGTTGAGAACAAATCTATGAGTGCTTGCCGCTTGATCAATTGACCATCGTGCCACCATTCTCCATTGGCTAAAACCTTCAAATCCATTGCACCACAATGCTTTGGATGCCATTGATCTAATGGGGGGATTGACCTTTTGTGACCGGACTGTCCATCTTTTAAGTATTGTGCAATGTTCATTAAATTTCTATCATCCCTATTAATGAATTTTTTCGTCGGGTTTTCGTTCAATTGCTGCTTCATCCGCCTAATAAATACCTTAGTGACGGAAAAATAATATGATTCAGCCAATTGGCTAGAACTCGGTTTAAAACTATACTAGCCCACAATATCAAAGACACGATAGAAAAATTGTGTCTGGGCATTAAGAACACTCATGGCAGCACCATTTAAATGAATTGAATGGATGCCACCTTCCGAAATATGAGGAGTCCTACATGGAACACATCGAACGTGAATCGATGGAGTTTGACGTAGTTATCGTCGGTGCAGGTCCTGCCGGCCTATCTGCTGCGATTAAAATTCGTCAACTTGCAATTGAAAATAACCTAAACGATCTGTCCGTTTGTGTCGTGGAAAAGGGCTCCGAAGTGGGTGCGCATATTCTATCGGGTGCTGTGCTTGAACCTCGCGCGATGAATGAATTGTTCCCAGATTGGAAAGAACAAGGCGCACCGTTAAATGTGCCTGTCACTGAAGACAAAACCTATTTCTTATTGTCTGATGAAAAATCACAAGAAGCACCGCATTGGATGGTGCCTAAAACCATGCATAACGATGGCAACTATGTTATTTCGTTAGGTAACGTGGTTCGTTGGTTGGGCGCTAAAGCTGAAGAATTAGAAGTGTCTATTTTCCCAGGCTTTGCCGCGTCTGAAATCCTTTACCATGAAGATGGTACTGTGAAAGGTATTCAGACTGGCGACATGGGTATTGGTAAAGATGGCGAACCAACGCACAACTTTACCCCTGGCTATGAACTTCATGCGAAATACACATTATTTGCTGAAGGCTGTCGTGGTCATTTAGGTAAACGTTTAATCCAAAAATTCAACTTGGATAAAGATGCCGATCCACAACATTACGGTATTGGTATTAAAGAATTATGGGAAATAGATCCTGCTAAACATAAACCAGGTTTGGTGATGCACGGTGCAGGTTGGCCTTTAAGTGAAACAGGTTCTTCAGGCGGTTGGTGGTTATACCACGCTGAGAACAACCAAGTGACTTTGGGCATGATCGTTGACTTATCATATACCAATCCACACATGTATCCATTTATGGAAATGCAGCGTTGGAAAACACATCCACTGATCAAGCAATATCTTGAGGGTGGTAAGCGTATTTCTTATGGCGCACGTGCGGTTGTAAAAGGTGGCTTCAACTCACTACCTAAATTCACTTTCCCAGGTGGTAGCTTAATTGGTGATGACGCAGGTTTCCTAAACTTTGCGAAAATCAAAGGCTCTCATACAGCAATGAAATCAGGCATGCTGTGCGGTGAAGCTGTATTTGAAGCGATTGCTGCGGGTGTGGAAAAAGGTGGTGACCTTGCCATTGCACGTGTGACTGAAGGTGAAGACTTCTTCGCTAAAGAGTTAACTGCGTACACAGACAAGTTCAACAACAGTTGGTTGAAAGAAGAGTTATATAACTCTCGTAACTTCGGCCCTGCTATGCATAAGTTTGGTCAATGGATGGGTGGTGCGTTCAACTTTGTTGATCAAAACATCTTTAAAGTGCCATTTACACTACATGACTTACAGCCAGATTTCAGTGCTTTAAAAACTGTCGATGCTGCGAACTTCAAACCGAATTATCCAAAACCAGATGGTAAACTAACGTTTGACCGTTTGTCTTCTGTATTTGTATCGAATACGGTACATGAAGAAAATCAGCCTGCGCATTTAAAACTGACAGATGCTTCTATTCCTGTAAATGTGAACTTACCAAAATGGGATGAGCCTGCTCAGCGCTACTGCCCTGCTGGTGTTTATGAAATTATGGAAGAGAATGACGGTTCTAAACGTTTCCAAATTAACGCGGCAAACTGTGTACACTGTAAGACTTGTGACATCAAAGATCCGTCTCAAAACATTACTTGGGTAACACCTGAGGGTGGCGGTGGTCCTAATTACCCTAACATGTAATCTCCTTTGAGATAAAAATAAACCCGCTTAGTGCGGGTTTATTTTTTAATATACAATCACACTCTTTAAATAAATATTATTACAAAAAAACTAGTTCCTATAGAAAATGAATTTCATAATTAGTTTATTTTAAATAATTATCAATGTGTCATTTTATATCCATTAGATTTATTTATTAAGCCTCTTTCATAAATCAAAAAACGAACAGTCTCTTGCTGATTATTTGTACCGAAGAATTTTAAATATTCATGCATAATCTGCGGATGAAATATATCGATTCAAAGAAGCTTTCTGAAACACAGTTTAAGCGATACACCGGCATATCATGGTCAAACTTTGATTTAATGGTTGAACAACTGAAAATGCATGTTCCTGCTAAAGGTAGACCAACTAAATTGAGCATAGAAGATCAAATCCTTCTGTGCTTAAGTTATTGGCGCGAATACCGAACCTTGTTCCATGTTGCAACAAGTTATGGTGTGTCAGAGCCGACTGCTTCAAGAATTGTCCGTCATGTAGAGGACTGCCTGATCAAGTCCAATTTATTTAATTTACCGAAGCATTTGCCTGAGGGCGAAGGCATCGACTGGAACGTGGTGATTGTTGATGCCACAGAAATTCCAATACAAAGACCTAAAAAAACAGAAGAAAAGCTATAGTGGCAAAAAGAAGGCACATACTTTCAAAGTCCAGGCCATCATTCATTATAGAACTCAGCAAATTATGAGTTTATGCACTGATCGTGGTGCTGTACATGATTTCGAACTCTTCAAACGAAACTTACATCAGATTCCGGCAGGTGCCTTTATCCTTGCAGATAAAGGCTATCAAGGGATTTATGCAATGTATCCAAATAGCTTGTTGCCATTAAAAGCAAAAAAGCGCTGTAAATTGGATCCTGAACTAAAAATCTATAATCAAGAAATCAACAAAAGAAGAATTGGGGTTGAGCATGTATTTGGTAATTTAAAAACTTTCAAAATCCTTGCCGAGCGATATCGTAATCGAGGAAAAAGACTGGGCTTAAGATTCAATTTAATTGCGGGAATCTATAATTTAGAGCTGAGCAAAAAATAAATTATGAAAGAAGTCTATTTTATAAATAATTAAAAGAAATAATTTCACTAAGCCTAAATAAAAATTTAAATTTCATCTATATAGTAATATATTCTTTTAGATCCTTCAATTTTATAATAATTAATTTTAATTTCTCTAGAACTTTCCATATTACAAAGCTTACTTACAACTTCATCTCCTCCACCGTACATTGTAATTTCCTTATTTTCGATCAGAAAATTAAACGATGTAGGCTCTTCATAATTTCGATGAATTTTTTCCAACTTATATTTTAAGGTTAGATCTTTTATGTTAGAAAAATCAGTACTATTAAATGGAAAAACTCCCCTATTACACCCACCTAAAAAAAGCGCTTGTTTATTTTTCTCGTATAAATATGTTATTTTTTCGTCATCAGCATATACATGCGAGCTAATGAGCACTATAAATAACAATCTAAAAACACCAACAAAATTCATCATAGCTCAATTTATTTATTAAAAATAAAATACATAATTTTTTTAAAATCAAACCCACTAAATAAAATTAAAAAATCAATATCAAAAAAAACCATTGCAAGTAAGTTTAAATAATTAAAAAATCAGAATAAAATTCCACCTACAAAATTATTACTTCAAACATTAAAAATACAATTCCCCTGCACAAAAAAATGTGAAAAAACCAAATATACGACATGCAATTCATTTAGAATAAATAAATTCATTCAAACTAGTTAAATAATGAAAATCACCTGCAATAATACTTGGCGATAGCACTCTAAGATCCATAACAACATAATATTTTAGCTCTGCATCATCTATAATTTTTTGATATTCTTCTAGCTTATCCATTTCATTTTTATCTAACTTGAAATGAATACTTTTTTTCATTTTCCCAGGTAATATTAGATTGTTTAATAAATCCTCATTTTTCTCTATCAAATTATATTTATTCAAACTAAATTTAAAAGATGCATTCAAACCATCCCTAATCACTAAATTTGATATTATTTTACTTCTTCTATTTTCATTACTCACCTCCCAATCATTAACCCCAGTGATTAATATATCTTGCCCAGATAAATTCTCAAATATCAACTCTAAAACATAATCAGATTCACTTTTTTTTATTTTAGTAATAATTTTAAATCCTATTTCCATTTTACTTTCACTGGAATTAATAAAATTTATTTTTTTTTCATTAAACCATTTTAAAACTTCCTGACCATTACTGTCTTTTGAATTAAAAAGTATTGAAGAAACAGTA
Organism: Acinetobacter sp. YH12040; assembly: GCF_013420005.1. Classification (NCBI taxonomy): domain Bacteria; kingdom Pseudomonadati; phylum Pseudomonadota; class Gammaproteobacteria; order Moraxellales; family Moraxellaceae; genus Acinetobacter; species Acinetobacter sp. YH12040. Next base: position 179,952 of record NZ_VOZB01000008.1, read on the forward strand.
TTCTCACCTGAAATTTCAAAAAATCTAAAATTTAGCTTCTTATCTTTACTACTTTTTAAATCATATTTTTTATTAAGCAAGAAAATTTTTTTTCCATATTTGTCATAATCTTCAGCCTCTTTTTCGGTTAAGCTTTTAACAATCAAACCGACTCCGTTTATTTTATTATTTTTACTACCTATTCTATCTACTGTAGAATTTTTCAAATAAAATTCTTTACCATTATTAGCCCAAAATTTTTCTATAAGAGGATTACCCCAATAATTTGGATATGTACTCGTGTAAAACTCTTGATTATTTTTCGCCATTGATATAGTACTCATAAATAAAATTGAAACCATTATAAATTTAAGATTTAACATCCCAATTAATCCCTGTTTCTTTTTCAAACCAATCTCGAATTTGATGCAGATAATATTCATGCATTTGTGGATTTTTAATTAAAGTTCCTTCACCCATTAAATTATTTTTTGAATTTCTTTTCCAAAAATCTGCAGGCTCTGCAATCTTAAGATCTATTTGATATGGTGGATTACTTGTAGCTAAAGTATATCTTTGATTTACTGCTCCCCCATAAGCAAAATACTCATCTGGCCAATTAAATAAATGACCAGATTCATGCGCATGTATATTATTCGACATCCAACTTGGCTCAAATTTCCAACATCCGAAGTCATATTGTTGAAAATTAGTTAATGAAGTTGAGTTTTCAATAAATTCATAAATTTGATAGTAATCAGTTACCTGTTTTTTCGATGCTTCGTATTCTGCTGTAGCATTTATAGACCAATTACTTGAATCCGCACGTGTACTTAATTTGTATATATTAACCTCATGACCATCTTGTGCTTCTACAACTTCCAACCAAACTGGAACTTTACACGTACATTTTGATTGAGCACAGTTTTTCGGATATAAATAAAAATTATTTTTATTTAAAATTTTCTCAATTTCAGATTTAGCTTTATTAAAGTCAAACCAATAGATCTCTTTCATAAATCAAAAAACGATCTTCTTTTTGGTTAATATTTGCACTCCGGATTTCTTAGCATTCGTGCATAATCTGCGGATGAAATACATCGATTCAAACAAGCTTTCTGATCCTCAGT